>DASSUO010000278.1:0-2520 GCA_035706925.1 Moraxellaceae bacterium
ACGGGACCGGCGCCGGTGAAGGCGTGAACAAGACGCACCAGCTCAAGAAACTCGACCTGGCGTCACTGAAGGGCTTCCGCGACCGCTTCGACATGCCTTTCACCGATGAGGAACTAGCCAAGGTTCCCTTCTACCGTCCGCCGGAGCAGAGTCCCGAGCTGCGCTACCTGCATGAGCGTCGTGAACGCCTGGGGGGGTACCTGCCGGTGCGCAACAACCGCCACACACCGGTGCCGGTGCCGGCGTTGGATGCGTTCGCCTCCGTGCTTCAGGGCTCGGAGCGTCCGATTTCGACCACCATGGCTTTTGTGCGTCTGCTGAATCTGTTGGTGAAAATGCCGGATCTGGGCGAGCGGGTGGTCCCGATCGTGCCGGACGAGGCGCGGACCTTCGGGATGGAGGGGATGTTCCGCCAGCTCGGGATCTACTCGCATGTGGGACAGCTGTACACCCCCGAGGATGCCGAGCAGATGATGTATTACAAGGAGGACAAGAAAGGGCGCATCCTGGAAGAGGGTATCAACGAGGCGGGCGCGATGAGCGCCTGGATCGCGGCGGGGACGGCGTACAGCATGCACGGCTATCCGCTGGTGCCGTTCTACATTTTCTATTCCATGTTCGGTTTCCAGCGTATCGGCGATCTGGCCTGGGCGGCGGGCGATATCCAGGCGCAGGGCTTCCTGCTGGGCGCGACCAGCGGACGCACCACGCTGAACGGCGAGGGGCTGCAACATCAGGACGGCCATTCGCTGTTGCTGGCGAGCACGATTCCCAATTGCGTGGCCTACGACCCCTGTTACGCCCATGAGCTGGCCGTGATCCTTCAGGACGGTTTGAAGCGCATGTACGGGGATGGCGAGCGGGTGTTCTATTACCTGACCACCATGAACGAGAACTACCCCCATCCGGCGATGCCCGCCGGGGCGGAGGAGGGCATTCGTCGCGGTCTCTACCTGCTGCGTCCGGCGACGGAGGGGCATAGCCACGAAGTCCAGCTGCTGGGCTCCGGGACGATCCTGCGCGAGGTCGAGGCGGCCGCCGAGCTGCTGTTCAATGTCTACGGCATCCGCGCGCATGTCTGGAGCGTGACCAGCTTCAATGAGCTGCGCAAGGAGGCGCTGGCCTGCGAGCACTGGAACCACCTGCACCCGCTGGAGGAGCCGCGCGTGCCCTGGGTGATGGAGCAACTGCGTTCCGTGAAGGGGGCCATCGTGGCGGCCAGCGATTACATGCGCATCGTGGCGGAGCAGATCCGGGCGTTCCTGCCGCAGGGCTTGCCCTACATCACACTCGGTACAGACGGTTTTGGTCGCTCCGACAGTCGCGAGCAATTGCGTGCGCACTTCCAGGTGGATCGCTATTTCATCGCCATCGCTGCGCTCAATGCGTTGGCGGATGACGGTGTGATCGGCCGTAGCATGGTGCAGGATGCGATCGAGCGTTTCGGCATCGATGCCGACAAGCCCTTTGCGCCCCTGGTCTGACGGAGAACACGCATGTTGCAGGACGTGAAGGCTCCCGATCTCGGGACGGAAAGCGCCGAAGTGATTGAAATCCCGGTCAAACCCGGCGATACGATCCGCAAGGAGCAGACCATTGCGGTGCTGGAGTCGGCCAAGGCGTCGATGGAGGTGCCGTCCCCGGTGGACGGGGTGGTGAAAGAGGTCGTGATCGCTGTGGGCAGCCAGGTATCCGAGGGGGCCTTGCTGCTGCGGGTGGAGGTCGCGGGAGCCGCCGCCCCGGTTTTCCTGCCGGTGAATGAGCCGACACCGGAGCCTGTGCCTGTCGCCGTACCGGCGGTGTCGCTTCCGGAGCAGGCCTCTGTCCCGGTGGGCGGACTGCAGGAGGTCAAAGCGCCGGACTTGGGTACTGACCATGCGGACGTGATTGAAATTCTGGTCAAGCCGGGCGACGTCGTGCGGCCGGAGCAGGCCATCCTGGTGCTGGAGTCGGCGAAAGCGACGATGGAGGTGCCCTCGCCGCTGGAGGGCGTCGTCCGGGAGGTCTGTGTCCGGCTGGGTGACAAGGTCAGCGAGGGGATGGTGCTGCTGCGTGTGGAGGCGGCGGGTGCGCCGGTTGCCCCAGTGCTTGCGCCTGTTCCGGCAATGGTCCCGCAGGTCGCTCCGGTTGCCGCGCAGACGCCGGAACCGGTCCGGGTCGCCCCGCCCGTCGCCGGTGCGCTCCTGCATTGCGGCCCCGCCGTCCGTCGTCTGGCGCGCGAGCTGGGTGTGGATCTGGCGCGCGTGACCGGAACCGGTCCCAAGGGGCGCATCCTCAAGGAGGACGTGCATGGTTGGGTCAAGTCCGCGCTGAGCCGTCCCGTCGTGAGCGAGCCGGCTGCCGCGCCGGGCAACGGATTGCCGCCGTTGCCGGTGATCGACTTCAGCAAGTGGGGACCGGTCGAGATCCAGCCGCTGACGCGGATTCAGGCCCTGTCGGCCAAGAACCTGCACCGCGCCTGGGTGCATATTCCGCATGTCACCCAGTTTGACGAGGCGGATATCACCGAGCTGGAGGCGT
>DASSUO010000279.1:0-3280 GCA_035706925.1 Moraxellaceae bacterium
CGCGGCCCACGTCCTGGCCGGTGAGGCGCACCATGAAGCCTTCGTTCAGGATGGAGGCATAGGCCAGGGTCTCGGCCGCGCCCCAGTTGAACTCGAGATTACCGGCCCACATGCGAGACCGGTCTTCCATTACCTTCTGCACCTGCTTCTGCAGGATGAATCCCTCCGGATACTTCTCCATCTTCCGGCCGAGGTCCTGCAACGTCTTGAGCGGAACGCCGGTATCCCATTCATCGACCACGGCATGGCCCAGATAAGGCGTCCAGTCGACGAACAGCGTCTTGTTCGGCTCACGCACCAGCGCCTTGACCACGTGCTGACCGGCATCAAGGGCCTTGCGGTACTCCTCGACCATGTCGTCGGCCTGGAGCTGCGGCAACACGTCCGCCTTGACCAGGCGATCAGCGTAAATGCCGCGCGAGGTCGTGAGTTTGCCGATGGCCTGATACATGAGCGGCTGCGTCGCCGAAGGCTCGTCGGCCTCGTTGTGACCGCGACGGCGGTAGCAGATCAGGTCGATCACCACGTCCTTCTGGTATTCCATGCGGAAATCCAGCGCGAGCTGGGTGACGAAGAAAACCGCTTCAGGGTCATCGCCGTTCACGTGGAAGATCGGTGCCTGGACCATCTTCGCCACGTCGGTGCAGTACTCGGTGGAGCGCGCATCTTCCTGGCGGCTCGTGGTGAAGCCGACCTGGTTGTTGACGATGATGTGGATCGTCCCGCCCGTGTGATAGCCACGGGTCTGGGACATCTGGAAGGTCTCCATGACCACGCCCTGACCGGCAAAGGCTGCATCGCCGTGCACGCTGATCGGCAACACCTGCCGGCGGTGCGAGTCGTTGCGACGATCCTGGCGGGCACGCACGGAGCCTTCCACCACCGGCGAGACGATTTCGAGGTGCGAAGGATTGAAGGCCATGGCGAGGTGAACCTCACCGCCCGGGGTCATGACGTTGGACGAATAGCCCTGGTGATACTTGACGTCACCCGAGCCCTGCTTGGTGAACATCTTGCCTTCGAACTCGCCGAACAGGTCGGACGGATTCTTGCCCAGGATATTGACCAGCACGTTGAGGCGGCCGCGATGGGCCATGCCGATAACGACTTCCTTGACGCCGTAGGACCCGGCGCGCTGGATGGTTTCGTCAATCAGCGGAATCAGGGATTCGCCGCCCTCGAGGCCGAAACGCTTGGCTCCGGCATACTTGGTCCCGAGATATTTTTCGAGGCCCTCTGCCGCTGTCAGGCGCTCAAGGATGTGCTTCTTGGTGTCACCGGAGAAATTCGGATTGCCACGGACGCTCTCGAGTCGCTGCTGGATCCAGCGCTTCTCGGCCGTATTCACGATGTGCATGTACTCGGCCCCGATCGAGCCGCAGTAGATGGATTCCATCGCCTGCACCATCTCGCCGAGCGTGCATTCTTCCTTGCCGATAGCCAGGTTGCCGGTATTGAAGACCGTGTCGAGGTCGGCCGGCGTCAGGCCGTGCGTGGCGAGATCGAGGTCAGGCACATGCGCGCGCTGCATGAGGCCGAGCGGATCCAGGCGAGCCTTCTGGTGACCACGGTTGCGATAACCGGCAATGAGCTGAAGGACCGCGACCTGGCGACGCTCGTGCTCGGTGCTGACGCGACTGGTCGGCAGGGCCTGGGAGCGGGTGCTGTTCTTGGCGAGGAGGAGGAACTGCTCGCGGACGCCCTTGTGCGGAGTGTCCTGGGCAATACCGTTGACGCGGGGGAGCTTTTCGAAATAGCTGCGCCAGTCTTCCGGCACGGCCTGGGGAGAAACAAGAAACTGCTCGTAGAGTTCTTCGACGTAGGCCGCGTTCTCAGCGGAGAGCTGTGATGTGCTCCACTGGCGCAGCATTTGCCCATCTTGCATGTTGATGTTCCCGATTAGAGAAGTCCGGCGCCTGAGTCCTCTTGCGCACGGGTGCTGTATCGCCTTCTCTTGACCTTGACCCGCGAGGCCTTGGTAAGGCATCGCGACCCGCATCCAGCCCAAGTGTACCTGCTGGACGCCTAAAACGGCTGTCTTCGCCGGGGTTATCGGCGGAAAAACAGGATGGCTTGCTCACCATCTCGGCACGGCGTTGTACCTGCAGGGCCAGCCACATCACCAGCCCCTGACCGGCAAGAACGCCGGCTCGTTTTACGCCCCCGGACAGCGGCGCACGGGCCGATGCCGGGGGTATTCCTCCATGCCCCTTGCCGGGGAAGCCGTCAGGCGCCCTGACTCAGCAACATGTTGCGGATATGCCCGATGGCCTTGGTCGGATTCAGGCCCTTCGGACACACGCTCACGCAGTTCATGATGCCGCGGCAACGGAAGACGCTGAACGGATCGGCCAGCTTCTCCAGACGTTCGGCCGTCGCGGTGTCGCGGCTGTCGCCCAGGAAGCGGTAGGCCCAGATCAGGGCAGACGGACCCAGGAACTTGTCCGGATTCCACCAGAAGCTGGGGCAGGACGTAGAGCAGCAGGCACACAGGATGCACTCGTACAGACCATCCAGCGTTTCACGCGCTTCGGGCGACTGCAGGCGCTCTTCGGCCGGTGCCGGCGTGTTGTTGATCAGGTACGGCTGCACCTTCTCGTACTGGTTGTAGAACATGGTCATGTCCACCACCAGGTCACGGATCACGGGCAGGCCGGGCAGCGGCTTGATCACGATCTTCTTCGGCAGCGTCTTCATGTTGATGAGACAGGCCAGACCGTTCTTGCCGTTGATGTTCATGCCGTCAGAGCCACAGATGCCCTCGCGGCAGGAGCGGCGGAAGCTCAGCGACTCATCCAGCTGCTTCAGCTGGATCAGCACGTCCAGCAGCATGCGGCTGCCGGTAATGTCCAGCTCGTAGGTCTGCATGTAGGGCGCTTCGTCCTTGTCCGGATCGTAGCGGTAGACTTCAAAAATACGCACGTCGCTCATGGTGTGCCTCTTTCAATTCTGTTCAGGCGGCAGGACGTTTGCCCTGCCCTCCCGCATCCGCCCCGGTCGCCACCTCCGCGCGGGAGATGGCGGCGGAGCCGCATTCGAGGAATGCGCTTTAGAAGGTACGCGGCTTGGGCGGAACGGATTCCACCGACAGCGGGATCAGCTTCACCGGCTTGTAGTCCAGTCGGTTGCCTTCGCGGTACCACAGGGAGTGCTTCATCCACTCCTTGTCGTTGCGACCCAGCGGGCACTCGGCATCGGTTACCGGACGCTCGTAGTCGACCACGGTGTGGGCACCGCGGCATTCCTTGCGGGCGGCGGCGGACACGATGGTGGCCTTGGC
>DASSUO010000280.1:0-9434 GCA_035706925.1 Moraxellaceae bacterium
CGCGAATCGCAAACCCGTCGAGCCGGCCTTCAAGCTCCGGCAGGACGCGGCCAATCGCCTTGGCGAATCCCGAGGTGGTCGGGATGAGGGAGGCGCCTGCGGTGCGGCCGCGGCGCCAGTCCGCATGTGCCTGGTCGAGAAGAGCCTGATCATTGGTGAGGGCATGGATGGTGGTCACGTAGCCCTGGTGGATGCCGAACGCCTCATCGATGACGCTGGCGACCGGCGCCAGGCAGTTCGTGGTGCAGGAAGCGGCCGACAGGGCGGTGGCGCGGGGGAGATCGTGAAGGCGGTCATTCACGCCGAGCACGATGTTGGGAATGCCGTCCACCGGCTGTGAGACAAGGACGCGTGGCACACCGGCGTTCAGGAAGGCGGCGGTATCGTTGGAAGTCTTCAGGCGGCCGGTGCAGTCAATGACCAGGTCGGCCCTGTCCTGCCAGGCGACACGTGCCGGATCCCGTTCGGCACTGAAGCCTGCACGGTGCGTACCCAACTGCAGCGTTTCGCCGTGGCCCTGCACCGGCTCTGACCAGCGCCCGTGCGTGCTGTCGAATGCGAGAAGGTGGGCGGCTTCCTCAGCGCCCAGGGCGGGATCATTCACGTGCGAGATGACGAGCGGCCCCTGCAGGGCGGCTATGTGGCGGGCGACCAGGCGGCCGATACGGCCGAACCCGTTGATGCCGATACGGAAGCTCATGGCGCATCCTTTTTCAGCCTGTCCTGTTCCAGACTAGCCGCCCGGAATCTGAATGCCACGCGGGGTGCGACAACCGTGGCCTAATCCCCGCTACAAGGTGAGTGCCCGCCGCGGGAGGGTTTCATGCCATCATTCGCGCTTTGCCCGCGGGTATGGTTCGTGGGCCTTCGGGGTGGACGGACACATGCTTAACCGGATCTGGCTGGGATTCTTCCTGATCGCCTTTCTGACTTGTCTCGTACAGGCCACGTTGGGCGGGCAGCCGGAAATCTTTGCGGCCGTGGTTGATGCCTGCTTCAAGGCGGCACGTCTTTCGGTGGACGTTGCCATCGGGCTGACGGGGCTGCTGTGTCTCTGGCTGGGACTCTTCCAGATTGCCGAGCGGGCGGGCCTCATCGAGCGTCTGGGTCGCTGGCTGACTCCCCTGTTCCAGCGCCTCATGCCGGAAGTGCCGGCCGGACATCCGGCGATCGGCGCCGTCACCATGAACCTGGCCGCCAACATGCTGGGCCTGGATAACGCGGCGACGCCGCTCGGGCTAAAGGCCATGCGGGAGCTGCAGTCCCTGAACCCGACGCCGCACACGGCGACCAATGCGCAGATTCTTTTCCTCGTCCTGAATACCGCCTCGGTCACGCTGATTCCTGTAACGGTATTCCTCTATCGGGCGCAGTTCGGGGCGGCCAATCCGGCCAGTGTCTTTTTACCCATCCTCATCGCAGGGGCGGCTGGAACACTGGCCGGATTGTTGCTGACGGCCTGGATCCAGAAGCTGCCGATCTGGGACAGGGTCGTGCTGGCCTATCTTGGGGGCATGGCACTGGTCATGGGGGGGCTGGTCGCCTTCGTTACCAGCGCACCGCCAGAGTTACTGGGGGTGCGGTCCGCGCTGGTGGGCAATCTCCTCCTGCTTAGCGTGATCGTGGTGTTCCTGCTGGCGGGGTGGCGCAAGGGAATCGACGTCTATGAAACGTTCGTGATCGGCGCCAAGCAGGGCTTCGAGGTGGCGGTAGGCCTTATTCCCTATCTTGTCGCCATGCTGGTGGCCATCGCGGTATTCCGGGCGAGCGGGGCGCTTGATGCGCTGTTGAGGAGTCTCGGTGCGTTCATTGCCTGGTGTGGACTGAATACCGATTTCGTTCCCGCGCTACCGACGGCTTTCATGAAGTCGCTATCCGGCTCGGGAGCCAGAGCGCTGATGCTGGAGACATTTCAGCACTACGGAGTGGATTCCTTTCCGGGACGGGTGGCGGCCATCATCCAGGGCTCCTCGGAAACGACCTTCTACGTGCTGGCGGTATATTTCGGTGCTGTCGGGATTCGTCACGAGCGCCATGCACTGGCCTGCGGACTGTTTGCCGATTTCGTCTCGGTGGTGGTGGCGATTCTGGTGGCTTACTGGTTTTTTCACTAAGCCACTAAGCCACTAAGCCACTAAGCCGCTGGGTTGCCTGGTTGCATGTTCGACCCGGGAACCAGGCCTCGGGGCCGGCCGGCTCCCGACGGTTTGGCACGGGAGCGGACGGAGGGGGCTGCATCCTGGCGATTTCCTGAACAGGGTCGTATCCGGATGAGGTCGTCATCGCTACAATCGCCGCTTCTCGCAACGAGCGCCTGCGGAGTCAAAGAATGCGTCGCGTGATCTTCAATCAGAAGGGTGGGGTAGGGAAGTCCAGCATCACCGTGAACCTGGCAGCCATCAGTGCGGCCAGTGGCAAGCGGACCCTGGTGGTCGATCTGGACCCGCAGTGCAACGCCACGCAATACCTGCTGGGCGATGCGGCCGAATTCACCCGGGACAAGCCGGAACTCTCGCCCAACATCGGGCAGTTCTTCGCCCAGTCGCTGACCTTCAACCTGAAGGAGAAGCCGATGGCGGAGTTCATTCACGCGACGCCGCACGAGAACCTGTTCGTGATCCCCTCCAACCCGGAGCTCGGCGAAATCGAGCACCTGCTGGAGAGCAAGCACAAGATCTTCAAGCTGGCCGCCGCGCTGAAGTCATTGTCCAGCGCGTACGAGGCGATCTACATCGATACGCCCCCGGCCTTCAATTTCTACACGCTGTCCGCCCTGATCGCGGCCCAGCGCTGCCTGATTCCCTTCGATTGTGACGCCTTCTCGCGTCGTGCCCTCTACACGCTGCTGGACAACGTCCGCGAGGCGCGTTCGGACCACAATGACGAGCTGGAAGTTGAAGGCATCATCGTGAACCAGTTCCAGCCGCGCGCCAGCCTGCCGGTCAAGCTCGTGGAAGAGCTGCGTGCGGAAGGTCTGCCCATCCTGAATGCGTCGCTGTCGTCGTCGGTCGTGATGAAGGAGTCGCACGAGAAGGCGCTGCCCCTGATCCACCTGGCACCCAAGCACAAGCTCACCGACGAGTTCCGTTCGCTGTTCGAAGAGCTGCATCCGGCCTGAGGCCGTCACGGAAACGCTGTGTCAAAGGGCTCGCACGCGCTGGAATTCGGTCAGCGTGCGCTCCCTTGCGGCGCTGTGGTCGACCATGGGCGGTGGGTAGTCCGTGAAGAGCGTGGCCTGGCCTTGGCTGTGCGGGTCATGCACATCGCCGTCGAAGTGCCGTAGCTCGGGCACCCATTCGCGAATGAAGGTTCCGTCCGGGTCGAATTTGCGGCCCTGTGTCACGGGATTGAAGATGCGAAAGTAGGGGGCGGCGTCGTTTCCGGTGGACGCCGACCATTGCCAGCCGCCGTTGTTGGCGGCGAGGTCGCCATCGATCAAATGCTGCATGAAGTATTTCTCGCCCCAGCGCCAGTCGATCAGCAGGTCCTTTGTCAGGAACATGGCCACGATCATGCGCAACCGGTTATGCATCCATCCGGTGGCGTTGAGCTGGCGCATGGCGGCATCGACGATGGGAAATCCGGTGCGACCTTCGCACCAGCGCCCGAACTCCTCTTTGTCGTGGCGCCACCGGACCGGATCGGTCTCCAGTCGAAAGGGGCGATGCCGGCTCACTCTGGGCCAGCCCACCAGGACGTGTTTGTAAAAGTCGCGCCAGCACAGTTCACTGATCCAGGTATCGACGCCATTGCTCCCGGGTGGGTGGCTGCTGCGAGCACGTAGCGCGGCATTCAGGCATTGGCGCGGCGACAGGATGCCGGCCGCAAGATAGGGTGACAGGCGACTGGTGCCGTCGTGTCCCGGAAAGTCACGCTGGGTGTCATAGTTCCGGATGCAAGTGGCGGCGAATTGGCGCAGTCGGTCCAGTGCCGCATTTTCGCCTGCCGGCCACCACTCGGTAACATCGATTTTTTTTGCGTTGGCGATGACTGCGGTGGCCGTGCCCAACGCGGATGTATCTGCAGCAGACGTATGCACGGCGGCCGGGTAGCTGGGGAAGTGGTCCGGCACGGCATCGCTTTGCGTGAAGGCGGACCGACGGCGGTTAGGCGCTGGTCGGGGCGGGGCGCCCGCCACTTCAAGTCGCTGCAGCCAGACGCGCTTGAACGGCGTGAAGACTGAATAGAAGGTGCCGTCCGCCTTCAGCACTGTACCGGGAGGGACCAGGCACTGGTCCTCGTGAAGGTGGAACGTGACGCCGGCGGCGCGCAGGCGCTGCTGCACATTCACGTCACGCGCCTGTTCGTTGACTTCATATTGCCGGTTGGCATGGATGTCTGATACGTCGTGTTTGCGCGCCAGATCGACGAGTGCGGAGGGCAATCCGGCATAATCGGGGACGTGGATCATCAGCAGGGGAATCCCCAGCGCATCGAGATCGTGCCGCAACGCGTGCAACTGGCGCCGCTCAAAGTCCACCCGGACAGGCGCCACATCGTGGGCAGCCCATTGCGCCGGAGTGATCGCGTAGACGCAGGCCACCTCGTCAGCGCTTTCCTGACAGGCCGCCAGCAACGCGGTGTTGTCGATGTGACGAAGATCTGCCCGCAGCCAGACGAGACGACGGGTCACTGCCGGCGCTCCAGTCTGCGCTCGTGGCGTCGCCGCCAGATCTGAACGGCGCTGCGGATACTCTCCAGGTCCTGAAACAGCTCGACACCTTCCACGGAGCGGCGGCTCCCGCGCAGGGCACTGCCGCCGGCCCACACGTCGATGGTCATCGGCAGGCGAAAGCGGATTTCCTCCAGGAACTCGACGGCCTTTCCGGAAGGAAAGGACGCGCTGAACGACAGCGCGACGATATCGGCCTGGTTCTTCTGGACCGACTGCACGATTTCGCGAACCGGCATCATGGGCCCAAGGGACAGGGCGTCGACGCTATCCAGTCGCAGGAGGGCTTCGACCATCAGCACGCCCAGCGAATGGCCTTCGTCAGGCGGCGTGGTAATCATCACCCGTGGCGGCGACACAGTGGGTCGCAAGCCGGCAATTGCATTCCGGATGAGGTTCTGCACCTGCTCGGTGTAGGAATGCTCTTCATGGATTTCGATCAGGCCCCGCATCCAGGCATCACCAACGATGGGAGTGGCAAACTGCAGGAATTCGAGAATGAATGCCTGCAGGCCCATGCGGATGAGCTGGTGCGAAAGGTAGTCGCGGACCTGATGGACGTCACCGCTCTTCAGGGTGGCGAGGAGTTCCGTCTCGATTTCCGGTGCGGCGGCCAGTGTGGACGAATACCGTGATCGCAGCAGGTTTTCGAGTTCCGGAATGGGCAGGCCGACGATCTTCCCGGGACGGAATCCGTTATCGATCAGGCGTCGAAGCAGGCGAAGCTTGTTGATCTGTTCCTGAGAATAGATGCGATCGCCCTGTTCGTCCCGGTCAGGATTGGGAAAGGAATAGCGGCGCTCCCACATGCGCAGCAGCTCCTTTGACACGCCTGTTTCCCGCTCGACGGCCTGAATTGGCAGTCTCGATTCGCCGCTACTGTCTGGCATGATCTCTGCCCTCCGCATCGCCGGGCGAGGAATCGCCCGGACTGTCTGAAAGTCGACTCAGTAGGTCATCAATACCTGGTAGACGCTGGTGCGTCCCGTCAGGAAGCCCGCCTCGCAATAACAAAGATAGAACCGCCAGAGCCGGATGAAGGCCTCGTCAAAGCCCTGCCCGCGAATGGCGGGAAGGGCCGCCTCGAAGTTCTCGCGCCAAAGCCGCAGGGTCCTGGCGTAATCCGGGCCAAAGGAGTGAATGTCCAGAAGGTCGAGGCTGGCATGCCGGATGTGCCGCTTGAGCGCTGACGGGGAGGGCAACATGCCACCGGGGAATATGTATTGCTGGATGAAATCGGTACCGCTCTGGTAGCTGTCAAAACGCTCGTCGGCAATCGTGATTGTCTGCAGGGCCGCTTTGCCGCCGGGTTTCAGCGAGCGACGGAGGGTATTGAAGTATCCCCCCCAGAACTCCTTGCCCACGGCCTCCAGCATTTCGATGGAAACGATGGCATCGAACCGGCCTTCCAGGTCGCGATAATCGAGGAAACGAAAGTCGGTGAGGCGCTCCGCAGGCGTTCCGCGTACCCGCTCACGGGCATGGGCCAATTGTTCACTCGACAGCGAAATGCCGGTGACACGGCAGCCACGTGTGGCCGCGCGCTCGGCGAGCGCGCCCCAGCCGCAGCCGATCTCGAGAATATGATCGCCGGCCTTGACCTCCAGCAGGTCGAGCAGGCGGTCATACTTGGCGTACTGTGCCGCTTCGAGCGGCTCGGTTCCGTCGTGGAAGAGAGCGGACGAATAGGTCATCGACGGGTCCAGCCACAACCGGTAAAAGTCGTTGCCGATGTCGTAGTGCGCGTGGATGTTCTTGCGGCTGCCGGTTTTTGTGTTGCGGTTCATCAGGTGGCGAAGCCGGTACAGCAGCGTGCCCCAGAAACTGCCATGCAGGGCTTGTTCCAGGATATCCTGGTTAGCCAGTGCGAGCATCAGCAGCGCCAGAAGGTCCGGCGTATCGATCAGTTCATCGCGATAGCACTCAGCGACACCGATGTCGCCCCCTTTGAGAATCTTGCCGCAGGCTGACCAGTCGTTGATGCGGAGAGTGGCGTCCGGACCAGAGTGTTCACCTCTGAACACAAGGTGCTCACCGGAGGGGGTGACGAGCCGCAGCGAACCGGCCCCGAGACTGTCCAGCAGGCGCAGGAAGCCGCGCGCGACGGCCGGAACCGCGCGAATGTCGGAAGGAGTGGTGGCGACAGACGTCATGACGAAATCTCCTGTTGGGGAGGTTGCGGTTTAGTGTGGAATCGGGTGCCTTTGAGCCAGAGTCGCAAGGCCTGCCAGTTGATCCGGACGACAACCATGACCGTGGCCCAGCCCAGGGTCACAAGCGAATGCAGCAGGTTTTTCGTGCAGAGCGGCTGCGCCTCCCCGGTCACAGCCGTCATGAGCACGGGTCGGTCCTGCACCCTGTAATCAATACGCACGGTGCGTCGCGCCGGATGCAGCAAAAAACGGAAACGGTATTCACCCTCGATGGCGAAGAACGGGGAGACATGGAAGACCTTGCGCGCGTGCAAGTCCGTGGCCTGCGTGATCACCGCATTTTCCGGTGCGGTCAGCAGATAGCAGTGACGTTCGCCAAAGGTGTTGTTGACTTCGCAAATGACCGCGCGCAAATCGCCCGCCGTGTCGTGGCAGTACCAGAAGCTCACCGGGTTAAAGACAAAGCCCAGGATGCGGGGCAGGGTTTGCAGCCAGATTTCTCCGCCCGCCTCGATGTCGAAGCGGTGGAGGATGTTCCTGGCCCATGCATCACCGTTCTGGCCGTCGCCGTGATCGGCTTCGTGATAGCTGAACACGTTGAACCGGTCGAGACTGAAGAGGGGGCCGGACAACTCCTGCTTGCGCGCCAGCGGAAAGCATACAAACAGGGCAGGGTAGCGGAAGTGGTGCTTGTGCGGATGCAGTCGTGTATGCACCACGAACCCGCGGAAAAGCCAGGGCTTAGTCATGGGGCACCCAGGGAATGCGGGCACCAAGCTGACGGGCGACTTTCATTCCGGACTTGAGGCCGTCTTCATGAAATCCGTAGGAGGCCCAGGCGCCACAGAACGACACGCGGTCGCGCCCCTGAATGGCATCGAGCCGGGACTGGGCAGCATAGGCCGCCTGATCGAGTTGTGGATGGGCGTATTCGATGCGGCGGATCACACTATCGGCCGACGGGGGCTGCGGAGGATTCAGCGTGACGAACACATCCGAGGTGAAGGGCAGGGGTTGCAGGCGGTTAAGCCAGTACGTCACGGCCACGGGACTGTCCCCCGGGACCCCGGCGCGACTGTAGTAGTTCCAGGCCGACCACGCCTTGCGTCGCGAGGGCATGAGGCCAGCATCGGTATGCAGCCATGCCGTGTTGGGCAGATAGGCAATGGCGGAGAGGACCTCATGTTCCGCCGGGGTCGCGTCCTGTAGCAATGCCCGGGACTGGTCTGTGTGCGTGGCAAGAATGACGTGATCGAAAAGTTCAGTGCCGCCCGCGCTCGTGACCCGGACACCGGTTGCCTCACGTACTACCGCCGTGACCGGACAAGAAAGTCGTACATCAGACAGGAGCCGAAGCATGGCCTCGACGTATTGGCGCGCCCCGTTCCGGACGGTTTTCCATTGCGGCCGGTCCAGGATCTGCAACAAGCCGTGATTCAGGCAGAACTGCAGGAACGTTTCGGCGGGAAAGGCCTCCATGCCCGTCAGCGGCGTGGACCAGATGGCCGCGCCCATGGGATAGAGGTACCAGCGTCGGAAGACCTGGCTGTAGCCCTGGTCATCGAGGAGTTGGCCGAGGGTCGGCTTCTTCTGCCGCGCCGCTTCCAGCAGGAAGTTTGCCTGGCGGTTGAAGCGCAGGATGTCGGCGAGCATCCGCCAGAAGTCCGGCCGCCATAAATTGGAGGGCTGCGCAAACAGGGTGGCCAGATTGCTGCCCGCCCATTCGAGGCCTTCCGGGGGGAGCGACACGGAGAAGGTCATCTCGCTCGCCGGCGTATCTACCCCCAGGTGGGCAAACAGCTGGATGAGGTTGGGGTAAGTCCGGTCGTTGTGGACCAGGAAGCCGGTGTCGACCGGGTGGGTGACGCCATCCAGCGTGACGTCGATTGTATTGCTGTGCCCGCCCGCGTAGTCGTTGGCCTCGTACAGGACAACCTGATGGTGGGGTGCCAGCAGCCAGGCTGCCGAGAGCCCGGCGATGCCGGAGCCGATTACTGCGATTCGCATATGCTTACCTCCTGGTGCCAATACGCGAAGAATCGGCTTTTGGATGTCCTGTCCGAGCCGGGTGCACCGGTTTGCCAGATCAGGAGTGTTTCCCGCATCTCCCGGACGAGGGAGGCGAGCGGGAATGGGGCCCGGATGTTTGCGGGTTATGTCCAAGACAGTACGGGTAGAATGTGGCATTTTGTATTATACAAACAGCCATTTTGTCCGATGCGTACCGCCTTTTTGTCCTGTCTGTCCAGCATCGGCGACGGTCTTTCCCGCCCTCCGGAATATTCGTGTAGACTGCTGATTTATCAGAGGATTTGCGATCCGGAGGCGTTATGGCCGAGCTGCACCCCGACATGGCACCGGCCGTGGCGTTGCTGCCTGCCGACCGGCCGCTCATCCTGCTGTCGCGACACTCGGTTCGGGAGGAGGCGCCCAACGGGATTGCCGGCTACGACCTGCCCCTGACCGAGGAAGGGATTCGTCTGGCCGAGGAGTGGGGAACGCGCTTGCCGGGACCGTTGCATGCCCTCCATTCCAGTCCGGTGGGGCGCTGCGTCGATACGGCGACGGCGCTGGCTCGAGGGGCCGGGCAGTCAGGACTGGCGGTGAGT
>DASSUO010000281.1:0-2291 GCA_035706925.1 Moraxellaceae bacterium
CGGGGCGCTGTCCCAACACGGCCAATGGCGGAGCCACCATGGTATTCCACGTGGCTGCGGTCAAGGGCCAGACGGTCCCCTGCCCCAACGCCACTCCGGCGCTTCCCACCAACGGGGCGGCGCCATACCCGATAGGAACCACCGTATAGGCGGAAGCACTGACCGCGACCCCGACCGGAATACCGCCCAACAAGCGGACGGCGGATTCGGTGGTTGCCTCCAGCACGCCCCAAGGATAGGCCAACCACCAGCCGAAGACTCGCTGCCGGGTGCGACGCGACGCAACTTCCATATCGGAGGACCACGCCTCACGGGTGCCCTTGACCGCAAAATCACGCAAGATCTGCCGTCGACCGAAATTCCAGGTATCGTGGCTGAACTTTCCGATGTCGTTGTAGAATTTCGGTTTGCCGTATTCCTGCAGGATATCGCCGGCCTTGCGCCACCCCTCCCGGACGTTCCGACCCGGCACGACATAGCCCGGCACAATCCAGACATCATACAAGCGGTCCTGTTCATCGTGCATTTGCCCGCGCACGATCAGTTCCTTCTTCTGGTCCCCGGTCAGGAAATAGTCGCCCGCGTGTGCACATTGCCCGGCCGCACTCAGTAATAGTGAAACCGCCCATAAACGTTTCATGATCATTCCCGCATTAATGACAAGGCTATCTGTCTATGATGGCGAGAATTGTCCGCTCATGCCAGTGTCACGGGAACGGGGGGACCTCGAGTCCACTCCCTTCCGCCAGCGTAATGAACGATGAAGGATCAACCTGCTGCCGGGCCAAGGCCGTGCCAAGGTCGCGCACCGGCGCGTCGATCGACTCATCGGTGAGCTGGAACGTGTTGAAATGCATGCCGATCGATAACACTGACTGAAGATCCTGGTGCGCCATGACGGCATCGAGAGGATTCATATGCACCTCGCGCATCAGCTCACGGGGTTCATAGGCGCCAATCGGCAACAAGGCCACGCGGGGAGCGCCCAAGCGCTCCCGGATCTCTCGGAAATGCGGCGCGTAACCGGTATCCCCGGCGAAATAGGCATGCCCTGCCGGGGTCATGACCGACAGGCCGCCCCAGAGCGCGGCATTGCGGTCACGCATGCCGCGACCAGAGAAGTGACGAGCCGGCACATAATGCAGATGCACGTCCTCATTGATGCGACAGGACTCCCACCAGTCCAGTTCAGTCACGTCCAGCCCGTACCGGGACAGATAAACCCTGTTGCCGATCCCGGTCACCACCCGGCAGTGGTCCCGCTCATGCAGCCAGAGCAGGCTGGCAAGATCCAGGTGATCATAGTGATTATGGCTCAGCAAAACAGCGTGGATTGTGGGGAGGTCTTCCAAGGCGATCCCGGCAGGCCTGGCACGCTTCGGGCCCATATTGGCAAAGGGACTGCAACGTTCCGACCAGACCGGGTCCGTCAGAAAGTTCCAGGGGCCGATCTGCAACAGCAAGGTCGCGTGCCCCACAAACCAGACTTTCCAGTTCGCCGGATCATCACTGTAATGCGCTGTCGGCTTCGGGAATGCCTGGTTCCGGAGGCCGGTTGGCCATGTATTGCGTTCGCGGGTCAGCAACCAGTTGAACAGCTTGCCGTAGTCACGTGCATCCTTGATCCACGGATTGAAAAAGCGGCGGCCGTTGAAGTGAGGCGCCTGCGCAACCTCAGCCAGTGACGGCTTTTGCAGAAGTTCGGAAATGACGTTCCGGGTCGGCAACTCGAAGGTTCGCGACATGACTGCTTGGTCCTCAAAAGCACCGTCACCCGCAGGTGATCATGGCGCGCTACTTCACGAAATCCCGCTCGCCGGCTCCGCCAAAACGCTGTCCGTTGCCGCAACATGGTGCCGCCCGAGCACCAGATAGGCGCAGGGAACCACGAACAGCGTGAACAACGTCCCCAACGACATGCCGCCCACAATCACCCAACCGATGGGATGCCTCGCTTCCGCACCCGCTCCGACGGCATGCGCCAGCGGCAATGCGCCCAGCACCATGGCCGCCGTGGTCATCAGGATGGGCCTCAGGCGCAGGGAAGCAGACTCAATGACTGCCTCGACGCGCCCTCGCCCCGCTTCCTGCAACTGGTTGGCGAACTCCACTAGCAGGATGCCGTGTTTGCTGATCAGGCCGACCAGCGTGATCAGTCCGATCTGACTGTAAACATTAAGCGTCCCCCCGGTCCACTTCAAGGCAGCAACGGCGCCCAGCATGGCCAGCGGCACCGAGAAGAGGATGATCAGCGGATCACGGAAGCTTTCGAACTGCGCCGCCAGGACCAG
>DASSUO010000282.1:0-12516 GCA_035706925.1 Moraxellaceae bacterium
GAAGGCGCGACGCTGGCGGCCGCACTTGAGCGGCCCGATTCATCCCTCATCGGCGCCGACGCCGGCGAGCTGGCCGGCATCGGTGCGCTGGGCGTGAAGGTCAGTGGCAGTCTTGATGCCGTACTGGATGACTTCGATGTATTGATCGATTTCACCATCCCGGCCGCAACAGTCGCCAATGTGAAGGCCTGTGCAGGTGCGGGCCGCAAGATCGTGATCGGTACCACCGGGTTGTCCGACGAGCAGAAGGCCGTCCTGTCGGCAGCGGCGGGCAAAACGGCACTCGTCTACTCCGGCAATTATTCCATCGGCGTGAATGTCACGCTGCGCCTGCTGGAGCTCGCCGCGCAGACGTTTGGCGACACGGTCGACGTCGAAGTGGTGGAAGCCCATCACCGTCACAAGGTCGATGCGCCCTCCGGTACTGCCCTGATGATGGGTGAAGCCGTTGCCGGCGCTCTCGGCCGTGACCTCAGGAAGGTGGCGGTGTACGAGCGTCACGGCCACACCGGCCCGCGTGCCCGCGAGAGCATCGGTTTCCAGACCATTCGCGGTGGCGACATCGTCGGTGATCACAATGTGATGTTCATTGGCGAGGGCGAGCGGGTGGAAATCCGCCACGTGGCGACCAGTCGCATGAATTTCGCCAATGGGGCGGTCCGCGCCGCCTGCTGGCTGGCCAACAAGCCCGCCGGCCTCTATGACATGCGCGACGTCCTTGATCTCCGTTAAGCGATAAAGCGCAAACCGGGGAAGTTCGTTCCCCGGTCATTGCCCATGAAAAAGCCGGCATTTGCCGGCTTTTTCATGCGTCCGAGACAATCAGCCCCGGCAGTTGCCCGCTTCATGCCACTGCGACCGCCACCTCCGGTTCGCCCACCATCACGCGGTTGCGTCCGGATTCCTTGGCCCGGTAAAGCGCCTTGTCCGCTGCCAGCAGGAGGGCTTCCGGCCCCCCATGCTCGGCGCCCGGAACCAGGCTGGCGACACCAAAGCTTGCCGTCACATTGCCATGGCTGGAGCGTTGGTGCGGAATCGCCAGCGCCAGGATCTTGTCACGCACCCTCTCCGCGACCAGCTCCGCCTGCTCCGCCGTCGCATTGGTCAACACGAGCACGAACTCTTCGCCGCCATAGCGGGCCGCGAGATCGCCGGGGCGCCGCGCGAAATCCTTGAGCGCACCGGCCACGCCGCGCAGGCACTCGTCACCCGCGGCATGGCCATAGGTATCGTTGAACAGCTTGAAGTGGTCCACGTCGATCATCACGATGCCGATCGGCTCTGCCTTGCGCTGTGCCCGCTGCCATTCCGTGCTCAGCGTCATGTCCAGCGAGCGCCGGTTCGCGATCTGGGTCAGCCCGTCAATGGCGGTCAGGTACTGGAGGCGGAGATTCGATTCCTCGAGATCCGTGTTCTGGAATGCCAGCATCCGGGATTGCAGATAGTTCTGTCGCAGGCTTCGTTCGATCAGGAAGGTGCCGACCAGGGCAAAAACCGCCGACGAGAAACTGACGAAGTTGTTGATCGTGATCAGCTTGAAGTCGGCCTTGCTGAAGAAAAACAGTCCGACGTTCAGCAGGGTCAGCATGACCACGGCAGAGCCCACGCCCCAGTTGAACTGCATGCGCGACAGGACAAACACGACGAGCATCACCAGGGTGATTGCGCCGGAGTAGTAGTGGTTGAAGGGCTCGATGGCATTCAGGGACAGCGCGACCAGGCCGGCGACCGACAGGCAGCTCGCGGTCGCCGCCAGGGGCTGCATGTGGCGCTCCCCGATGCGGCTGCGCGAGAGCATCAGCAAACCGAGGAGGGGGACGACCACCAGCAGGCGGACGGTCCAGAGCTGGGCGGCCACGGATGGCATCCAGAAGGGGTCGATGACGCCGCAGGCCAGCAGCGCAAGGGCGCCCAGCAGCATGGCCAACTGCATGTGGGTACGGTAGCGCTCCGCGTAGTCCCGCTGGAACTCCTGTTCGAGCGACAGCGGAAATCGCAGGCGCCAGCCCTGGTTATTGAGTTGCTGGCGCAGGGTATCGAGTTCGGTCTGTTCCATGGCAAACCTGTGGTTGTACTAACAGGACGGGGTCCGTCGTCCACCTGGCAGGGCTCCATTGCCAGGGACATGGCAGCATACGGGGGAGGGACGGGCAAGCGCGGTCCCGCCGACCGGCGGCAGGCTACTACTGTGCGGTCGTTCCCACCGGGAGTGTGCGCGGGATCACGGTTCGTGGTCGGTTGGACAGTAAAGGGGGATTTCCGTAGAATTCGGCCCCACTTGTGCCTGACGCGGGTCGCCGCGTGCTCCGGCCACCCCCAAATCATAAAAAAAGCGAGAAGGAGTCCCTCTTTCTCGCTTTTTTACGGCCGCGTCCCCGGTGGCGACGCCCCTTCGGGTTCCTTCCGAACGGGGAGGACCCGTCGGGGATACCCCGCCCGCAACCCTTCTCGGAGGTAGGTTTGAACAAGCCCGCCATTCTGGTCCTGCAAGACGGCAGCGTCTTCCGGGGTGTCTCCATCGGTGCCGACGGTCTGACGGCCGGCGAGGTCGTCTTCAATACGTCGATGACCGGCTATCAGGAGATCCTCACGGATCCGTCCTACGCCCGCCAGATCGTCACCTTGACCTATCCCCATATCGGCAACACCGGGGTTAACGAGGAGGACGAGGAGTCGCACGTGCTGTGGGCCTCGGGCCTGGTCATTCGCGACCTCTCCATGATCCCGAGCAATTTCCGTAGCCAGGAAAACCTCTCGCATTACCTGAAGCGCCGCAACATCGTGGGCATCGCCGACATCGACACCCGTCGGCTCACCCGTCTGCTGCGCGAAAAGGGGGCCCAGAACGGTGCCATCCTGGCGGGAGACCACATTGATGAAGCGAAGGCCCTGGCGGCCGCGCAAGCCTTCCCGGGACTCAAGGGCATGGACCTGGCCAAGGTTGTGTCCGTGAAGGAGTCCTATCCCTGGACCGAAGGCTCCTGGGTGCTGGGCGATGGTCACGTCACCCCGACCGAGCCGCGCAAGTTCAAGGTCGTGGCCTACGATTTCGGCGTCAAGATCAACATCCTGCGCATGCTGGTGGACCGCGGCTGCGACGTCACCGTCGTTCCCGCCCAGACTCCCGCGAAAGATGTGTTTGCCCTGAATCCGGACGGCATCTTCCTGTCCAACGGCCCGGGGGATCCCGAGCCCTGCGATTACGCCATTGCCGCGATCAAGGCGTTCCTTGAAACCGACATCCCGGTGTTCGGCATCTGCCTCGGCCACCAGTTGCTGGCCCTGGCCTCCGGTGCCCGCACCGTGAAGATGCCGCTGGGCCACCACGGTGCCAACCATCCGGTGCAGAACGTCGAAACCGGGACGGTAATGATCACTTCGCAGAACCACGGCTTCGCGGTCGACGAGGCCTCGCTGCCCGCCAACCTGCGCGTGACGCACCGTTCGCTGTTCGACGGTACCAATCAGGGCATCCATCGCAACGACAAGCCGGCCTTCAGCTTCCAGGGTCACCCTGAAGCCAGTCCCGGTCCGCACGATGCCTCGCCGTTGTTCGACCATTTCATTGAATTGATGCAGGCCCGGAAGTAAGTCATGCCAAAACGTACTGACATCAAAAGCATCCTGATCATCGGTGCCGGCCCCATCGTCATCGGCCAGGCCTGCGAGTTCGACTATTCCGGCGCCCAGGCCTGCAAGGCCCTGCGTGAAGAGGGCTACCGCGTCATCCTGGTGAACTCCAATCCGGCCACCATCATGACCGACCCCGTGATGGCCGACTCCACCTATATCGAGCCCATCACCTGGCAGACCGTTGCCCGCATCATCGAGAAAGAGCGTCCCGACGCCGTACTGCCCACCATGGGTGGCCAGACCGCGCTCAACTGCGCGCTCGATCTCGACAAGCACGGCGTACTCGAGAAATTCGGTTGCGAGCTGATCGGCGCCTCCAAGGACGCCATCCGCATGGCCGAAGACCGCAAGCTCTTCGATCAGGCCATGCGCC
The DNA here is from genome assembly GCA_035706925.1 of Moraxellaceae bacterium. Classification (GTDB taxonomy): domain Bacteria; phylum Pseudomonadota; class Gammaproteobacteria; order Pseudomonadales; family Moraxellaceae; genus UBA2031. The sequence continues at coordinate 4,007 of DASSUO010000282.1, forward strand.
GCATCGGCCTCGAGTGCCCGCGCGCCGGCATTGCGCACAACATGGAAGAAGCCTTCGCGGTGCTCGAGACCACCGGCTTCCCGGCCATCATCCGCCCATCTTTCACCATGGGTGGCTCGGGCGGTGGCATCGCCTACAACCGTGAAGAATTCGTCGAGATCTGCGAGCGCGGCCTCGACCTCTCGCCGACACGCGAACTGCTCATCGATGAATCCCTGATCGGCTGGAAAGAATACGAGATGGAGGTCGTGCGCGATCGCAACGACAACTGCATCATCGTCTGCTCCATCGAGAACTTCGATGCCATGGGCGTGCATACCGGCGACTCCATCACGGTCGCTCCGGCACAGACGCTCACGGACAAGGAATACCAGATCATGCGTAACGCCTCTTGCGCCGTGCTGCGCGAGATCGGCGTGGAAACCGGCGGCTCCAACGTCCAGTTCGGTGTGAATCCGAAGGACGGCCGCATGGTCGTGATTGAAATGAACCCCCGCGTGTCGCGCTCCTCCGCGCTGGCCTCCAAGGCCACCGGCTTCCCCATCGCCAAGGTGGCCGCAAAGCTGGCCGTGGGCTACACGCTCGACGAACTCAAGAACGACATCACCAAGGGCGCCACGCCGGCCTCCTTCGAGCCGTCGATCGACTACGTCGTCACCAAGATTCCCCGCTTCAACTTCGAGAAGTTCCCGCAGGCCGAGCCGCGCCTCACCACCCAGATGAAGTCGGTGGGCGAGGTCATGGCCATCGGTCGTACCTTCCAGGAATCCGTGCAGAAAGCGCTGCGCGGCCTCGAGGTCGGCAGCGACGGTTTCAATCCCAAGGTGAAGGGCGACAAGGACGAAGTGCAGGCCAAGCTGCGTCACGAGCTCGGCAATCCCGGCCCGGAGCGCATCTGGTACGTGGGCGACGCCTTCCGTGACGGCATGACCGTCGACGAGATCTACAAGCTGTCCGGTATCGATCCCTGGGTCCTCGTGCAGATCTAGGACATCATCAAGGCAGAAGAGCGCGTGAAGCAGACCGGCTTTGCCGGCTTCGACAAGGACACCCTGTGGCGCCTCAAGCGCAAGGGCTTTGCCGACTCCCGCCTTGCCACCCTGCTCGGCGTGTCCGAGAAAGAAGTACGCAAGCGTCGCTGGGAACTGGGCGTGAAGCCGGTATACAAGCGCGTCGACACCTGCGCCGCCGAATTTGCGACCAGCACCGCCTACATGTACTCCACGTATGAAGAGGAGTGCGAGGCCAATCCCAGCAATCGCGACAAGATCATGGTGCTGGGCGGCGGTCCCAACCGTATCGGCCAGGGCATCGAATTCGACTACTGCTGCGTCCACGCTGCTCTCGCCATGCGCGAAGACGGCTACGAGACCATCATGGTCAACTGCAACCCGGAAACAGTCTCGACCGATTACGACACGTCCGATCGCCTGTTCTTCGAGCCGGTGACCCTGGAAGACGTGCTGGAAATCGCCAGCCTCGAAAAGCCCAAGGGCGTGATCGTGCAGTACGGCGGCCAGACGCCGCTGAAGCTGGCGCGTGCCCTCGAGGCAGCCGGCGTGCCCATCATCGGCACGAGCCCCGACGCCATCGACCGCGCCGAAGACCGCGAGCGTTTCCAGCAGATGGTCGAGCGCCTCAATCTGCGCCAGCCTCCCAACCGTACGGCGCGTTCGGCGGAAGAGGGCGTGAAGCTGGCGGCCGAGATCGGCTACCCGCTGGTGGTGCGCCCGTCCTACGTGCTGGGTGGGCGTGCGATGGAAATCGTGTTCAACGAAGACGAGCTGCGCCGCTACATGCGCGAAGCCGTTCAGGTGTCCAATGATTCCCCCGTGCTGCTCGACCGCTTCCTCGACGACGCCATCGAAGTTGACGTGGACTGCGTCAGCGACGGCAAGGACGTGGTGATTGGCGCGATCATGCAGCACATCGAACAGGCCGGCATTCACTCCGGTGATTCCGCCTGTTCGCTGCCCCCGTACAACCTGCCGCAGTCCATCCAGGATGTGATGCGCGAGCAGACGATCGCCATGGCGCGCGAACTCGGCGTGTCCGGCCTCATGAACGTGCAGTTTGCGGTCAAGGGCAGTGATGTCTATGTGCTCGAAGTGAATCCGCGCGCCTCGCGTACCGTTCCTTTTGTGTCAAAGTGCATCGGCACGTCGCTGGCCAAGGTGGCAGCGCGCTGCATGGCCGGCAAGAGCCTCGTCGAGCAGCAGTTCACCCGGGAAATCATTCCGCCCTATTTCAGTGTGAAGGAAGCCGTGTTTCCCTTCGCGAAGTTCCCGGGCGTGGATCCCATCCTGAGCCCCGAGATGAAATCGACCGGCGAAGTCATGGGCGTGGGCGCGAGCTTCGGCGAAGCCTTCCACAAGGCGGTGCTGGGCTCCAATGAACGCCTGCCCACCGGTGGTCGTTGCTTCATCTCCGTGCGCGACACCGACAAGGCCCACCTGGCCAAGATCGGCCGCGAACTCACCGCTCTCGGCTTCGAGCTGGTCGCTACCGGCGGCACACAGCGCGAGCTCGAGGCGGCAGGCATTGCCTGCCAGCGCGTGAACAAGGTGACCGAAGGCCGTCCGCATATCGTCGACATGCTGAAGAATGGCGAGATCGCCCTCGTCATCAACACCACCGAAGGCAAGCAGGCTCAGCAGGATTCGTTCTCGATCCGCCGCAGCGCTCTCCAGGGCAAGGTCTACTACACGACCACCATCAGCGGCGCTGAAGCTGTCTGTCAGGCCCTGCGTGCGGAAGCGACTGCCGAGGTGCGTCGCCTGCAGGACCTGCACAAGGAGATCGTCTAAATGCAGCGCTATCCGATGACCAAGCAGGGTCATGACGCCCTGCAGACCGAACTGCAGCATCTCAAGTCCGTTGAGCGTCCGCGCATTTCCGCGGCCATCGCCGAGGCGCGTGCGCACGGCGACCTCAAGGAAAATGCCGAGTACCATGCGGCGCGCGAGCAGCAGGGCTTCATCGAGGGACGTATCCAGGACATCGAAGGCAAGCTCTCGAATGCCCAGGTGATCGACGTCACCACCATGCCCAAGACCGGCAAGGTGATCTTCGGTGTGACGGTCGACATCGTGAATGTCGATACCGACGAGACCAAGACCTACCAGATCGTTGGTGACGACGAAGCCGACATCAAGGCCAACAAGATTTCGGTGAATTCACCCATTGCCCGTGGCCTGATCGGCAAGGAAGAGGGCGACGTTGTCGGCATCCAGACGCCGGCAGGCGTCGTCGAGTACGAAATCGCCGACGTCCGTTACGTGTAATGCAAGGGGGCCTTCGGCCCCCTTGTGCTTTGTGCGGTCCGCACTGCCTTCCTGTCCTGTAATGCCAGAACCCTCATGCGCGTCCTAGCTGCCTCCTTCGTTGCCCTCCTGCTCGCGGCCTGCGCTGCGCCGGCGCCTGCACCCGTCCCGGTGCCGACCCCGGTCGTGCCGGTCGCACCACCTCCCACGCCGCGTGAGCCCGTGATTGCGGTGGCCCTCGGTGGCGGAGGGGCGAAAGGTTTTGCCCATATCGGCGTGCTGAAAGTGCTCGAGTCGCATGGCATCAAGCCGCGCATCGTGACGGGCACGAGTGCCGGCAGCTTCGTTGGCAGCATGTATGCAAGCGGGAAAAACCCATTCGATCTCCAGGATGTCGCGCTTGCCCTCCAGGAGTCCGATATCCGGGATCTCACACTGAGTTCGCAGGGGTTCGTTGAAGGCAGGCGCCTGCAGGACTATGTGAACCATCAGGTCGGCAACCGCTCCATCCAGCAGTTCCCCATCCGGTTTGCAGCTGTGGCGACCGACATGGATACCGGGCGCAAGACGGCCTTCATCACGGGTAATGCGGGGCAGGCCGTGCGGGCCTCCTGCTCAATTCCCAATGTCTTCCTGCCGGCAGTGATTTCCGGGCACCGCTACGTTGATGGCGGCCTCGTCAGTCCGGTGCCTGTGTCGACCGCGCGTGACATGGGCGCGGACATCGTCATCGCCGTCGACATCTCCTCGCGCCCCAAGGCCGGCTCCGCGCCCGGCATGCTGAGCATTCTTGATCAGACGATCAGCATCATGGCGCTGGGATCGCTCGAGAAAGAGTTGGCTGCCGCGGACGTGGTGATCAGCCCGAGCGTGTTGAGTACCGGCATCGCCGAGCTCGAGGCGCGACACAAAAGCATTCTCGAAGGTGAGCGCGCCGCTCAAGCCAAGCTTCCGGCGATCCTCCAGGCCATTGCCCGCTTCAAGGCCTCGCCGGCCGCACTGCAGCCGCCACCGGCCCCCCGGTTCTGACCCCGCATCGCGCGCGCTTCCTGTGGCCGGCCACAATCGCGGGTGATTCCCGCGCGGGCGGCCGTGGCGAGCAGAATGCCTTGCTGATCCGTGAAGCCAACGCCAGTGATGCCGACAGGCCGGATCGCCTGCCGGGTGGCGGCAGGTGCGTGGGATGGCCCGACGTCGGTTCGCGATGCCGGAAAATGCATTAGCACTGTCGGGGCCCGAAACAGGAAAGCCGGAATCAGGCCGGCTTTCCTGTTTCAGGCGAGGTAATGAGCCGGTCAGCCTTCCAGGTGGGTGTAACGTGACAGGTTCGACAGCTTGGGATTGGGCTTTCGCGCAGGGCGGTACAGGAGCACGATCTTGCCGATCACCTGGACGACCTGGGCCTTGCATTGCGCGGCCAGGGTCTGCATGGCCTCGGCGCGCGCATCGCGATCCTCGCCATTGATGCGAACCTTGATGAGCTCGTGGTCTTCGAGCGCGCGGTCCACCTCGGCGACCACCCCCTCGGACAGGCCTTCATTGCCGGTCATGACCACCGGCTTGAGTTCGTGGCCGATGCGACGGAAGCGTTTCTTCTCGGCAATGGAGAGGGGCATGGGCGGATCACCTGATTTTGATGGGGGATTCTGGTAAAAAGGCGGCCATTCTAGCGGCAATCCGGTCAAGGCTCATCCCGAGCGCACTCTCTATGGCGGAAAAATTCCAGAATACCGGTCTCAGCAAGTCCAGCAAGGCCTGGCTGCGCGAGCATTGGGACGATCAGTGGGTCAAGCTGGCCCAGAAAGAGGGATTTCGTTCCCGGGCGGCCTACAAGCTCAAGGAAATCAACGAGAAGGATCGCCTGATCCGGCCGGGGATGACCGTCGTCGATCTTGGGTCGGCGCCCGGCAGCTGGTCCCAGTACGTGGCTCGCGTCATCGGCGACCGCGGTCGCGTGGTTGCTTCCGACATCCTGCCGATGGACGGTCTGCCCGGCGTTTCCTTCATTCAGGGGGACTTCCGTGAGCAGGAGGTCTTCGACCGCATCCTTGAGGCACTCGGAGGCGAACCGGCCGACCTTGTAATCTCGGACATGGCCCCCAATATGTCGGGAACGGGCGCGGACCAGCCGCGCGCCATGTACCTGTGCGAGCTGGCACTCGACATGGCAGTTCGGGTGCTGAAGCCGGGCGGCAGTTTTGTAGTAAAGGTGTTTCAGGGGGAAGGATTTGATGCCTACCGCAAAGAGGTTCAGGCACACTTCAAAAGCCTGAAGTCCCGCAAGCCCCAGGCCTCGCGCCCCCGCTCCCCGGAAGTCTATCTGCTCGCCCAGGAGTTCACTGGCTGATCCCGTCGGCAGGAACAGCCCTTGATGCGCAACAGGCCGTAAGTCCACCCCCTGCAGCCTTGCGACCTGTGGGCGGGTTCTATAATTTCGCTACGTATCGCCTGCCCGCAGTTCCGGGCTCCACGGGGGTTTCCCTTGAACGACATGGTAAAGAATCTGATTCTGTGGCTGGTGATCGCCGGCGTGCTGGTGTTCGTGTTCAGCAACATCAGCCAGCAGTCCACGGTCAAGACACTGAATTACTCCGAATTCGTGACCGCCGTGAACAATGGCGACGTCAAGAAGGTCAAGATCGAGGGGCTCAATATCTCGGGTGAGCGCCTGAATGGCGAGTCGTTCAAGACGGTGCGGCCGTCGGCCCCCGACGACCGCCTCATGCCGACCCTGCTCGACAAGAAAGTGGTGGTGGAGGGTGCTGCACCGGAACAGCAGAGCGTGTGGATGCAGCTCCTCGTGGCGAGTTTCCCCGTGCTCCTCATTGTCGTGCTCTTCATGTTCTTCATGCGACAGATGCAGGGTGGTGCGGGCGGAGGCCGTGGCGGACCCATGACCTTTGGCAAGTCCCGTGCGCGACTCCTGTCCGAAGACCAGATCAAGACCACCTTCGCCGATGTCGCCGGCTGCGACGAGGCCAAGGAAGACGTCAAGGAAGTCGTGGACTTCCTGCGCGATCCCGGCAAGTTCCAGAAGCTCGGCGGAAAGATTCCGCGCGGTATCCTCATGGTCGGTCCCCCGGGCACCGGCAAGACGCTGTTGGCCAAGTCCATCGCCGGCGAAGCCAAGGTGCCGTTTTTCTCGATTTCCGGCTCCGACTTCGTCGAAATGTTCGTAGGTGTGGGTGCGTCCCGCGTGCGTGACATGTTCGAGCAGGCCAAGAAGCAGGCGCCCTGCATCATCTTCATTGATGAAATCGACGCGGTGGGTCGTCACCGTGGCGCCGGCCTCGGCGGCGGGCATGACGAGCGCGAACAAACCCTGAACCAGTTGCTGGTCGAGATGGACGGCTTCGAGACGGGTGACGGCATCATCGTGATTGCCGCCACCAACCGCCCGGACGTTCTCGACAATGCCCTGTTGCGTCCGGGCCGCTTCGATCGCCAGGTCGTGGTCGGTCTTCCGGATATTCGCGGGCGCGAGCAGATCCTCAAGGTTCACATGCGCAAGGTGCCGCTGGGCGACGATGTCGATCCCTCGGTGATCGCGCGTGGTACGCCGGGCTTTTCGGGTGCCGATCTTGCCAATCTTGTGAATGAGGCGGCCCTGTTTGCCGCGCGGTCCAACAAGAAGGCTGTCGAGATGCACGAATTCGAGCTGGCCAAGGACAAGATCATGATGGGCGCCGAGCGCAAGAGCATGGTCATGTCGGAGGCCGAGAAGCGGAATACGGCTTACCACGAGGCGGGCCACGCCATCGTCGGACGACTCGTGCCCGACCATGATCCGGTCTACAAGGTGTCGATCATTCCGCGCGGTCGCGCTCTGGGTGTGACCATGTTCCTTCCCGAAGATGATCGCTACAGCTGGTCCAAGCGCGCGATCGAGTCGAAGATATGCTCAATGTTCGGCGGCCGTATCGCCGAGGAGCTCACCCTGGGCTTCGAAGGGGTCACTACCGGCGCCAGCAATGACATCCAGCGAGCCACTGAAATGGCTCGCAGCATGGTCACCAAGTGGGGGCTGTCCGAGAAGATGGGCCCGATCATGTACGAAGAGGAAGAGGGTGAGGTCTTCCTCGGTCGGTCCGTGACGCAGCGCAAGAATGTTTCCGCCCAGACGGCAATGGATATCGACAACGAGATCCGCGCCATCATCGACGGCTGCTACCAGCGTGCCCGCGTGATTCTTGTCGACAATCGCGACAAGCTGGAAATCATGGCCGATGCCCTCATGCAGTACGAGACGCTCGACCGCGACCAGATCGATGCCATCATGGAGGGGCGTAATCCGGAGCCGCCGAAGGGCTGGAACAACAAGCCGGGTTCGCCAGCAGGAAAGCCGACGGTAGATGAACCGGCTCCTGCGCCCCGCGAGGGAGGTCATCTTCCGCCGATCGGCGGCCCCGCAACATCGCACTGAATCGGGTCGCCCCGGTTGGGGGTGAGGAAACTGTACCGGGCCGCGTCAGCGGCCCGTTGCTTTTTGGAGCGATGATGAGCGTACTGCAGTGTGGAAGCCGCCTTCTGGATCTGCGTCAGCCGGTGGTCATGGGCATCCTGAATGTCACGCCGGATTCGTTTTCGGATGGCGGGCGCTTCATGGCAGTTGATGACGCGCTGGCACATGCAGCGCGCATGGTGGGCGAGGGTGCCCGCATCATCGACGTCGGTGCCGAAAGCACGCGACCCGGTGCGGCACCGGTTTCCGCGCAGGAGGAGCTTGACCGCATCCTTCCGGTGGTCGAGCGCATTGCGGCTGAACTGGACGTCGTCATATCGGTCGATACGTCGACGCCGGCGGTGATGCAGGAGGCTGCCCGTCGCGGTGCCGGGCTGATCAATGACGTGAGGGCGCTCGTGCGCCCCGGCGCGTTGCAGGCGGCGGCCGCCAGCGGCTTGCCGGTTTGCCTCATGCACATGCAGGGCGAGCCGGACAGCATGCAGGCGGCTCCCCGGTACGACGACGTCTGCACGGCGGTGGAGACATTCCTGCTGGCCCGAGTCGACGCCTGTTGCGAGGCGGGCATCGGCACGGAGCGCCTCTTGCTCGATCCGGGCTTTGGTTTTGGCAAGACCCTGGCGCACAATCTCGACCTCATGGTAGCCCTGCCACGCCTCGTGGCGCTGGGTTATCCGCTGCTCGTGGGGGTTTCCCGTAAAACCATGCTGGGCGCCATCCTCGGGGGGGCGCCCGTGAGTGAGCGCCTCTACGCAGGGGTGGCAGCGGCGGCGATTGCCGCACTG
>DASSUO010000283.1:0-7165 GCA_035706925.1 Moraxellaceae bacterium
GAGCCTGCACGGCGCGCCGGAAGTCGGGGTCTCCTTTACGGCGGCGCGGGACGGCGGCGCGGGCGCCGCGCAAGAAATTTGCCCGCCTGCGGCCAAGGTCGGGTCGCATTTCGCGGCGGGCTTAAGTACAATGCCAAAAGACCAAGTATTTTGCTAGGAATTACCATGGCCGACAGCGACATCGTCAAGATCACCATCACCGAAGCGGCCCAGGCCTACCTCCAGGACCTGCTTGCCAAGCAGGATTCCGAGGGCATCGGCGTCCGCATTTTCGTTGAAAATCCCGGAACCCCTCGCGCCGAATGCTGCATGGCCTATTGCACCCGCGGCGAGGAGCAGGAAGGGGATGTGCGGATTGATTATCCGGCCTTCCCGGCCTATATCGAGGGCAAGAGCGTCTCCTACCTCGAGGACGCCGTAATCGACTACAACAAGGACCGCTTTGGCGGCCAGCTGACCTTCAAGGCGCCCAAGTCCAAGGTGCCTAGTCTGGGCGCTGACGCCAGCCTCGAAGAGCGGATCAACTATGTCCTCTACAACGAAATCAACCCCGGTTTGGCTGCCCACAACGGCAATGTGAGCCTGCTTGAAGTGATTGATGACCCCGAGCAGGGAAAAACGGCCGTGCTGAAGTTCGGCGGCGGTTGCCAGGGTTGCTCTGCGGTGGACATGACGCTCAAGCAGGGGGTCGAAACCACCCTAAAGGCACAGATTCCGGAATTGGCGCGCGTGACGGACCAGACGGATCACACTGTGCGCGATAACGCTTATTTCAAGTAGGTTTGGTGTTGCGGCTGAGGCCGCTCCTGCTGTCTCTGGTTCCCGGGCTGTCGCATCGGGAATGGAGGCATAAGAAATAGAAAAAGCCCGCAAATTGCGGGCTTTTTCATGGGCGACTGTCAAGGTCGCAGATACTTTTGACGGGGCCTGAAGCCATCGTGACAGTCGTTCACGCTGGCGGCGCGGCTCGCAAGGCAAGTCGCGCCCGGGTTGACCGTCAGACGCGCTTGCGCTTGGGCAGCACATCCTTGAGCTTGTCGTGCATCTGGCGTACGGCCTGCTCGGTGGTTTCCCAATCGATGCATCCATCCGTCACGGACTTGCCGTATTCCAGCTGCGACAGGTCCTTGGGAATGTCCTGGCGACCGAACTTGAGGTGGGACTCCACCATCATGCCGACGATGGACGTGTTGCCCTCAAGAATCTGGTTGCTCACATTGTCCATCACCAGAGGCTGCAGTGCCGGATCCTTGTTGGAGTTGGCATGGGAGGCATCAATCATCAGGTTCTTGCTGACCTTGGCCTTCTCGAGTTCGCGTTCAGCCAGTGCCACCGACACAGAGTCGTAATTGGGCTTGCCGTCGCCACCGCGCAGGACGACATGGCCGTACGTATTGCCGCTCGTATTGACGATGGCAATCTTGCCGTGACTGTCGATGCCCAGGAAGCTGTGCGGGTTCGCCACGGACAACAGCGCATTGATGGCCACCTTCAGGCCGCCGTCAGTGCCGTTCTTGAAGCCGACCGGTGAGGACAGGCCCGAGGACATTTCACGGTGCGTTTGCGATTCGGTGGTGCGGGCGCCAATGGCCGACCAGGAAATCAGGTCGTGCAGATACTGCGGCGACATCGGATCAAGCGCCTCAGTCGCACAGGGCAGGCCCATTTCGTTGAGTTCCAGCAGCAGCTTGCGGCCAATGTGCAGGCCGTCCTGGATACGGAACGAATCGTCCATGTACGGGTCGTTGATCAGGCCCTTCCAGCCCACTGTCGTGCGGGGCTTCTCGAAGTAGACACGCATCACCAGGTACAGGGTGTCCTGCACGTCGGCGGCCAGGCGCTTCAGTCGCTCCGCATACTCGTGGGCCGCCTTGACGTCGTGGATGGAGCAGGGGCCGATCACCAGAAACAGGCGGTGGTCCTTGCCATCGAGGATGTTGCGGATGGTCTCGCGGCCGGCCAGCACGGTAGCGCGGGCCTTGTCGGAAAGGGGAATTTCCTTCTTGAGCTCGGCGGGCGAGATCAGGACTTCGGTGGAGCGTACATTGACGTCTTCGATGCGGGTTTCAGCCATTACCATTCCCGGTGGAGTGCACGAAAGCCTCCGATGATAGTGAAAAGGACGATTGCTTTCACCGGGCATTTTCAATAGCGCCGAAGCAGTGTCGCCGACGGGCGTTTTCGTGAAGAACGCGCGCCACCGCTTCGGTAGCGGGATACAGGGCCCCGGCCCACCTGCACCGTCCCGCGTGGTGGGTGACCGGGAGCAAATGCGTCCGCTCTGCCGGGACGGGGCCTGCGGTCGACGGGGCGGCGTCCGCCTGAAGCCGGGAAGGCGGAACCGGTCAGAAGAACATGAATTTCACACTCAGCAGCACGAGCGTAATCCCGAGAAGCGGCCGGATCACGTCTTCATGGAGGCGGGAGGACAGCAGCGTTCCGGCCACGATGGCGGGCAGTGATCCCATCAGGAGCCATGTCAGGAGCGTCACGTCGACATTTCCCATCCTCATGTGGCCGAGGCCCGCCACCAATGTCAGCAGCACGGCGTGGGTGACATCGGTCCCGATGATCCGGATGGTGGGAAGGCGGGGAAACAGGCTGAAAAGGATCATTACGCCAAAGGCGCCGGCCCCCACCGACGACAACGTGACCAGAATCCCCAGCATGACGCCCATGCCCAGGGTAAGGCCGGAGGAGTGGGTATCCAGCACCTGCCGGAGGTGGTTCTGCCGCGGGTTGGCGTCGTGCAGACGCTGCAACTGCCGGCGGAAGATGAGGGAGGCACCCGTCAGCAGCAGCATGAAGCCCAGGCTGATGGTCAGCACGTGCTTGTAGGCAGTGGCATTGCCAAAGTAGCGGTCCAGCAGCCACAAGGTCAGGAGGGCGGACGGAATGCTTCCCATGGCCAGGCAGCCAATGATCCGCCAGTTGATGTTGCCCTTCAGCCCGTGAACGACGGCACCGCCGGACTTCGTCATGGAGGCATAGAGGAGGTCGGTGCCGATCGCCGTATTGAGAGGGACGCCCATCATCGTGAGGAGCGGCGTCATCAGCGATCCGCCTCCGACGCCGGTCAGTCCCACGCAAAACCCGACGGCCGCACCGGCCAGGACAAACCCCATACCCTCGTACACACTGATACTCCCAGGCGGCCATCCCGGTGGACGGCGGAAAGAATGGCGAGCTTACGGAGGGTGGTCTATTCTCCAAAAGACTATTTTGCTCGAAGCTTATAGCCAAATTGTTGGATTCGGATGCCGGGAGCCCGGTCGGGCGGCGGTCCGGTCACGGGCGAGGGGAAGCCATGAAGCTGCAGCAGCTGCGTTATATCTGGGAAGTCGCGCATCACGACCTGAACGTGTCGCTGACGGCCCAGAGCCTCTATACCTCCCAGCCCGGCATCAGCAAGCAGATCCGCCTGCTGGAGGATGAACTCGGGGTGGACATCTTCACCCGCAGCGGCAAGCACCTGACCCGCATTACCCCCGCGGGCGAGGCGATCCTCGCCATCGCAGGCGAAATCCTGCGCAAGGTCGAGAGCATTCGCCAGGTATCGCTGGAGTACACGGACCAGAAGCGGGGTCACCTGACCATTGCGACCACCCACACGCAGGCCCGGTACCGGTTGCCCGGCGTCATCCAGAAGTTCATCGAGCAATATCCGGAGGTCGCACTCCACATGCACCAGGGCAGTCCGCAGCAGATTGCCGAGATGGGGGCCGACGGTACCGCCGATTTCGCCATCGCAACCGAGGCCCTCGAGCAATATGGCGACCTCATCATGCTGCCCTGCTACAAATGGAACCGCTCCATCGTGGTCCCCGTGGGGCATCCGCTGGCGAGTCGACGTCAGGTGACACTGGAGGACGTCGCGCAGTATCCCCTCGTGACGTATGTGTTCGGATTCACCGGCCGGTCGCGCCTTGACGACGCGTTCAAAGGCCGGGGCCTGACCCCTCGGGTGGTCTTTACCGCCACCGATGCCGATGTCATCAAGACATACGTAAGACTGGGGCTTGGCGTGGGCATCATTGCGCACATGGCCTACGATCCTGACGTAGACAAGGATCTTGTCGCCATCGATGCCAGCCACTTGTTCGAGCCCAGCACCACCAGCCTGGGCTTTCGCCGCGGTACCTTCCTGCGCGGATTCATGTATGACTTCATACGCACTTTCGCGCCGCACCTTACACGTGAGAAGGTGGATGAGGCCGTTGCCGCCCATTCCCGCGGGGAGCTGGCGGCGGTGTTTGCCGGCATCGACCTTCCCACCCTTTGATCGGGGACGGCGGACTACCTGTTGCTGATGATGGGTGCCGAGTCCGGAGCGCCGGAAATGGTCTGAAGCACTGATGAAAAAGCCGGCGATTGCCGGCTTTTTCATCAGTCGCACACCACGGCACGAGAAGGTATCAGGAAGGCTCGATGTTGCCGATGTGCAGGCCACATTCCTTCTTGGTGGCTTCTTCCCACCACCAGCGACCTTCGCGCTCGTGCTGGTTGGGCAGAACCGCCCGCGTGCAAGGTTCGCAGCCGATGCTGACAAAGCCCTTTTCGTGAAGTTCGTTGTAAGGCACTTCAAAGGCCCGGATATAGGCCCAGACTTCTTCGGAAGTCCAGTTGGCCAGCGGGTTGAACTTGGCCAGGACTTCTCCTTCGCGATTGAACGTGCGGTCGGACTGCGCGACGGGTACCGCGTTGCGGGTATTGGGGCTCTGGTCCCGGCGTTGGCCGGTTATCCAGGCGTCCACCGTCGCGAGCTTGCGGCGCAACGGCGCCACCTTGCGGATGCCGCAGCATTCTTCATGGCCATCTTCAAAGAAGCTGAAGAGGCCTTTCTCGGTGACCAGGCGCGCTAACGGCTCGGCTTCGGGCTGGCACACCTCGATGGTGATTCCGTAGTGTGTGCGGACCCGCTCCATGAAACGGTAGGTCTCCGGGTGCAGGCGGCCGGTGTCCAGGGTGAATACGCGAAACGGCTTGCCGGACTTCTTTGCCATGTCGATCAGCACCACGTCCTCAGCGCCACTGAAGGAGATGGCAATGTTGGCAAACTGCTCAAGTGCCAGCTTGATGATCTGCTGCGGTGTCTTGCTGTCGTATTCGGTGGCCCAGGCCTGGAGGGTGGCTTCGTTGACGCTCATGGACATGCTCGATGGAGAAAGGGCGGGAAGGCGCCCAGTCTAGCAGAAGGGGGACTCAATCCGCATTTTGCCAAGGGGGGGGATGACGCTCCGTCAGTCAATCGCCGTTGGCAGGGGTGTCCCGATTGCAGGCGGCCGTCCCAGCCAGTAAAGTTCGCGGCCATTTCTCATAGATATCGGGGGTGTGCGGTGGAGATTGTCTGTCTGGATCTGGAAGGCGTCCTCGTACCTGAAATCTGGATCAACTTCGCCAAACGGACCGGCATCAAGGCGCTCGAAGCCACTACCCGCGACATTCCCGATTACGACGTGCTGATGCAGCAGCGCCTGCGCATTCTCGACGAGCACAAGCTTGGCCTGGGTGATATCCAGGACGTCATTGCCAGCATGGGTCCGTTGCCCGGTGCGCCGGAATTCGTGGAATGGGTGCGTGAGCATTTCCAGCTCATCATCCTCTCTGACACTTTCTATGAATTCGCGCACCCGCTGATGCGTCAGCTGGGCTGGCCCACCATCATGTGCCACAAGCTGGAAACCAACTCCGAAGGCCGCATCACCAACTACGTCCTCCGCCAGCCTGACCAGAAGCGCGAGGCCGTGAAGGCCCTGCACGGACTGAACTACCGTGTCATCGCCGCCGGTGATTCCTACAACGATACCGGCATGCTTTCCGAGGCTGACCGCGGCATCCTGTTCGACGCGCCGGAAAACGTCATTCGCGAGTTTCCGCAGTTCCCGGTCACGCGCAGCTATGAAGAGCTCAAGAGCGAAATCCGCAAGGGAACGCACCGCCGCATTCCCTGAGTGTGTGTCGCTTTCCCGATGAGAAGGGCGCTGGTTGTGCGAGTGCCTTTCGGGTTGTGTGGGTGGCCGCGGCTGGGGGAGATTGCGGCTGACGCGAGCTTTCTCGGGCTTCGCGACTGAGGCCACGCCTATGAGAGCCGCTCCTGCGAGAAATGTGCCGGCGCATCGCACTCGCCCCGCAGGAGCAACTTAAGCCGCGAAACCTCGTGGATATAGCCGCATCGACGAAACGCTCCCCGTCAACGGCGCCCAAGCATCAAAGCTCCTCAAGTGCGCGCATCAGCGCGCCAATCTTGTGGAAGCACTCTTCATATTCCGCATTGCATTCCGAGTCCGCGACGATTCCCCCGCCGGCCCACGCATAGATGTCATTGCCCTCTCGCAGTAGCGTCCGGATCGCGATATTGAGTTCGACTTCGCCGCCGATCCCGATGAATCCGATGCTTCCGCAATAAACCGAACGAGGGGTGTCTTCCAGTTCGTCAATGATTTCCATGGCCCGCTTTTTGGGTGCCCCGGTAATCGAACCGCCCGGGAAGCAGTCACGCACCAGGTCCACCGCGCTGGCCCCTGGATGAAGTCGCGCGGTAATGGTGCTGACGAGATGATGGACCTGCGGCAGGCTTTCCACTTCAAAAAGCCGCTGTACTTTCACCGTACCAATATCAGCATGTTGGCCGATGTCGTGACGCAGCAAATCGACGATCATGAGGTTCTCGGCCTGGTTCTTGGCGCTGCTTTCAAGGTCGCGTCGCAGCAGCTCGTCAGAGGCGGTCGTCATGCCCCGGGGGGCCGTTCCCTTGATGGGGCGGGTCGTTATCTCACCGTTCTCGGCGCGCAGAAACAGCTCCGGGGATAACGACATAACTTCCCCCTCGGGTAGCGCGACCCAGGCCGCATGACTCGCATTGCTGGTGGCAAGCAGGCGGTCCATGGCAGCGTGGCCGGGACCTTTGCAGGTGGCCTTGAATGCCTGGGCAAAGTTCACCTGATAGCAGTCTCCGCTATGAAGGTAGGCGTGGATACGATCGAAACACTGGCCGTAGCGCTCTCTGGACGTAAGCGGCTGGAAGGGGGACGTCAGGCGAAAGTCGTCGCGTCCGTCATCGCCGCTCGGTGTGACGGAGTTCACATTTTGGAGTAGGTGTTGCCAGCTCGTCGGAATTTCGGCATGCGGTGAGCCTGCCTCTGGCGTGACAAAAATGGCCGTTTTG
>DASSUO010000284.1:0-14443 GCA_035706925.1 Moraxellaceae bacterium
ACTGTCAGCCAGACAAAGACCGCATTTGGGCGGAGGACCTCCGGTGCCCTACAATCGCACCCTCACAGGAGCACTCCCCATGCATGAGAACCACGCACTGCCTGCCGAAACCCGTCAACGACTGATGGATTTCCTTGACAGCGACGAGAATCCCGAAGGGCTCGACTTTGTTGCCACCCATGGCTTCCTGTCCGCGCTGACCGTGGGACCGGACACGCCCGCCACGGCCGACTGGATCCGGGAGCTGTTCGACGGGCAACCCGTTTGCGCCGATGCGACCCGGGCTGCACAAATCACCGCGGATCTCGAAGCCTGGCGCAAGGAAATTCATGCCACGCTGTATCACGGGCAATCGCTGCGCCTGCCCTGCCCTCTTACGCTGAAGGCGACGGAATCCACCGAGCTCAACGACTGGTGCGCCGGTTTCATGGAAGGGATGTTCATGAAGGAGGCCAGTTGGTATGACGCCGATGAAGATCTGGTCGCGGACCTCACCCTGCCCATGGTGGTTCTCTCCGACCTCATCGACGACCCCGAGCTGCAGCACCTGCGTCGCGACCAGAAACTGGTCCGGGACCTCGCGCAGCAGATTCCCGATGTACTGACCGAGCTCTACCTCCACTTCCACGCGCCCAGGACCGCGTAAGCGGCGGAGCGTCCGGGACCACTGCGCCGGCGTCAGGCCCCCTCGCCGCGCTCGCGCGCCAGGAGGATCTGGCGCATGCGTTCCCGCAGGCGGCCCCGCTTTTCGTCCGACAGCGAGGCCGCACAGGCCTCGCAGCTCACGCCGTCCTCAAAGTGTGGCGAACTCCGGTCGGCGGTGGTCAGGGGCTGCCCACAACCGAAACACATCGTCGCATCGCCCTCGGCAAGTCCGTGGGTAACGCCCACCCGGTGGTCAAAGACAAAACACTCCCCCTGCCAGAGACTGTCTTCGGGCGACACCTTCTCCAGGTACTTGAGAATGCCCCCTCGCAGGTGGAATACCTCTGCGAATCCTTCGGTCAGCATGAAGCTGGACGCCTTTTCGCAGCGGATTCCGCCCGTGCAGAACATGGCCACCTTGCGGTGCCGTGCCGGATCCAGATTCTGGCGAACATAGTCCGGAAACTCGCGAAAGCTGCGGGTCACAGGATCGACCGCATTGCGAAACGTCCCCAGCGCCACCTCATAGTCATTGCGGGTGTCCACCAGGATCACATCGGGATCGCTGATCAATGCGTTCCAGTCCTCGGGCTCCACATAAGTGCCGACCACCCGTGACGGATCCACGCCAGGCACGCCCAGCGTCACGATCTCCTTCTTGAGCTTGACCTTGAGGCGGCGAAACGGATGCCGCTCGCTGAATGACTCCTTGTGCTCCAGCGCAGCCAGGCGAGGATCCGCCCGGAGATGACCGAGGACGACATCAATGGCGCCGCGCTCACCGGAGATCGTGCCGTTGACGCCTTCTTCCGCCAGCAAAAGGGTGCCGCGGATGCCCCACTCCCGACAACAGGCCAGCAGGGGATCGCGCAGCTCGCGAAAGTCCGGGAGCGAGGCAAAGTGATAAAGGGCGGCGACGACGATGGGTCCGGATACTGCTTCAGCCATGCTTGCTGCCTCCGCGGCAGGCGGGGCTGTCCGGTGCCACCCCGGCATCGGCCCACTCCTGCGGCGTGTAGAGATGAAGCGCCAGCGCATGCAGCCCGCTTTTCAGCTCATCGCCCAGAATGGCATAGATACGCTGGTGCCGGGCCACAGGCCGCACCCCGGCAAAGGCGTCACTGACAGCGACGATCTTGAAATGGGTATCCTGACCCGCACTGTGATTGTGGGACTCGTTGAGCACTTCCAGGTGCGTCAGGGGAAGCGCCTCTTTCAGTCGGCTTTCGATCAGGGTCTGGCGTGACATGGCAACCTCGGCTCGGGACGCCGCCGATTATACCTGCACCGGCACGCCCCGGGAGGCTCGCTCAATGGCGAGGAACCACCTTGGGCACAACCGCCGGCAGATTGGCGCGCGCCTGCTGGTAGAGCGGCAAGACCGCCGGAATCCGGGACTGGAGCTCGTTGATGCGCTGGGGCCCGGAAGGATGGGTGCTGAGCCACGCGGGTCCGTTGCCGGCGCCCGCCTGTTCCATCTTGTGCCAAAGGCTGACCGCGGCATTGGGGTTGTAACCGGCACGCGCCATCAACTCCAGGCCGATCACGTCCGCCTCGCTTTCCTGCTCGCGGCTGTTCGGCAGGCCGTAGAGGAGTTGCGCGCCCATTTGGGCCAGCTGTACCTGATCCTGAATTCCGAGAAGCTCACTGCCGAGCTGCACACCGAACTGCTGGGCCATGGCCTGGGACATGCGCTCACGACCGTGCTCGCGCAATGCATGGGCCATTTCGTGTCCCATGATGGCAGCGATCTCGTCATCGGTCAGACTCAGTTTGCTGATGATGCCGCTGAAAAACATGATCTTGCCCCCGGGCGCGCAATAGGCATTCAACTCCGGGTTGGTCTCGAGATTGACCTCCCACTGCCACTGCAGGGCATCGGGACGGAAAACTGCCGTCTGCGGAATCAGGCGGTCGGCGATACCCCGGACGCGCTCGAGCGTCGCCTTGTCCGTGTTGAGCTTGCCGGCCTTTGTGGCCTCACCCAGCTCGCCCTGGTAGGCCTGGAGCGCCGCCGCATCGACCTCTGCACTTGAGACCAGCAAGAACTGCTTGCGATGCACGCCAATGGCACCGCCACCCGTTGTACTGGCACAGGCGGCCATCAGCATGCTGAGGGACAGGATCAAACCCTGGCGCAGAAACGGATGCATCGCTCACTCCCCGATCAAAGTCGTGATCATACCGTCAGCGAGGATAGCCGGTAATACTACGGATCTCCCGATAGAGAGGCTGCAACTGGTTATACAGGGGACGGTAGACACGGGTGTAGAGCTGCTCGTACAGCGCTTCCTCCGCATGATCCGGCTGCACGATCGTCGCGACGCGAGTCATGCGCTGAACCGCCGTCCGGTAGTCGGGATGCAGTCCTAGACCGACCGCCGCGCAGATGGCCGCACCCAGGCCTGACGTCTCCGTGGTATGAGGCCGCTCGACCGGCAGGCCGAACACATTGGCGGCGATCTTAACGACGCCATCTGATTGCGCCCCCCCTCCCGACACGCGCAATCCGCGCAGGGTTACCCCGGCGCGGCGCTCGATGCGTTCCTTGCTCTGGCGCAAGGCGTACATCAGGCCCTCGATGATGGCGCGATAGACATGCTCGCGACCATGTACGTCGCCAAAGCCGATCAGGGCGCCCTTGGCTTCGCGACCGGGCTCGCGCACGCCCGGTGACCAGTAAGGCTGCAGCATCAAACCAAGATTGCCGGCAGGGGTATTGCGCAGATGCTCCTCGAAGATGGCCTCCACCGGAACGGTCTCGAGTCGTGCGCGCTCCATGTCGCTGCCACCGAACTCATCGCGGAACCAGTTCACCATCCAGAATCCGCGTGAGGTCTGGACCTCCGTGCAATAGTGTCCTGGCACGGGCGCCGGATACGGCGGCAACAGGGGCGTCACCTCGACATAGCGCCGTCGCATCGTGTTGATCGTCGAGGTTGTGCCGAAACTGAGCGCACCAAGATGCGGATCCAGGCAGCCTGAGCCAAGCACCTCGCAGGCCTTGTCGGCACCGGATGCAAACAGCGGCAGTCCCTCGGGAATGCCGGTCGCGGCAGAGGCTTCTGCGGTGATCGAACCGAGCCGTCCTCCAGGCGGGACCAGATCGGGCATGTGATCAGGGCGCAGGCGGATCGCCTCCCATTTCCAGTCCCAGGAGCGGCACCAGTCCTGGCGACGGAAATCGAAGGGAATGTAGCCGACCTGACAGGCCACGCCGTCCTTGAACGCGCCCGTCAGTTTGTGCGTGAGATACCCCGAGAGCAGCAGGAACTTGTGCATGCGGCGCAGCGTGCCCGGCTCGTTTTCCGCCAGCCAGTTGGCCTCGGCCTGCCGGCACAGGTGCTGCAGCGCATCCGATGCCTTGAGCGCCCGGAACACCGCCTGCCAGTGCAGCGACAGCGGAGGAACCCGTCGCGCTTCACGCTGGTCCAGCCAGAGAATGGCCGGCCGCAGCGCCTCCCCGTCGCGATCGACCGGAATGACGGTGCCCCGCTGCGTGGTGAGAGAAACGCCCACCACATCGGACGCACGTGCGCCCTGCGCCCACAACCCTCGCACCGCCTCGGCAAGGCACTTCCAGTAGTACGAAGCATCCTGCTCTGCGTAGCCCGGCTGCTCGGCACGATAAACAGGTTCGAACTTCACCTGCGAGTGGAACAGCAAATTTCCATCCCGATCGAACAGCAGGGCACGTACGCTTTGCGTGCCGTTGTCGAGTGCCAGCAGGGTTTCGGACATGGACGTCATCCTCTTTCTGGCGCAGCGGTCACTGCCCGCCGGACTCAGGCGCTGGCCACCTCGGGCAGCGGTGTGGACTCGGGCAGACCGTAGTAGGCGTGCCACAGCGAACGGTAGCGGCGCTCCTCATCCTGCCAGCGCGAATCGGTCCAGCCGAGCTCCTCCTGACAGATGCCGCGCACCCGCGACAGGTGTGCGGCGCCGCCTTCGGGCAACAACAGTCCGAGACGGGTACGACGCAGCAGCAAGTCATCCAGATGTTGCACCTGCTCATGACGCGCCGCCCAACGCAGCTCTGCCCAGAGTGTGTCGACCTGCGGCAATGGCTCCAGTTCGTCCTGACGCGCCTCCTCCATGAATTGCGCCAGCAGGAAACCGAATCGTCCGCGCAGACGGAGCAGGTCGGCAGCCGGCCGGTTCGCCGACACCGGGGCCGCATTGCGGAACACACGGTCACCCGTATCCGCGACATCCACGTCCGGAAGATAAGGACGGGCTGCCGCCAACACATCGAGCGCGATCAGGCGGAACGTCGTGAGCTTGCCCCCCGTTACGGTGATCAGCCCGCCGTTGTCCCACACAGAGTGGTCACGGCGTTCGCGGGACGGGTCGAGACCGCCGCCAGACGCCACGATGGGTCGAACGCCGCTCCAGGTCGCGATGATGTCGGCGCGAGTGATCTTCTCGTCGGGGAACTGGGAATTGACGCCGCGCAGGATGTAGTCGAACTCCTGCATCGTGATGCTCGCCTCGACATCGAGATCGTCCCGATGGTCGATATCGGTGGTGCCCACGACGGTCCGTCCTTCCCAGGGGTAGATGAACAGGGGGCGACGGTCATCGGCGTGCATGAAGATGACGGCTTCGGTAATGGGCAGACGGCCCGGCGCCAGCACGATGTGGCTACCACGCTGCGGGCGGACCTTTTTCTCTCCCGCCAGCGATTCGCGCAACCGGTCCGCCCACGCGCCGGTCGCATTCACGACCACCTTTGCCCGTGCACTCAGGTAATGACCACCCGCCAGATCACGCAACTGGACGCCCGTGACGCGCTCGCCCGTCATCTCGAGGGCATCCACCTTCAGGTAGTTCAGGCACAGGGCGCCGTCTGCCCTCGCCTCGTCCAGTACGCGCTGCACCAACCGGGAGTCATCCACCAGCGCATCGGTATAGCGCGAGGCACCGGTGAGGTCCTGGTCCCGGTAGCCCGGCATGCGTTTGAGGAAGTCGTCACGGCGTACATAACGATGGTCACGATGCCGAGCCAGCAGGTCGTACATCATGAGCAGAATGCCGAAAATGAAACGGCCCGGAAACACGCGCCGGTAATGGGCAAACCAGTAGCCCATGCGCGATACGAGACCAGGCGCCTCCACCAGCAGACGCTCGCGTTCGGTCAGCGAGTGCCAGGTCAGGCGGATGTCACCCTGGGCAATGTAGCGCAGACCGCCGTGTACCATCTTCGATGACCGGCTCGACGTCCCCCAGGCATAGTCACGCTGCTCCACGAGCAGCGTCTTCAGGCCACGGCGTGCCGCTTCACGGGCAACACCCGCGCCGGTGATGCCACCGCCAATGACCACCACATCCCACTGCTCTGTGGCCGCACGTTGCAGTGCCGCCCCACGATTCAAGCGCTCACGCGTCATTTGTTTACTCATCCAACAACAACTTGCCCGGATTCAGACGATGCTCCGGATCGAAATGGTCGCACAGGGCACGAAGGGTCCCCATGCCGATCTCTCCCTTTTCGGCTCTCAGCCAAGGGGCGTGGTCGCGCCCGACACCGTGCTGGTGACTGATGGTTCCTCCGTGAGCAACGATGGCCTCAGACGCCGCGCGCTTGAGCGTCTGCCAGCGCGCCAGCGTCGTGGCGTAGTCAGGCCCGGCGCGATAGAGATACGTGGTATAGATGCTCGACCCCTGGGCATACAGGTGGGAGAGATGTGTAAACGCCAACACCTTTTCTCCCTCGTCGGCCAGGCCATTGCGCAGAGCGGATTCAATGGAATCGATCGCAGGCGTCACGCGCGGCCAGTCCACCGCCGTCTCCAGCGTATCGACGGCATAGCCCAGCGCCCAGAGCGACTCGCGCAGATACGGGGCACGAAAACGGTTCGCCGCCCACTTCCGGCCGAGGAGTTGTCCGGTCGCAATCGCACCGCGCGACCGGACAATCTTTTTCAGTTCGGCAAGACCAAAGCGCACATTTGCACGTGATCCGCTGACGCCCACGGTCATCATGCAGCGACCGTCACCCGCTCCGCGAACCCTCAGCAAGCGGTCAAGCACGGCAACCGACCCCGGATGCCCTGCAAGAATCAACTGCGTGCGTGTTTCTTCCGCATTGCTGAGGCGCAGCATCGACAGCGGCAAACGGCTCTGGGCCACTTCGCGGATGGCCTGGCTGGCCCGGTCCCAGTCCGGGAAAAAAAACACGTGAAACTCTTCGGCCTCCGGCAAGCGGCTGACGCGTACCGTTACCTCGGTCAGGACACCAAGGCGCCCTTCGGAGCCCAGTACCATTTCACGAAGATCCGGCCCTGCACTCGAGGCGGGAAATGTCGGAATGTCCATCGTCCCGAGCAAGGTTTCCACCCGCCCGCCGGCGAAGAGTTGCTCGATCCGACCGTACCGCAAGGACTGCTGGCCACTGGACCGGGTCACCACCCAGCCGCCCAGCGTGGACAACTCGAATGACTGCGGAAAATGCCCGAGGGTATAACCCTCGGCATTGAGCAAGCGCTCGACCTCGGGGCCGGACGCACCCGCACCGATGGTGGCCAGTTGCGATTCGCGATCGAGCGCGATCAGGCCGTTCAGCCGGGCAAGGGAGATCGTCAGGACGGGTCGGGCACCGGCCAGGGGATTGATGTGGCCAGCGACGGAAGTACCTCCCCCGTAGGGAATGACGGTCAGGTCGTGCACTCTCGCATGATCGAGTAACGACCGGACCTCCGCGGCGCTTTTGGGCTCGGCCACACCATCGGGAAACAGGCCGATTTCACCGGATCGCACTGCCAGCCAGTCAGGCAGACTCTGGCCACGCGCATGACGCACACGGATATCGGGACTGGTCTGCACCAGTGGGTGCGGGGGAAGGCGGCTCGGCGGCACGGACGCCAGCACAGACGCGAGGGTGGCATCCGGCAGCGGCCTGGCGTTGCCGAGCAAGTGCCGGAGAAACGACTTTACGCCCGCATTGGCGGGAAATTCGGTGGCGTCATCGCCCCAACCGTTCCACTTTCTCATACTCGGACCTCAGCAGGGCCCGGCCCTCCTGCGGCGCTTCCACAGGTACCCGGACGAACTGAAAATAACGGTAAAAAAGAAAGTGCGTAGGCTAGCAGGGCGAACTCCCGCCGCGATGACTGTGCGCGACGGGAGATTCACAAAAAGGGACAGCCCTTAGCCAGGACGGGCCGGCGACGGCCGGCGCACGGCCAACAATGAGGCGAGATGCTGCTCTCCGGCCGCCGTGAGCTGCCACCAGATGCGCGAGTCATCCCGCGGAACGCGACGAATGAGGCCCAGCGTACGGAACTGCGTCTTGATGGTGTTGAAGCACAGCGAGGCCAGGGTGATATCCGTCACCGCGTGGGTCTTGGGGCGTGTGGCCTGAATGTCCTTCAACGCCACTTCCTGCACACGCTCGGCAATGCGTGCCGCCATGAAGTCTTCGTGCTGGGGCTGACTCAGATGCGGGGCGAAGCTCGAAAAGATGCTGTTCCAGCTCAGTTTGGAGCGCGCCGTGACATCTTCGCAATTGCCTGCAGCATACGCCTTGCAGCGGTACTGCACGTCGAAGAGGTCGTTACCTTGCGCCAGCGGGCCGAGTGCAGCGGATTGCTGCACCACCTTCTGGTCGCGCTCCTGCTCCAGCTCGGCAATGCGCTGCTTGAGGCGATCGATTTCCCGCGCCTGTTCCGGGCTGCCGAGCCCTGTGGCGCGCACCCATCCGACGGCGGGACGCGACTTCACCAACTGCGGCATGTAGCGGCGGAGTGCCGCCTCAAGGCTACGGGTGTCGTTCCAGCCGGCGAGAAGCCCTTTGGAAAGGAGCTGACGGAAATCACTGAACTGGCGACGCCCCTCGGGCGTCTTTTCCTGGAACGCCGCCGGACGGCTGTCCGGACTGTCGTGCATCAGCACCAGAATGGGCTTCTGCTTCGTCGATGCGTACACATACTCCATATGCGTATAGCTGATGCCCGACGGCGAAAGGGAACCGTAGCGGCTGCCCAACATCAGGATGTAATAGTCGGACTCGTCGATAAGGCGCTTCAATGCAGTCCAGGCTGCTGCCCCGACGGGATGCACATCGAGTCCGCACGGCATGCAGCCCAGCGTGGGGAGCACCTGCGTCAGCACGGCGCGCTCCTCCTGGAGGTCGGCATAGGTGGAACTGATGAATACCTGGTAACGCTTATCGCTCACGGAAAAAAACCCGTCCCAAAAAAACTGCCATCCCTGCGGAAAATGTGCAGCAACACCCGAGAAAGCGCTGCCAGGCCCTTGAGGCCATTTGCTTTTCTTAGCCTGACAATAACCGAGAGTACACGGCCCGCCAAGGGTTTGCCGCACGGAATGCCGATCAGCCCCTACCAGCGGACTTGCTCGAGGTGCGTCAGCTCGCGCCCGAGAAAACGACTTCCGATGGTCTGGAATCGGAGCGGCACATCCGTCACGACATACTGGTACTGTGGTGCCACCCTCTGCGGATTGTGCAGACCCAGTCGTTCGAGTGTCGTCGCTGTCTGTTCAGCCACGGTAATGGCTGAATCCACCAATTGTATACGAGGTCCGGCCACTTCCTGCAGGAGCGGCTTCAACAGCGGATAATGCGTACACCCGAGTACGAGAGTGTCGATCTGCTCGACGAACACCGGCTTCAGGTATTCGCGGGCGGTCAGCCGGGCAACGTCGTTGTCCAGCCACCCTTCTTCGACAAGGGGAACAAACAGCGGACAAGCCTGCGAATAGACGTGGACGTCCGGATTCAACGCATGAATGCTGCGGGCATAGGCATTGGAGTTCACGGTCGTGGGCGTGCCGATGACCCCCACACCTTTCTGCGTCAGTGCCACTGCCGCATGGGCACCGGCATCAATCACATCCAGCACAGGCACTGTCGACAGTTGGCGCACCTGGTCGATAGCGACCGCGGCCATGGTATTGCAGGCTACGATCAGCAGCTTCACATCGCGGGCCAAAAGGTATTCCGCGATCTGGCGGGTAAATGCCTGAATGGTTTCGCGCGACTTCACGCCATACGGGACACGAGCCGTGTCACCGAAATAGATGATGTCTTCAAAGGGAAGGCGCTCCATGAGCGCGCGGACCACGGTCAGGCCGCCGATTCCGGAATCGAAAACGCCGATGGGACTGGATGCCTTGGCCATTGCCTTTTGCCCGCAGAAGGAGTGCCGCGGGAGCGCGTGCCTCACGCGGCTGAAACAAAAAAGGCCGGTAAAACCGGCCTTTTTCTTTTATCTGGAGCGGGAAACGAGACTCGAACTCGCGACCCCGACCTTGGCAAGGTCGTGCTCTACCAACTGAGCTATTCCCGCGAAAGTGCGCGAATTTTAGGGACGACCCCTGCCCCTGTCAACGAGGGCTTGGCGATTTTTATTGCCGCTCCCCCGCCTTCGCGAAATTTCCGGCCGCCACAATGAAAAAAGCCGACCACGCGGTTCGGCTTTTTTCCGGCTTACCCACAGGCCGGTTCAGGCAGCCAATTGCACTCGTGCCGGATCAACACCGAACGCCCCCGGGAGGAGACTGGTAATGATCCGCAATGGCTCACCGGCACCGTCGTGCGTAGTGGTCATCATGTCGAGATAACGGGGGCGTGCCACCGCCTTCTTGTCGCCATCGAGCAGCACCAGCAGCTTCGGACGCAGACGGCGTTCCGGATTCTGCGCAATGACCACGCCCACCTCGTGATTACTCAGATGCACCAGCGTTCCTGTCGGATACACGCCGATCGCCTGAATGAACTCCTCCACCAGCTGCGCCTGGAATTCACTGTTACGCAATTCATAAAGACGGGACACTGCTTCCACAGAGGTCAATGCCCTTGCATAAGGCCGCTCGGACGTCATGGCATCATAGGTATCCACCAGGCCGGCAATCTTGCCCAGCGGTGAAATCGCCTTGCCCGCCAGCTGCCGCGGGTAGCCCGACCCATCAAAGCGCTCATGGTGCTCAGACACCAGCTGCATCACTGCAGGCGGCATGTCGGGCATATCCCCAAGAATCTGCAGGCTGTAGTCGACGTGGCGCCGGAGTTCTTCGCGCTCGACCGGGGTCAGGAGGCCGCTCTTGTCCAGCAGGCCGTCGGGCAGCTTCGCCTTGCCGACATCCATGAGAGTCAGGCCGAGTGCGAGCTGGTCCAGCACTGTCTTGGACAGCCCCAGATGACGACCGAACACCGTACCCCAGATGGCACAACGGAAGGCATGGTGATAGCTGTAGGAATCCTTGTTCCGCACCCGGGACAACCAGACCATGGCGTCCGGATTACGAATGACGCTTTCCACCACCTGCCCGGTCACTTCTCGCGCCACCCCCAGGTCCAGCTCCTGCCCTTGGGCCAGTCGCTGGTAAATGGTGGTCACCGCGTCGGAAAAGCGTGCATGCAACTGGCGGGAGGCATTGACCTCCTGGGGCATGGATACGGTGTTCTGGTAGGCAGGTCGCCGCACCTTGGCCGCCGCCGGCTTGGCCACGGGCGCCGCTTCACGCCGCGCGGGCGTCACCTCGTGACGGACAGGCTCGACCGCCGCACGACTGCGGCTCAGATCGATGGTGACGTTACGGCAGTGTTGCCTGAGCTGATCGACTTCCGACAGCTCGCGAATATAAAAGCCCTGAAGGGGAAAAGGTGTCTCAATCCAGGGACGATCCAGCTTGGACACGTACATGCCCACCTGAAGCTCATCCACCCTTATTATCTTGTGTTCGACGGCAGCCATCTTGGGTCGCTCCTGACGCCCCCTGGAGTGGGATGGCGCCTGACGGGATTTGTCACTCCATGACTTTTTACCGCCAACCCTGGCAATAGGAAAGCCCGCCAGCCCGCAATATGGGGGATTTACGACAGAGGTCACACTTTCGGGGAGAAATGGCGTTCGCCGACTTATTTCCGGTCGGCTTTCAGCTGCTCACTCAGCTCCTGAACCATCTCGGTCAGGACATCCAGCCGCTTGTGGATCAGCTCCATGTCGCGCTGGGAAGGGATGCCAAGGCGCGTCAGGGCGTTGGTGATACGCTCGTCGAAGGCCCGCTCGACCCGCTCCCGGGTGTCGCTGGCCTTCTCCATGACCCGCCCCCTGACCTCGCCAACGGTCGAGTCGGCCAGTTCACGGGTGCGGTTTTCGAGATCTTCACCGACCTTTACGAGGTTATCGAAGAGCTTGCCGCCCTCCTCTTCCGCACGGGAAAACGCGCCAAGCCCGGCAAGCCAGATCTGCTGGGTATACTTGCGGAGGTCTTTGGCCGGCGACAGCTTGAGTTTCTTGTCGGCGGTCTTCTTGCTTGTCGTCATTACTGCTTCCCCATCGCCCCGTACGGACGCGTGATTCTAGCGGGCGATCCCGCCCCCAGCCAGCCTCATGCCGACAGCCCGCCGAACAAGGCCACCTCCAGCAGGCCAACCAGCAGCCCGAGACCGGCCACTGCCACCAGGCGCCACCACAACCCTTCGTCAAGCAGCGGCTGCACCAGCGACCGAACCTCGTCGGCCGGCAGCGCCTGGAGGCGCTCACGGCACGCCTGCTCGATCCGGGCCCCCTGTCGCTCGTCCAGATACCCCCCCTCAAGGGTATCCAGCGTCAGTGCCGTCACCCGTTCGGTAACTGTCTGCTTGATATGCGCATATGCTTCCACCCCGAAAAGAATCTGCAGGGTAGTCCGGACAAGACCGGTTTCAATGAGGGGCCGCATATGGCGCCGGATGAGCGAACGGGCGCGCGAGGCGTGCGGGCCGGTCACCACGGCGTGCAAGAGGTGACGGGCATTGAAGACATCACCTGCCAGCCGGCGTGACACGACGAGCGCGAGCCCCTCTCCAGCGCGATGCGCCGACAGCGGAATGGCGCCATGACGGTACAGCAGCATGCGCGGAAACTGTACCGCCATGACCGGGATGGCCGTTGCCGTCACGATCAGCCACCAGGCATGCGGATGCTGCCACCAGACGAAAGACTGAATCCCACCGAGAATGAGGCCCACAAAGGCACCGCAGCGACGCAGGAACCGGCATTCCTCATGCATCGCCTCTGCCAGCGACGCCGCCAGCAGATCCTGCCGTTGCCCGATCACGTCACGAAGCAGGGCCTGAAAATCGGTCAGCTCATCCATGTGAATAGCCAGGTCGTCGATGAGGTTATCGAAGATGGAGGGCAATTGCCGCTCGACTCGCGAGTAGACGCGCATCCGCGCCGCCCGGGGAAGGTTGTCCCACAAGACAGCATTGCGTTCCCGCATGATCTCGTCGACGTGTTCGTCGAGCCGGCCGATCACGGCCTGCGCCACGGCCGCCGCAATCTTTTCAGGCTCCATCAGCTGAAAGAGTGGTCCGGGATGCAAGGTGCGCCCCAATCCCTCGGCCAGTCGGTCCGCCACCGGTCCCGCATTGCGCACGAGCGCAGGACGAAAGCGCCCGCCGAACGGCAGGGGCCCGAACAGCAGGCGGGACGACAGAAAATTGGCGAGCGCGCCGAGGGCGGCTGCGACCAACGGCAGCACAAAAATTAGCCAAGCAGCCATACGCGATCCGACAGCATCAGAAAATATCCACTTGGCCTGCAGGAATAATTTGACGAGGCGCGAGTATAACCAGATATTCCGGAACCGGTCTTTGCGTTACTGACAGGGCAGGCGGACCCGGACGCCAATTGGCCGGAATGCCCGCGTATGCGGCCGCTAATGCATTGTGCAATCGGCCGGGGCCGATAAAATGACCATGCGCTCCCCCGAATAATGACAAGGCTGTTCAAGAACGCATGATGGCGGGCTACGACAACTACACCCCTCCAGGGGCAGACGACCGCCAGCTCGGACGGTACCTCTGGCTGGGCGCCATCGAGACGCTCGTCAATGCCTTCGTGGACATCGACGACGCCACACGCACGCAGGTCCGCGCACTGAGTGGCCTGGTGGTCCGCGTCAAGATCCTCGACCCCTACCTGCCGTTCTACCTGATCTTCACTGACGAAGGCATCGAAGTCGGGGACGAGGCGCCCTCTCCTGCCCAGGTGCGCGTCAACGCCCGACTCTTCGACCTCATGCGCACCTTGCTGGGCGCATCGCCGGTGACAGCCTCCGGTCGCCCGCGCGTACGCGTCTGGGGTGAAGCCGACAGCGTTGCGCGCCTCGAGTCACTCCTGGCCGATTACAACCTTCGCACCCGGGCCCAGCAGTGGCTGCGTCAGCATCTGAACCTCGAGCAGCTCTGGCACAAGATCCGGAATCATGATCCCAGCTGGCTGCGCGACTTCCTGCCGCTGCCCGGCCTCATGCGTGAAACGCTCGCCGAAATCAGGATGGTCAATCAGAACCTCCTGATGCAGCAGCAGGAGTTCGAGCGTTATCGTGCCCAAGCACGTCGGCAGCGTCTGCAGGACCTGATGTTTCTCAGCACGGCATTTGTGGCGCTCCTCGCAGGGCTGGGCGGAGAATTGCAGATCAGCCGGCTGGGTGAACTCCAGTCCGGCCAGGTGCTGCTTCTCGTCATGGCGGCGTTGCTGCTGATTTCCCGTCTTCGCGCGTAGCCGCGGTCATCGCCCGATGCCTGCAGGCGCCGAAACGAAAATGAACGTCCTTCTGACAACCTGATCAGGAATTGCCGCCATGATCGCGATCGAAATCACCAATCTTGACGAACTCGTGAAAGAGCATCGGGGACCGCTGTCGGCCCTGCTCGGCAAGCTGGTCACGGACGTCGAGGGCGAACTGCGCGGCGTCGGCCGTTCGTTGCTCGACCACCTGCGGCTGCGCCATCCGCATGGCGAGGAGGCGCGCCGCTACAACGTGCTCCAGAACATTGCCTATC
>DASSUO010000285.1:0-6126 GCA_035706925.1 Moraxellaceae bacterium
GGCGCAGTTCTGGATACACAATGCCGCGCTGCTGGTGACGATGGGCGGACTCGCCGCGTATCTGTACGGCAACGAGCCGCTCGAGAAGCTGGTGGCGCTGGGATCGGTGGGACTCGTGGTGGCGGTCTATCTCTTTGCCTACAACCTGCTGACGCAACGCGCCTGATCACGTCGCGTCGTCCCGAAATGAAAACGCCCGCATCTGCGGGCGTTTTCATTTCGGGCGCCGCAGAACAATTGTTCTGCGGCCGGCCTGAAGGAGTCGTCGGAGGGAGGGAGCGGCCTCGCCATCACCGAATCCGCCCGGCGGCCTGTCCGGCGGAATGGCGTGGCCACCAGCGTCAGGCGGAGCGGGCCCCCAGCCAGTCGGACGTCATCTTCCAGGCTGTTGCCGGCGCCTTGCTGCCCGAGAGGATGCCCATGTGGCCGCCCGGGATGACATGGAAGGAGCGATCCGTCGACTTCACGAGGTCCATCAGGGTCACGAGCGCATCCTTGGTGACCATGGTGTCGCTCTTGCCGGCAAAGGCCAGAAGGTTAGCGGTGACACGATCCAGGCGCGCTTCCTGGTCGCCGACCGGCATGCGGCCGTCGGCCATCTCGTTGTCGATCCAGATGCGTACCATCATGTCCTGCACGATGCCGCCGGTGTAGGCCACCATGCGATCCAGGAAGGCCGCGTTGGTGGCGTGCTCCACGACAAAGTCGCGGTCGCCGAGCTTGCGCACCAGGTCCCAGTAGCCCATGAGGCTGCCGACCGGATTGGTCAGCTTGAAGCCGACGGTGTTCACCCAGCCCGGTGTGTACAGCAGGCGCGGATTCAGGTTGTGGATGCGGAAGCCGGTGTTCTCGCGCACCCAGTCTGCCCGGGCACTGATGAACTGGTAGACCTTGCCGAGTGCGCCCGAGGCGTGGGCATTCACGGGGGAGCCCAGCACCACGAGGTTGCGGATGTGACGGTCATCGAAAAGCCCGCAATAGCACAGGGCCAGGATGCCGCCCATGCTCCAGCCATGCAGCGACAGGTCCTGTTCGCCACTGTGCGCACGGATGCGCTTGAGCAGGTCGGGCAGCAACTCCACGACATACGTGTAGAGGTTGTAGTGCGCATGGCGCAGCGTGGGCGTGCCCCAGTCGATCAGGTACACATCGAAACCCTGCGCGAGCAGGAATTTCACCAGGCTGCGCTGCGGGAAAAGATCGTAGATCAGCATGTTGACCGCGAGCGGCGGCACGATCACCAGCGGAACGCGGTGACGGCGCCGTGTCACGTTGACCGGCTCACCGTCCACGGAGATCTGTTCGTCGAGCAGCGGGCGGTAGTGGCGCAGCGACACCAGGCCATCATCATGGATGACGTCGTAGGGCGTGAGGCCGGCCTGCGAGATCTCGCCGGCGCGCAGCAGGCGGTCGCGGGCGTTGCCGAGAACGTGGCGGGCACGCTGGCGAAGGGTGGGCCGGAGGGTGGTCTGGCGCTGGCTCATGGTCGGCTCCTCGGACTACGGGGGCGGTCGGGCCGCAACTGTAGGGCGGCAGGCCCTGGCCGTCACTGACCATTTTGCACCGGATTCCTAGCAGGAATGTCACAAGCGGGGGCACGGATCGGGGCAAATCTGATCTGGGGCAAGGTCGGCGACCGGTGTGCGACCGAAAATGAACCCGTTCCGGTTGATTCAGGGTTGCCCCGATGTCCTCCCTTACTGCCTTCGATGCCGACCTCCTGCGCCGCTATGACCGGCCGGGTCCGCGCTACACGTCCTATCCGACTGCCCCGCACTTTACGTCCGCCTTCGGCGTGGCCGATCTCCGGCGCCATCTGGCCGCGGGAAATGCGGCGGCGCGTCTGCTCTCGCTGTACGTTCATGTGCCGTTCTGCCTGAGCCCCTGCTTCTATTGCGGCTGCAATCGTGTGATCACGCGGGATCTGTCGCGCGGCGAGCACTATCTGGAGCATGTGCTCCGCGAAATCGACCATATCGGGGACATGATCGATTCCTCGCGGGAGGTCATCCAGCTGCACCTCGGCGGGGGTACCCCCAACTTCCTGTCGCCTGCTGCCATCGGGCGGCTGGTGGCGCATCTCGGGAGACACTTCCGGTTTTCGATGCGTGACGACCGGGACTTCTCCATCGAGATCGACCCGCGTTCGGTGAAGCCCGATGACATGCATGCGCTGGCGGCGCTCGGCTTCAATCGTGCGAGCTTCGGTGTGCAGGATTTCGATCCGGTCGTGCAGGAGGCGGTGAACCGGATCCAGAGCGTGGAGGAAACACTGGCGGTCATGGCAGCCGCCCGTGCGGCCGGTTTCCGTTCGCTCAACATCGACCTCATCTACGGATTGCCCAGGCAAAACCGCGAGGGCTTTGCCCGCACGCTGGACACCGTGATCGCGGCCGCACCCGGTCGCCTGGCCATTTACAGCTATGCGCACTTGCCGGCGCTGTTCAAGCCGCAGAAGCACATTCATGCGGAGGATCTTCCCTCCGGCGAGGAAAAGTTCGGCTTGCTGGCGCTGGCGATCGACAAGCTGAACGCGGCCGGCTATGTAAATATCGGCATGGACCATTTTGCGCGACCCGGAGACGAGCTCGTGCGTGCGCGGGATGCCGGGCATCTTCATCGCAACTTCATGGGTTACACCACGCATGCCCGCAGCGATCTTGTCGGCTTCGGGGCATCCGCCATCAGCCATGTCGGCGACAGCTTCAGCCAGAACCAGCGCGACCTCGGCGACTATCTGGCGGCTGTGGCGCAGGGAGAGATTCCGCTGCAGAAAGGGCTGACCCTGACCGATGACGATGTGCTGCGTGCCGAGGTCATCCAGCAGGTGATGTGTCAGGGTGAAATCGACATCCCGGCGATCGAGCGCGACGCCGGCATCGTCTTTGCCGAGTATTTTGCACCCGACATCAGGCGGCTGGCGCCGCTGGTGGCTGACGGTCTCGTCGAGGTGGCGGCCTCGCATATTCGCGCCACACCACGTGGACGCTTGCTGTTGCGGCATGTGGCGATGTGCTTCGACGCTTATCTACCCGGCCATGGCGGTGGCCGAGAGGCGCAGCGGGAGCACATCGAGGAAAGACCGGTGCGGTTCTCCAGCGCTATCTGACGGCGGAGGCTAGTGCGCCAGCATCTGCTGGATCAGGTGCTGCACTTTTGCGAGGCGGGTATGGCAGGCCTGCACCCGCTCCCACGGTGTTTCACCGGCGGCGATGGCGGAGCGGGCTTCCAGCAGCAGCGGAAGCAGTTCTTCCTTCACCGAGGGGGAGAGCTGCGGCTCGTCTTCGACCGATCGATAGAGGTGGTAGACCGCCTCCCGCGCCTGGGACATCTGGGTCGATTCAAAGGCGCCCCACACCGTTTCTTCGGCGCTCTCGACCTGGGCCAGGAGGGTACGCAACGGGAGCTCACGGACGATTTCCATATCGATCTCTCCTTGTTGTTGTTCTGGCCGTCAGGCGGCTTGCGCCCTGCCGGCACCCCCCGGTGGCGCGACCCACGACGGGGTCGCACACCGGTCCTCCGGCCGGTCGCGCGACGTGGCGATCGGCAATGCCGGAAGGGGCATTTTCAGCATAGGTCGGTGGATGCACCCTGTTGGCCTCAATGGGTGCAAAGCGACGAACGTCATGTCGGGAGCAAACATCGCTGATGCCGCGCGCATTCCCGCATGGCCGAACGAAGGGGGCGTCGCGCGTCCGCGCGAACGCAGGGCCCGATGCCGGCCATCAGTGCCGGGCCGGGAGGCTCCCTGATCAGGCGCCTTCGCGGCGCAGCTGGAAGAAGAACGGCTGCGGCATGCCTTTGAGGTCCATCACGCCCAGCACCGTCTCGTCGTCGAGTTTGCGGAACACATCGTGGATGGGCAGATCGTCATAGATCATGGTGGCGCTCACTTTGCCGCGATGGGCCAGCAGGCGCAGCCGCGCGCGTGCCCGGCGCGTTTGCAGGAGCTGCTTGAGCGGCAGCGAGAGGGTATTGAGCAGGGGCGAACGCGGCACGCGCCACTTCCACAGCAGATCCATGGGCATGAAGCGCGGGCTGATGCTGACAATATCGCCCCCCTGCCGGAACAGCAGCGGGTGGACATCGTCGGGCGTGACAAAGGCCTTGCCGTACCAGCCGAACGTCTCAAGCAGGCCGTCCATGGGGTGGTTCGTTTCGAAGCCGGCGCCGACCCAGCGGCCCATCATGAAGTCGAGACCGACAGGCTCCAGCGAATCGAACAGGGCCAGGGCTTGCTCGGTGGTCATCGGGGAAGGTGCGGCGGCATTCATGACAGGCTTCCGGAAAATGGGGCTGGACCGGATTGTACATGCCGCCCCGGGGCCTGCCAGTGCGGTCTGTACGCCTTCCGGCTCGGCGGCGCCGCACATGCAGCCGACAGGCGGCGCGCTAGCGGGCGACCGCGCTGCCCCAGTAGTTGTAGGTGAGCGGACGCGGGCCCGGCAGATACATCGTCTGCAAATCCTCGCACACGAAACCGGCTTCATCGAGCAGGGCGGGAATGTCGCGGTTGAGGTGGCAGCCGCCGGCGAACTTCGACCAGACCGGTGTCAGGCGGTCCTGCCAGCGTGCCACGCTGGCGTCGGGCGCACGACCGTGCTCGCAGAACAGGAGCTTGCCGCCCGGTTTCAGCACGCGGCGCATTTCCCGCAATGCGGCCACGGGATCGGGGATGGTGCACAGGGAGAACGTGACCAGCACGCAGTCGAAACTCGCGTCTTCATACGGAATGCGTTCGGCGGAGAGGCCGACGAGTTCGACGGCGAGGCCGGTGCCCTCCAGGCGCTTTCGCGCGAGGCGATGCATTTCGGTGCCGGGGTCGAGTCCGATAACGCGCTCGACGCGGTGAGGGTCGTAATGCGGCAGGTTGAGGCCGGTACCGATGCCGATCTCGAGCACGCGTCCGGCGGCGAGCGGAACCACTTTCTCACGCTGCTTCTGCACCGGACCGATGCCGCAGGCCATGTCGATGAGATAGGGAAGAATGTGGCGTTCGTACCAGTTGGCGTGGTCGCTCATGTGCAGGCTCCGGGAGTCGGTGGAACAGAAAGGGGCGGGTGACAGCGGCAATGACGGGGTCCCATCATGCGCGCAGCAGTCGCAGCAGTCGCAGCAGTCGAAGCAGTCGAAGCAGGCGTAGCGCGCGCAGCGATTACGGCCGTGGCGTTCGTGGCAGCGGCCACAACGGTCGGGGCAACCAACGTGGTCATTCCGTTGACCGTCTCCGTGGTGGCGGTTATGACGGCGATGGCGCGGCCTGTCATGCGGGCTTGCCCTCGGGATAGTGCGGCAGGTCATCGGTGATCGTGAACCACGATGCCTTCGAGGCGACGTGCTGATGATACGCGTTGGCGCAAGTGAACGGCGTCGTGACGGTGCCGAGGCGCAGGCGCAGCACCTCCGGCAGGTCATCACGACGACTGTACAGCGGGCTGCCGCAATGGCTGCAGAACACGCGGGCCTTGTGGGGCACGGCGCGATATTCCTTCAGCAGCCCGGCTCCTGCGAGCAGACGGAACCGGTCGGTCTGGATTGGCCCCACGGCAACGAAGGCCGTCCCTTGTGCGCGGCGGCATTGGGAGCAGTGGCACATCGATAGCTCAGTGATTTCGCCGTCGTACTCGTAGCGTACGCCGCCACAGAGGCAGCTTCCTTGCAGCATGACGATCTCCGGTCATTCAGGGGGGAATCATTGCTGGAGTGACTGCCGTCCAGAGGCATCAGCCGCTGGTGCGGGTGTCGGGCAGCGCACTCGCCGGGGGCACTGGCAGGGCGGTACCACCGCTCTGGCTCTCGATCAGGAACACCAGTGTGTGGGGAATCCGCAGCCGCCGCGTGCCCTGGCGGCGGGGCAGCACCGCCTCCATCTCCAGATACAGGGCATGGTCCGCATCCACGCTATGACAGAAGAACTGCAGAAGCGTGCTGCCGTCACTGCCGTGCAATTCGTGGCAGTAGCGTCGCAGCAGTTCGCGCTCAAGGTCGGGAATGTCGCCTTTGAGAGTGATGGTGTGGAGTGGATGCGGGTCGGACATGGCGTTTCCGGGCACGACAGATCATGGGTGTGTCAGGACGGTTATACGCGCGACGGCCTTGCCTGGCTATTCAGGGCAGGTCATC
>DASSUO010000286.1:0-36803 GCA_035706925.1 Moraxellaceae bacterium
TCGCAAATCCCAGGGGCGGCGCCGTCGTGGTGGACTCTTCGGCAGGCAGCGTCGCCACCGGCCGCTGGAAGTCGAAAGCCGGCGCATAGGCCGCCTTGTCATCGACCGCGGGCGCCCACGGCGTTCCCGCGTAGCTTCCGCCCTGACTCAGCGGAAAGGCCGGAGGAACCGGCATACCGCTGCCCGACAGCCCCGCGGACGGCGCGAATACGGATGATTCGCGCACGGCTGCAAGAGACAGTGCCCCCTGCTCACGCAAGACCGGAGTCTCCGGTGCGGCTCCCGGCAGGGGAGCGGGCGCCTGATCCTGCGGTTTGAGCCCGGCAATCACGCGGTGGAGGCTGCGATAGAGAAAGTCGTGAACCTGGCGCTGCTCGCGGAAGCGCACCTCGTGCTTGGTGGGATGCACATTGACATCCACCGCGCCCGGATCGAGCTCGAAAAACAGGACGTAGGCGGGATGACGCCCGTGAAACAGCACGTCGGCATAGGCCTGACGCACGGCATGTGTCACGACCCGGTCACGCACCATGCGTCCGTTCACATAGAAATACTGCAAATCGGCCTGCGCGCGGGAAAACGTGGGCAGACCGAGCCATCCACGCAGATGCAGTCCGCTGCTCTCGATCGACAGGGGAATCGCATGCTCCATGAAGGCGGGACCACACAATGCCGCAAGGCGCCGGCGCCACTCCGTCTCTTCATGGGCCTCGCGCAGGCTGTGTACCTGACGTCCATTGTGGGTCAGGCTGAAAGCAACTTCCGGGTGCGCCAATACCAGCCGCTTCACCGTTTCCTCGAGATGCGAGAACTCGGTCTGCTCCGACTTGAGGAATTTTCGTCGCGCCGGCGTATTGAAGAACAGGTCACGGACTTCGACAGTGGTTCCCTGATGATGTGCCGCTGCCTCGACCACGGCCGCCATGTCGCGTCCCTCGGAGCGCACCGCATACCCCACACCGGACGCGTCAGGACTGCTCGTGAGCACGAGTCGCGAGACCGATGCGATCGATGCCAGCGCCTCGCCTCGAAAGCCCAGTGTTGCCACCGCCTCAAGATCCTCAAGGTCGTGGATCTTGCTCGTGGCATGTCGCGCCAGCGCGAGCGGGAGATCCTGCCCGGCAATCCCCTCGCCGTTGTCACGCACGCGAATCAGTCGTACGCCACCTTGCTCGACATCGATGTCGATGCGTCGACTGCCGGCATCCAGCGCATTCTCGACCAGCTCTTTGACCACTGAGGCCGGGCGCTCCACGACCTCGCCGGCGGCGATCTGGTTGGCAAGCCGAAGATCGAGTGAATGAATGCGGGCCATGCGCGGACTCAGTTCACCGGAATCTTCAGGGTCTGGCCGATGCGCAGCGTATCGTCCTGAAGCCGGTTTGCCTGACGCAATGACGCCATGGAGACACCATATCGATCGGAAAGGCGCGTCAGGCTTTCACCGGGCTCTACCCGATGAGAGCGGAACCGGGCGACCACCTTGCGATCGGCCGCCTTCTCCTTTCGTGACACCACCGGCGCAGGAGGCGCTTCGGCCACGGGCCCGCCGGACCGGGAGACCGCGCCCGACTTGACTGCCCCGCCATCCGGGCCGGCCGGTTTTTCTTTAGCCGACGCGGCGTCGGCCGCCGGCTTCACCGATGCGTCCTGTCCGGTTGACGGGGGCGCATCTCCCGGTGTGTCCGCATCACGATCCGGCCTGCCAGCAGACTTGTCTGCCGCGGCAACACGGCCATGATCGGCACGCCAGGCGAAATAGGTGGAAGGAGCCGGGTACTGCTGACAGTAACGAACCACGCCGGCAGATACGGCTCCGGCAATATCCTGCTGGTACTGTCGCGACGTCAGCTTCTTTTCTTCATCAGGATTGGAAATGAAGCCTGTCTCCACCAGCAACGACACCATGCCGGGCTCTTTCAGCACGGCAAAACCCGCTTGCTCCACGCGATGGCTATGCAGATTACCGACGTGCTCCAGGCCCTGGATGATGTTCCGCCCCATGTGCAGGCTATGGTCCAGGGAACCGGCCACCACCATGTCGGCCAGAACATTACGCAGGACATTGTCCTCGGTTTCGATGGCCGCACCGCCGATGAGGTCGGCACGGTTTTCGCGCTCAGCCAGCATGC
This sequence comes from Moraxellaceae bacterium, assembly GCA_035706925.1. Taxonomy (GTDB): domain Bacteria; phylum Pseudomonadota; class Gammaproteobacteria; order Pseudomonadales; family Moraxellaceae; genus UBA2031. Next base: position 2,133 of record DASSUO010000286.1, read on the forward strand.
GGGCGAAACGCGAGGTCGCCGTGTCCGCCCCCTTCAACGACAGCGCGAACACGGAGGCGCCGCGCGCGGCGGCACTGGGCGCCGAATCCGCGTGAATGGAAACGAAAATGTCGGCCTTGTGCTGATACCGGGCAATCCGGCGACGATCCTGCAGGGGGATGAAGTAGTCGCCGGTGCGCGTCAGCACGGCGGTAATGCCGGGTTCCGCATCGAGTCGATCGCGTAGCGTCCGCGCAATCGCGAGCGTCACATCCTTCTCGTGCGTGCCGTTCTGGCCGATGGCGCCCGGGTCTTCTCCCCCATGACCGGCATCGATGGCAACAATGATGTTCCGGTAGCGACGGGAGTCCCGCTTTTCCGGTCCGGCGCCTTCGCGGGGAGTGTCGCCACCTTTCGCTGCAGCGGTGCCATGGTCTGCGGATTTTTCGGGCTTTTCCGGCCTCCCGGATTTTTCGCCAGCCAACTCGGGCCCGGTCGGTGCCGGCACATTGACGGCCGGAGGGGCCACAGGCACCGGCGCGGATGCCGTTGGCGCTGGTACGCCGGATGGGGCGCTGCCTTTTTCGCTTCCTTTGGACCCCGCCGCGGGCAAACGCGCGACGGCATCAGCCGTCCCCTTGCCGGGTTCGACGGCCGGGGATGCCACCACCACGGACCCCGTCCCTGCCGTCGCCGTTTTGTCGGTGTTCACCGGCCTGGGCACGGACTTCTCGTACAGGTCCAGCACCAGACGGTGGCCGTATTTTTCATTGGGAGGAAGCTGAAAGATGCGGGGCAACAACTCCAGGGCCGTATCGATCACGAGTCGCTGGCCTTTTGCCGTCGCTTCGAGACGCACCCCCTTGAGTGGTGACTGCACCGCGGGCAGCGCCAGTGGCCCCACCGGGCGGGCTCCGTCAATGTCGACGATCAAGCGCGCGGGCGTGCTGTCAGGACTGATCTGCCAGGTGACGGGGGCGCTCAGGTCGAACACAAGCCGGGTATTGTCGGGGGCACGCCACGAGCGCACAGCCGTGATGTCGGCAGCCAGGGCCTGGGCCACCACGACAAAGAACAGTACGACCGACCCGAGAACGCGCCGGAACAAACGGAGCCTGTACGCCACTCTCAACCTCTCAGTGCCGCAAGCACTGCCTGTCCGTAATCGTTATGCGCCGTGAATTCGAGCTCACGGCCGCCCTGCGGGCCTGGACGGATTGTAATGACGACGTCCGCGGGGGGCAAAAGCGGCGCACCGCGTTCCGGCCATTCCACCAGCACCAGTGAATCCGCCCGAAAGTACTCGCGAATGCCCATCAGCTCGAGCTCTTCCGGATCGGTGAGCCGGTACAAGTCAAAGTGATACACCGTCAGGCCCTTCAGCTCATAGGGCTCGACCAGGGTGTAGGTCGGGCTCTTGACGGCGCCGCCATGGCCAAAGCCACGCAGCACCCCGCGCGTGAAGGTGGTCTTGCCGGCACCCAGCTCCCCCTCCAGATAGACGACGCCGTGCCCGCGCAGCGCGGCAGCGAAGCGGTGGCCAAGCGCTTCCTGGGCATCCGCATCCGCGGCGGTCAGGAGCAGCGTACTCATGGATTCATCCCGCGGCGCAGAAAGGGAAAAAGATCGGAAGCGAGCAGACCACGCTCGCCCCCGGCAGCGGCCGCCTGATCCCCTGCCTGGGCATGCAACAGAACGGCCAGCGCTACCGGACGCTCGACATGCTGGGCAAGCAGCGCTCCAGTGACGCCGGACAACACATCTCCCATGCCTGCGGTCGCCATGCCCGGATTTCCACCGGCGCACAGGAAAAGCCCGTCATCGCCCGCGACAAGGCTGCCTGCGCCTTTCAGGACGACATGCCCGCCAAAGCGCTCACGCAAGGCCTTGACGGCCGTGATGCGATCCGCCTGCACCTCCGCAGTCGACAGGCCGAGAAGGCGCGCCGCTTCACCAGGATGCGGCGTGAGCACCCAGCTACCGCGAATTTCGGGCATCTGCGCCAACAGGTTCAGCGCGTCGGCATCCAGCACGAGCGGCAGGCCACTGTCGAGTACGGCACCGTACAGGGCACGGCTCCAGTCGTCACGGCCGAGGCCCGGCCCCAGCACCACGACGTCCGCGCGCGCGAGCAAAGGCGCGAGCGCACCAGGCTCCTCAACGCCGTGACACATGAGCTCGGGCCGGCGACCGGTCAGCAGCGCCGTATGCGCCTCGCGCGTGGCCACAGACACCAGCCCCGCGCCCGCGCGCAAAGCCGCCTCCCCCGCCAGTGCGACGGCGCCGGCCATGCCATGGTTGCCGCCGACGATGAGAACGTGACCATTCTGGCCCTTGTGGGCGTCCTGCGGACGACGACCGACACGGGCAAGTTCGGCCGGATCCAGCCGGTGCGCCAGCGGTGGCAGTTCATCAAGAATGGCAGGCGGTACGTCGAGCCCGGCGAAATGGAGGGTGCCGGTGAGCGCCGGTCCGCGGCCCGTCAGCAGACCGATCTTGAGTCCGATGAAGGTGATGGTGGCATCGGCCCGCACCGCTTCTCCCAGTTCCGCACCGGTATCCGCCTGCAGGCCGGAGGGAATGTCGAGCGCCAGCACGGGCCGACCACTGCGGTTGAGCGCCGCAATCGCCGCGGCAAAATCACCGCCGACCGGCTTGTTGAGGCCTGTCCCGAAGAGGGCGTCGACATAAATGTCTGCCGGCGGCAGGCTTCCGCTCCAGCTCTTTTCCGGCACGCGCGCGCGGGTGGCGTCATTGGCGGCCAGCGCGGCATCACCGGTGAGGGCGTCGTGACTGCCCACTGTCACCAGCTTGACGTCCAGATGCTGGGTCCAGGCCAGGCGCGCCAGCACGTAGCCGTCTCCCCCGTTGTTCCCCGGCCCGGCGAGGACGACAATGCGTGTCGCCGCCGGCCAGCGCTCGCGCAGCACCTGGAAGGCGGCCTCGCCGGCGCGTGTCATGAGCGCATAGCCGGGAATGCCGGAGCGGATCGCCCGGCGGTCGAGCTCGCGCGTCTGCGCGGCCGTAAAAAGTGAGCGAGGCAATGTGGCCATGATCCGGGCCCCCCGTAAATTCCGGCAGAAGCTAGCATGAAGCCCATTCCCACGGCGAGCGCCGACCTCGATTACCCGGCCCTGGCGACCGCCATCAAGGAGTGGGGGCGGGAACTCGGCTTTCAGCAGGTGGGCATCAGCGACACCGGCCTGGGGGAGCACCCGGCTCGCCTCGAGGAATGGCTGGCGCAGGGCTGCCACGCCGGCATGGACTTCCTTGAAGACACCTACAAGCGCACGCATCCCGACGTGCTGATCCCCGGCACACGGCGCGTGATCAGCGTGCGCATGGACTACTGGCCGGCAGATACCCGCCCCATGGAAGTCCTGCGCGATCCGACCCGTGCCTACATTTCGCGCTATGCCCTCGGCCGCGATTATCACAAGACCGTGCGCAAACGCCTGCAAAAGCTTGCTGACCGCATCACGCTGGCCGTGGGGGAATTCGGCTACCGGGCCTTCGTCGATTCGGCACCCGTGATGGAAAAGCCGTTCGCGGAGCAGGCCGGCCTCGGCTGGATGGGCAAGCACACCGTCATCATCAACCGCTACGCAGGCTCGTATTTCTTTCTGGGCGAGCTGTTCACCGACTTGCCGCTTCCCGTCGACGCCCCTGTTTCGAAGCATTGCGGAAGCTGTACCGCCTGCCTTGATGTGTGCCCGACAAAGGCCTTTGACGGCCCCTATCGCCTCGACTCGCGCAAATGCATCTCCTACCTCACCATCGAGTTCGAGGGCGTCATCCCGGTGGAGATGCGTCGCCCCATCGGCAACCGTGTCTTCGGCTGCGACGACTGTCAGTTGGTCTGCCCGTGGAACCGCTATGCCAGGGCGTCGGTGGAAGCCGATTTCCGGCCACGACAGGGCCTTCAGGATCGCACTCTGCTCGACATGTTCCGCTGGAATGAACAGACCTATCTGCGCGCAACGGAAGGGATGGCGCTGCGTCGCGCCCGCTATCCGGTATTCCTGCGCAACCTTGCGATCGGACTGGGCAATGCGCCGGCGGATGCGGCCATCGTGTCAGCCCTGCAAAGCCGCCTGCCAGAGGCTGATCCCGTGCTCGCCGAACACATCCGGTGGGCGCTGGACGAACAACAGCAAAAGGCCTGCACCGGAAATGCCTCCGGTTGCTGAAGTGACGGTAACAACCGGTACACCGGCACTACTGGCCATTCGTGATTTAATCCGCCGCCCATCCTTCCCACTGACGGGAGCCCTCTGTGGCCGGAACCAGCCTGTTCGCCCTCATTGACGACATTGCAACGGTCCTCGATGACGTTGCCGCCATGACCAAGGTCGCCGCCAAAAAAACGGCCGGCGTCCTCGGCGATGACCTCGCCCTCAATGCCCAGCAAGTGGCCGGCGTGAGCGCCGACCGGGAGCTTCCCGTTGTCTGGGCCGTGGCCAAGGGCTCACTCCGCAACAAAGTGATCCTCGTTCCCACCGCACTGCTTATCAGCGCCCTGCTGCCCTGGCTCGTGACGCCACTGCTGATGCTGGGCGGCGCCTACCTGTGCTTCGAGGGAGTAGAGAAACTGGCCCACTCCCTGCTGCACGGCGCCGAGGAACAGGAAGCCGGTCATGCGGCTCTGGCGCAAGCGGTCGCCGACACCACGGTGGACATGGTTGCCTTCGAGAAGGAAAAGATCGCGGGCGCCGTGCGCACGGACTTCGTCCTGTCCGCGGAAATCATCGTGATTGCGCTGGGGACGGTGGCGGGCGCCCCCTTGCCGCACCAGATCGCCGTACTGGTCGGTGTTGCCCTGTTGATGACCGTCGGTGTGTACGGCTTCGTGGCCATGATCGTGAAGCTCGACGACGCCGGTTTTTATCTGCGACGCGAAGGCCGCCCAGGAATGGCCGATGCAATCGGGCGCGGGCTGCTGTGGCTGGCGCCCCGCCTCATGCGCTCACTGTCGGTACTTGGCACGGCAGCCATGTTCCTGGTCGGCGGCAGCATCCTTTTGCATGGACTTCCTGCGCTCCACCATGCCATTCGTGATGTCGCCACTCAGGCGGGCGCCCTGGGCGGACTCCTGACCCTGGCCGGCGAAGCTCTGTCGGGGATGTTTGCAGGGGCACTGGTGCTGACCGTGGTAACAGTCACCGGCAAGCTGTGGGGCCGACTGAGGTCGGCGCCATAACGCTCATGCCGGGGCGCATCACCCATGAAAAAGGCCGGAATCAATCCGGCCTTTTTTCTGTCTCGCAACGCACACTCACTTGCCATGATGCCAGCGCCCCATCCTTTCCGCAGAGCACGCCCCTTTGCAGAAAGACTCGCTCGGTCACTACGGTGATAGCGCCACAACCGGGCGCACCGCGTCACGCCATCAGTCTGCGCTCGGCAAGCGGAAGAAATATTCCCGGTAGTAGCGCAGTTCAGAAATGGAGTCGCGGATGTCGTCGAGCGCAAGATGCGAGCTCTGCTTCGTGAAATTGGCCATCAGGTCCGGATACCAGCGTCGTGCCAGCTCCTTCACCGTGGACACGTCCAGGTTGCGGTAGTGGAAGAACGCCTCGAGCTTCGGCATGGTGCGATACAGGAAGCGACGGTCCTGACAGATGGAATTGCCGCACATGGGTGACTTGCGCGGATCCACAAAGCGGCTCAGGAACTCGATGGTCTGGCGCTCGGCTTCGGCTTCGTCAATCTTGCTGCGGCGAACCCGTTCCGTCAGTCCGGACCCACCGTGCTGGCGGGTATTCCACTCGTCCATGCCGTTCAGCACGATGTCCTTCTGGTGGACGGCAAACACCGGGCCTTCTGCCAGGACATTGAGATGAGCATCGGTGACGATGGTCGCGATCTCGATGATGCGGTCCTTGTCCGGATCGAGGCCGGTCATCTCCAGGTCGATCCAGACCAGGTTCCCCTCTTTGTTGTTGCTGCTCATCGACGACTCCAGTGGCACAATGCGGACTCATTGTGCAAAGCGCGCATCATAGCAGAGCCCCCCGCTACGGGGCGCACCCCCAGGACGTCATGAGCAAACGCAAGCTTTCCCGCCAGCAGGCGTTCCGGGTGCAGCGCATCCAGGAGGAACGCATTGTCCGAGCCTCCCGGCGCGACGCGGCGGCCACGGCCCTGCTCGAGAGTGGCGAGCTCGGCGCAGAAGAGGAGGGCCTGGTCACGGCCCACTACGGTACGCAAATCGAGGTCGAAGCCCTGCAGGGCGCTCACGCCGGCCGCATTTTCCGTTGTCACCTGCGCGCCAACCTCGAGACACTGGTCACCGGGGATCGCGTCATCTGGCAGGCCCCCGCCGGCGCACTTCGCGAGCCGCCCCCCGACACCGGCTCCGCACCTGAGGGCGTGCCGCCCGCTGCATCAAGCGGCGAGAACAACGTTCGCCTCGGGGTCGTTACCGCACTGCTCCCACGCAAGACCCTGCTGGTCCGCCCCGACCCCTACGGGAAACTGAAGCCGGTCGCCGCCAATATCGACTGCATCCTCCTGGTGATTGCGCCCTTCCCCGAGCCCTCGCCCCTTCTGGTCGACCGCTATCTGGTCGCGTGCGAGCTGACGGGCATTCGCCCGGTCATCCTGCTGAACAAGGCCGACCTCCTGACCGACGAGAATGCCCCCGCCATGAAGGCGTTGCTCGCACCGTATGAGGCCATCGGCTACGAAACCCGCCACATCAGCGCAGGGACTGGCCAGTTACATGACCTGTCCGGACTGATCGGCGGGCGCACCGTGGTATTCGTCGGACAGTCGGGGGTAGGCAAAAGTTCCATCGTGAACGTGCTGCTACCGGATGCGGCGCAAAAAGTGGGCGCGCTTTCGGACGCCTCCCGCCTCGGGCAACACACCACCACGACGGCCCGACTCTTCCATCTTCCTGGCGGCGGCACGTTGATCGATTCGCCCGGCATTCGTGAGTTCGGCCTCTGGCACATCGACGAAGACCAACTGCTGGCGGGCTATGTCGAATTCCAGCCTTTTCTTGGCGAATGCCGCTTCCGCAACTGCGCCCACCGACAGGAGCCAGGCTGCGCCCTGCGAAAGGCGGTGGAGGAAGGCAAAATCGCCGCAGACCGCTTCGAGCGCTTCACCCGGTTGCGTGACGAGCTGAAAGCGCCTCGCGCCTGATCCCTTTGCAATCCCACTTCTCGCTGCACGCGCAAGATTAGTAAGTACTTACATATAACGCCAATGCGAGGGGCGCCGCGCAATGACGTGATCCCGCGCGACGGCCCCTCCGCACACGCAGTGACGACGGACACAGGACACTGAAACGACACCCCGCTGGGGTATACTGCCGCCCTTTCTCAACAACCCCCCTTCTCCCATGGACCAGCTCTTCGCCTTCCTCATCAATCACTACCTGCTGTCCGGCAGCTTCCTCGCACTGCTCGTGCTGTTCCTGCTGAACGAAGCCGCCCGCGGTGGCCAGAGTGTCTCGCCACAGGGCCTGAGCCAGCTGGTAAACACCGAAAGGGCCCGCGTGATCGATATCCGTGACGGCAATGACTTCCGGGCGGGCCATATTTCCGGCAGCGAGAACATTCCCTACGCCCGACTGGCTGACCATATTGCCCAATTGAAATCCGAGCCGGACCGCCCCATTGTGGTGGTGTGCAACATCGGCCAGACCGCTGGTGCCGCCGGCATCACCCTTCGCACGGCGGGCCTGACCCGCGTGTACAAGCTCGATGGCGGCATCAGTGGCTGGAAGGCCCAGTCACTGCCCCTCGTCCGGAAAAAGTAAGACATCCCATGGCCAAGGTCGTCATCTACACCACCACCATCTGCCCGTACTGTGTGCGCGCCAAAATGCTGTTGCAGCGCAAAGGCGTGCCGTACGACGAGGTGGACGTCAGCGGCGACCACGCCGCCCGCCAGGCGCTGACGGCACGCACCCGCCAGCGCACCGTGCCGCAAATCTTCATCAACGACGAACACATCGGCGGTTGTGACGACCTTTTTGCCCTTGAGCGCGCTGGCCAGCTCGACGCCAAGCTCGCGGCCTGAACCTTGCCGGCTTCCCCTTTCCTTACAACAACACCCAACACATAAGGATGTTTTCATGTCTGAACAGCAGCAGGCCCAGGGAGGCCAGTTCGCCCTCCAGCGCATTTACGTGAAGGACCTGTCTTTTGAAGCCCCGCACGCGCCGAAAACCTTTCTCGCCGCCTGGCAGCCCGAAGTGAACATCGAGCTCGGCACGCAGGCCAGCCGCATGGAAGACGGAAAAAACTACGAGGTCGTGCTCTCCGTTACCGTGACCGTGAAGAATGACGGCATGACGGCGTTCCTCGTCGAAGTGAAGCAGGCAGGCATCTTCCTGATCGACGGCATCCCCGACGACCAGCTGACCCCGCTGCTCGGCGCCTATTGCCCGAACATGCTGTTCCCGTATGTGCGCGAAACGGTCTCCGACATCGTGGCGCGCGGAAGCTTCCCCCAGCTGCTGCTGGCACCGGTCAACTTCGACGCCGTGTTTGCCGAGGCACAGCGCAAGCGCGAAGAACAGGGACAGACTGCCCTGCAGTAAGTGGCCACCGGGCGGTCCGCACCGGTCCGCCCCCCATTTTTGAGGGAGTCGTCATGCGCGCTCGCGCCGTCTTTCTCGACTATGCCAGCCTCAGGCCTGCCGATCTCGACGATGCTGCTTTGGCAGCGCTCCCGGTCGACCTGATTCGCCACGATCACACTGCGCCAACGGAAACCGTCTCGCGTCTGGCTGGCGCCACCATTGCGATCACCAACAAGGTCGTCATCGACAATGCCGTATTGGCCGCCTGTCCGGATCTGCGGTTCATCGCGGTGACTGCCACAGGCACCAACAACATTGATCTCGACGCCGCCCTGGCCCGCGGCATCGGCGTCGCCAACGTGCACGGCTATGGCACTGCCGCCGTTGCCCAGCACACCTTCGCGCTGATTCTCGCGCTGGCCAGCCGCCTTTCCGAGGCAACGCGCGATGCGACGAACGGGCGCTGGTCGGCCAGCCCCACGTTTTGCCTTACGGACTATCCCGTGCTTGACCTGGCGGGAGCGACGCTCGGCATCGTCGGGTTCGGCGAGCTGGGCCGCGCCGTGGCCCGCCTGGGTGAATGCTTCGGCATGCGGGTACTGGTCGCCGAAGGCCATCACGGCCCCGCCCCCGACCGGCTCCCGCTCGCCAGGCTCCTGGCCGAAGCGGATGTGGTGACGTTGCACACCATACTCACGCCAGCAACGCACCACCTCATGAATGCCGAAAGTTTTGCACAAATGAAACCCGGCGCGCTGTTGGTGAACACGGCACGTGGCGGACTGGTCGACGAGGCCGCCCTGCTGACGGCACTGCGTAGCGGCCACCTCGGGGGCGCAGGCCTGGATGTACTGTCCGTCGAACCCCCGCCTGCCGATCATCCGCTGCTAATGGCGGGACTTCCGAACCTGCTCATCACGCCGCATTGCGCCTGGGGCAGCCGTGGGGCCCGGCAGCGACTGCTGGATTCAACCGTCGCCAATATCCGGGCCTTCATCGCCGGCAAGTAAACAACAATCGTTCACATGGCACACGCGCTTCGCACGGCAGAGCATTGTATTTCCTGAAATCCTTTCACTTGCTCGCCATCCGCGCCGCGACGAGCGGCAGGTGTTCGCGCACTAGCACAAGCGCGTGTGCGTTCTCAAGGCTGGAAAAGCAAAGTGCAACTGCAGAAAATGCGCTGACAAACAGGGCACCGTGTTCTATACATGGTGCCGGGTACGCGGGAAGGTTGCGCCTGTTCCGCAGCAAATGAACTGGTCCTGTTGAGAGGCAAGCATCATGGCCAATAGCGATTACGATGAAGTAGACGAAACCGCGGACCCGGTGGATGACGAGGTCGAAGAAGACGCGGAAGAAGGGAGCGAGGACGAACAGAGCGCCGATGCAGGTGGCAGTGGTGGCGGCGAAACGCCGGCTCCGCGAACCGATGCCGACGACGCCGAGACGCTGACCGTCTCCAGCAAGGAGGCTTTACGTCGGCAACTCGAGGAAGAAATGGAACGCTTCCTGGCCCAGGGCGGCAAGATCAAGGAGATCCCGCCGGATGTTACCGCCGACCCGCCACAAAAGCCGGTCAGCAGTTACGGCTCCAAGCCCATCTGATGCCCGCGCGGCTCACGGCTGCGCGGCACCCCGCCAACTGGCACACCAGGCCTCGCTCATGCGAGGCTTGCTTTTTTGGCCTCCGCCCCACTGCCCGCTCTCCGGAGACTCCTGCGTGCATCGTCTTTTCGTGATCCGCTCGCGCGTCCAGCGCGCCATGCTGATGTCCATTGCAGCCGCGCTGGCGACCATCGTGCTCAAGTTCGGCGCCTGGATGCTGACCGGCTCAGTCGGCCTGTATTCCGACGCCATGGAGTCTCTCGTCAATCTGACGGCGGCGGTCCTGGGCTTCATCCTGCTTGGCCTGGCCGCGCTGCCGGCCGACGAGGACCATCCGTTCGGGCATGAAAAGGCGGAATATTTCGCGAGTGGCGCCGAGGGCATGCTGATCCTGATGGCGGCGGCGTCGATTGCCTGGGAAGCCATTCACGGATTCATGAAGCCCCCGCCCTTGCAGCGACTCGACTTCGGGCTGCTGCTCTCGCTGTTGGCCACCGGGGTCAACGGTGCTGCGGCCTGGTGGCTCATGCGCGTGGCGCATCGCGAGAAAAGCCTGGCCGTCGAGGCAGACGCTCATCACCTGCTGACCGATGTATGGACCTCGGTCGGGGTGCTCGTGGCGCTAGGCCTGCTCCTGATTTTCCCCAAGGCGTGGTGGCTGGACCCGGTCATCGCCCTTGCCGTGGCCGGCAATATCGTCTTCACCGGCCTCCATCTGATGCGGCATTCCATCAACGGCCTCATGGACCTGCAACTGCCGCCCGCCGAATTCAAAGCCATTATCGATGCGCTGCGGCAGGCCATGCCGGCCAACACCGAACTCAACGGATTGCGTACGCGAAAGGCCGGCAATCGTCGCTTTGTGGAGTTCAACCTGCTCGTGCCGGGGCAGTGGACCGTACACGAGGGCCATATCCTCTGCGACACGCTGGAGGCAGCCATTCGTGGTGTGTTTGCGGAAACCGAGATCCTCATTCATGTAGAGCCCACCGAGGACTTTCGTGCGGAGCACCCCGAGATCGCCTGACCGTCCGGCGCCTCAGACGGCAGCCACCGCACTCGCCACTGCATAGCAGTCATCGATGTGCTGGTAGGCCATTTCGCGCATCACGAAATAGCCCAGCGCGGCCGCGACTAGCTGACCGCCAAGCGGCACGAACTTGGCCACCTGCATCGCGGCAACGCGCCCGGCAAAGCCCATGAAGGATTTCCGTACGACCTGACGGGTAATGACGATTCCGATGAGTTGACTGCCGCGTTGCCGGATGGTCCGCCACGCCGTCGCCTTGTGCTCGGTGTCCATCCGCGCCATACCGGCCTGATCCACGCCGAAGCGTTGACTGATCTCCGGAAGCAGCTCCATCAGGATGTGGGCGTCAACAACCACGTCCAGGAAGGGGATTGGCGTCACGGCGGCCCCGGCCGATACCAGTGCGCGTTTGCGCACGCGTTGCCGGCACTCCTCGCGGATGGCATCCAGGTCGGCGGCTTGTGTCACTCGGTGTCTCCTCAAACGGCGGACTCGATCGCCCCTTTGTCTCCATCATAAATGGGGATTTTTGCGGATCGGGTAAAGGGGCTGAATCAAATTTCCCGCCGAATCCGGATTCTCCTCCCTCGGCCAATCCGGCAGGGGCGGGGCGAACTCGCCAGGTTTGAGTCGATTCGCTACATCCGGTTTGACTGTGGCATCCGCTTCGGGCCTGGCTTATGGCTCCGGGTTCTGGTTCTGGTCTTGGTTCAGGGTTCAGGGTTCAGGGTTCAGGGTTCAGGGTTCAGGGTTCAGGGTTCAGGCAGTCTCTGGTTGTATTGTTATATTATAACAATACAATGCAAGTCTTCCGGCCCGTATCAGGACATACCATGTCGCTTCGCTCTCCTGCCCGCCTTGCCCTCTGCCTGCTGACAGCAGCCCCTTTCACTGCGTGGGCGGAGGACACCACCGGTGCGGTCACCGCCGGCACGGCCTTCAATCCGCAGGCATCGCTGATCCTCACCGGCCATTACGCGGACGACAACCGCAACGGCCACGGCGCGGCACTGATCGATGCCGCCCCTGGCATGGCGCGCGGCGTCGCCTTCGACAACACGACACCGGATTCCGGCAACGGCTTTTCACTCGGCGATTCGGAACTGGTGCTCTCCGCAACGGTCGACCCCTATCTGGACGGACGCTTCATCGGCACCTTTGACGGTCATGGCGCCGCCAATGTCGAGGAAGCCTGGCTGGAAACGCGCCAGCTTCCCTACGGCCTCAAGGTGAAGGCAGGCCGCCTGAAGAGCGGGATCGGCTACGAGAATGCGCAGCATCCCCATGCCTGGGATTTCGATGACCAGAACCTCGCCTACTCGGCTCTCCTCGGCAGCGAAGGCCTGAGCGATGCGGGTATACAGGTGACCTGGCTGACCCCCGCCCCCTTCTACCTGCTCGTCGGCGCGGAATCACTGCAAGGCGGCGACTCGTCCCGCTTCGGCACGCTCGTGACCGCCAGTGACGCCGCCACCGTGCTGGCATCGTCTGCGGGCAGCCTGCCGGAACAGAACAGCGGGCCGCGCGTCATGACAGCATTTGCCAAGACGTCGCCGGACCTCGGCGACAACCACGCGTTGCAGCTCGGTGTGTCACTGGCCCACGCACGGCAGTACCAGCAGGTCCGCGATCCGGACAACAATCCCCTGAGCGGCGACGAGTATGCCCTCGATGGCAACCAGACCCTGTATGGCGCGGACCTGGTCTACAAATATGATTCGCCGGGCGAGCTCGGCGAGGGCGACGTCAAGGTGGTGGCCGAATACCTGCGGCTACAGTCCGATGCAACCGTCACCGGGGCGGACACAGGCGCGCAGTTCGCGCGCGGCAGTGACGTGCAAGGCACGGAAGACGGTTATTACGCGCAGATCACCTATGGTATCGCGCCGCGCTGGCAGCTCGGTTTCCGGCACGATGTCGCGGGGACCACGAATGAACTCGTCTCCGGCGCCACGCATGTCCGCCTGCAGGATTCCGCGCGCAATACGGTCGCGCTGGGCTTCTCTCCGAGCGAGTTCTCGCGCGTGCGCCTGCAGGCCTCGAAGGGCGACGTCGCCAATCCGGCCGGTACACACACACCCCTGAACCAGGTGATGCTGACCTATACACTGTCGCTCGGCACGCACGGGGCACATGCCTTCTGAGTCACCGCACCGCGACCATGCATTGCCGGGGAACCTGCCCCACTCGTGAATCACCAACCTGCCGGCCACAACCGGCCTGACGGAGCTGCCCATGCGCGTCACCGTACTCATCGCTTCACTGCTGCTGCCCTTTGCGGCTCATGCAGCGCTTCCGGTCGTCGCCACCACGACGTCCGCCGAAATGCTCCTGCGCGAAGTTGGCGGCACGAATGTGTCCATCTCGACACTGGCGCCGCCCGACCGCGACGCACACACGCTCCAGGTCAAGCCATCGATGATGCGCGCGCTGCATGCCGCCCGCCTGGTCGTGTCGATTGGCGCCGAGCTGGAATCCGGCTGGCTGCCTCCGGCCATCGAGGCCTCGGCGAATCCGCAGCTGCTGCCCGGCCAGGACGGCTACTTTGAAATCGCCGCCCAGGTGCCGTTGATGGGCAGGCAGGCGGCCGACCGGGGAAAGGGTGACGTGCATCCGATGGGCAATCCGCATGTGCAGATGGATCCCGTTCGTCTCGCCGATGCCGGCCTCGCCCTCGCGGAACGTCTTGGCAAACTCGACACCGGCAATGCCGCAGCCTACCGCGCGAATGCCCAGCGCTTTCACGCTGCCGTCGAGGCCCGCATGCCGGCCTGGCAGCAACAGGTTGCCGGCGCCCCCGGCGCCCTGCTTTATCACAAGGATGCCGATTACCTGATGGCGCGTTTCAACGTGCCGGTACTCGGTTATCTTGAGCCGCTTCCCGGCGTACCGCCGACCGCGTCGCACCTGATGGAGCTCGCCACCCGCCTGCGCGGCCGCAAGGGGGTGGTGCTGCACACCGTGTACCAGGCCGGCGCCGGTGTCGCGACCCTGGCGCAGCAGCTCGGCTGGCAGAATGTAGCGCTGCCCATCGATCCCGCGCCCGGTGCGACAGCCGCCACCTACTTCGCCCTGATCGACCAGTGGATCAAGGCGCTGGCCTCTGCGCGCTGAGTCCGGAGAACCCTCGTGCTGCTGACCGTTTCCGATCTCGTTGTGGGCTACAGTACCCCGGTGCTGGGCCCGCTATCTTTTTCGCTGCCGCCCGGAAGGGCCCTCGGCATCGTCGGGGCCAATGGCTGCGGCAAGTCGACGCTGCTCAAATCGTTCTACGGGCAGGCGCGCATCTTCAGTGGCGAGATCGTACGGGACACCGGTGTGACCTTCGCTTGCCAGCAGCAACATCCTGTGCGTCTCGATCAGGTACCGCTGTCGGTACGCGACTACCTGCGCTTGCTCGATGCCGAGGATGAGCCCCTTCCCACGCGCCTCTCCGCGCTGGTGGATCGCCGTATCGACACGCTTTCAGGCGGGCAGTACCAGCTGCTTGCAGTGTGGGCCTGCCTCGCATCACCGGCGCAGGTTGCGCTGCTCGACGAACCCACCAACAACCTCGATCCGGATGGCGTGACACTGCTGACCGGATGGCTGCGCAAGCGACGCCCAGGCCACAGTCTTCTGCTGATCAGCCACGATGCGGAATTCATGGAGGCGGTGTGCGATGAACGAATCGATGTCACCGCGCGTCACCGCAGCGATGTTGCCGTGGAGACGACGCGATGAATCCGCTGTTTGATCCGATGTTTCGTGTGCCCCTGATGGTGGGATTTCTGGTCGCGGCCCTGTTGCCGCTCCTGGGATGCTATCTGCGGCTTCGCGGCGAATGGCTGGCGGCACTGGGGCTGGCCCACGTCGCTGCCGCCTGCCACCTGACCGGCGCGGCGCTGCACCTGCCCTTGCTGGTGTCGGGGGCCGGTGGTGCCGCCCTGGCCGTGGGACTCAAGCAATTGCTCAAGCGGGAAGGCAACGGCGGCTATGCGCTCATGATGCTGGGTGGCTGGGCCATGCTGTTTCTTGTGGCCGCGAACACACCGCTGGGCGAAGCGCTCTCACACGCGCTGTCGGACGGCCAACTCTATTTTGCCAATCGTGAGCAGCTGCTGGCCCTTGCCCTGGGTGGGGGCGCCACGCTTGCGCTGATGCCCTGGTGGAACCGCCGCCTGCTGCGCGCACGATTCTTTCCGGCGCACGAAGCCGCAAACCGCTTGCCGGCCTGGCAATGGCATCTGTCTTTCGATCTTGCCGCGGCGCTGTTACTGGCGCTCGCCACCGGTGCGATCGGCCTCATGGGTGCTTTTGCACTGGTCTTCCTGCCCCCCTGGCTGGCGTTCCGCATTGCGCCCCACTGGAAAGCCGGGCTCGCGATTTCTGTCGCGGTCGGCGTGGCCGGATATGCCATCGCCTTTGTGGTCGCGCTCAAATACGACCAGCCGTTCGGTCCGGTTCTGGTCAGTGTGCTGCTGGCCCTGACAGCCCTGGGCTTCTTGCGCCGTCCCGTGCGCTGAGCACGGTCGTCCGCACCTGCAGGGTTGGATATGCCCCGTTTTGAGGGCGAAGTCCTGTGGGGACGGGGATGGCGTGGTTTGCCGAACGGGCGCCCACTCATACTTTCTTCTAGTCACGAGTCCGCCGGGGCTCTGCTAGAGTCGGGGCGGGCACCCGCCCCCTCATCATGGAAGACTGCCCAAGGGCGCCGCCAATGAAAATCATCCTGGTCGGCCAGTCGGACCTGCAAACGGATCTGCTGCTCAACCTACTGCGCCAGAACGTCACACCCCACTGCTCGCTCCAGGGCAGCGAGCCCTTGCCGGCCGACGCCTCACCAGACACGCTGTTCATTGTCGATCTGGCCGCCGTCGGCGACGCCGGCACACTCGTCCTGCTGAACGCCATGCACTCGCAGGGCCTTCGCCGCGCCGCACTCATCAATGTGGACTCACAGCATGACCAACCGCGGTTGGCCGCGCTGCCGGGTGTGTGCGGGCTCTTTCCCCGGCAGGCCAGCGCCGAACACTTCCTGCGGGGGGTGCAGGCCATCCTGGCGGGCGAATACTGGCTGCCCCGCCACGTGCTGTGCACGCACCTTGAAAACACGCGGCAGCTACGTCCCGCCGAACGCGTGAGCAGCGGCATCAAGCTGTCGCCGAAGGAACGGCAACTGCTTGCGCTGCTGTCGCAGGGCTGCTCCAACGACGTCATCGCGGGCCGCCTGTCCATCAGCCCGCACACCGTTAAGACGCACTTCTACAATCTCTATCGCAAGCTGCGGGTACGCAACCGCGTACAGGCCGCCACCTGGGCGCAGCAGCACAGCCACGAGCTGGAGGCGGCGTCCTGACAGGACGCTTCCTGCGACCCCGCCCGTTCATGCACCGCTCCGTTCGATAGCACCTGCAACCTCACTTCCATCGCGCTTTCGATCCGCACTGCCCATGCACCCTTCGGGGCCGCAGATCGCCCCCGCACCCACCATCGCCCAGCCCCGGTTGCCCGCCTCATTTCCGGCACGACAAAAAACCAGTTTCGCGCACGCCACTGTCCCCCCTAGACTCGCGACTCAAGGAGGACAGAGATCCATGCGTATCCTGCTCATCGAAGACGATCCCCGGATCGCCGACTACATCGAAAAAGGCCTGCGCGAGGCCGGCTACACCGTGGTCGCCACCCGGGACGGCCGCGAAGGGCTGTTCCTGGCCACCGGCGAAGACGTCGACGCCATCATCCTCGATCGCATGCTCCCGGGCCTCGACGGCCTGGACGTCCTGCGCATGCTGCGCACGGCCGGCCGCGCCACGCCCGTGATCATCCTGAGCTCGCTGGCGGACGTGCAGCAGCGCGTGGAAGGATTGCGCGAAGGGGCTGACGACTACCTGGTGAAGCCGTTTGCCTTTGCCGAACTCCAGGCCCGCCTCGAAGCCCTGCTCCGGCGCCCGGCGAACACGCCCCGCGAACAGACCCAGCTTGTGGTCGCCGACCTGGAGATGGACCTGTTGCGACGTACGGTCACTCGGGCCGGCCAGCCCGTGGACTTGCAGCCCCGCGAATTCCGCCTGCTGGAATACCTGATGCGCCACCCCGATCAGGTGGTAACGCGCACCATGCTGCTCGAGGCGGTATGGGACTACCACTTCGACCCTCAGACCAACGTGATCGACGTGCACATCTCGCGCCTGCGCCAGAAGATCGACCGCGATCACGAGCAGCCCCTGCTGCATACGGTGCGCGGAGCCGGCTACCGCCTGGGCCTGTCATGAGGCAATGGCGCTCCCCCATCCTGCGCCTCGCCCTTGGCCAGGCGGGAGTGCTCATGCTGGCGTTCGCCATCATGGCGGGCGCCAGCTATGTCACGCTTGCCACGCTCAACGAGCAGGCAATGAAGCGCACGGTCACCAACGAAGTATCGGACCTGCGCAACTGGTACAGCGAAGAAGGCGCCAAAGGGCTCGGTGAGGCCCTGGCGGACCGGGCCGACGCCGCCAGTCCCGACACCGTGTACCTCATGACCCGTGACGTTCGTCAGTGGCGGGTTCCGGACGAGCCCTCGCTGACGGCGCCCCTGTTGCGCCGTGCGGGCTGGCACGACCTGACCCTGGTGCTGGGGGGACAGGAGCGGGAGGTACTCGCGCTGGTCATTGCCTTTCCGGACGGCACCCGGCTCCTCGTCGGGCATATTGCCTGGGAGCGCGAACGTCTGGACCGCTCACTCCGTCGTGCCCTGGCGCTCGGCCTCGGCCTGGCCCTGCTGATGGCCACCTTGCTCGGGATCGGCATGACCCGCGCCATCGACACCGCGCTGTCAGGTCCGCTGCGGATCGCAGGCCGCTTTGCTGGCGGCGAACTCGATGCACGCATCACGCCCAATGGCAGCGAGGACAGCTTCGACCGGCTGAACCACACGCTGAATGCCATGTTCAGCCGTATCCAGGACCTCGTCGGCGGCATTGCCCACACGACTGACGCCATTGCCCACGACCTGCGCACCCCGCTGACACGGCTGCGCACGCGACTCGAGGCCGCACGGGCCGCCACCGCCGACAGCAATGCGGCGGCCGCGCTGGAGGATGCCCTGACCGAAACCGACCGCCTGCTGGATACCTTCCGGGCCATCCTGCGCCTGGCGCGCCTGGAGGCCGACACGAACTCGCCGGATACGCCACTGGATCTCACCGCCCTTGTCCAGGATGCCGTGGAGCTGCTGGAGGCCGTCGCGGAAACCCGGGGCCAGCACATCGAGGTCAGTACGCGTCCGGTTTCTGTCGTCGGGGACCGGGACCAGTTGTTCCAGGTACTGGTCAACCTCCTCGACAACGCCATCAAGTACGGGCCTCCCGATACCGTCATCCAGGTCGAACTCACCGACAACGGGATTAACGCCCGACTGGCGGTCAGCGACGCCGGCCCCGGAATCCCCGAAGCTGACCGTGAGCGCGTCTTTGACCGCTTCGTCCGCCTGGAGGCCCACCGCGGCTCACCCGGAAACGGGCTGGGGCTGGCACTGGTCCGCGCCATCGTGCGGCACCATGGCGGGCGGATTCGCCTGCTCGATGCCCGGCCGGGCCTGCGCGTCGAGGTCACCTTGCCCATGCACCGTCCGGAACCCGTGCCCCCCGCCAATTCTTAAAAATTGTTCATTTGACGCCAAAAAATCGGTAAGGATGGCGGGAGCAATCTCCTCTTCGACGCCCACGGCGCCCCCCTCACTCAGGAGAATGCTTACATGAAACTGTCCCACACCATCGCCGCTGCCCTGATCGCTTCCGTTGCCGGCCTGAGCTTCGCCGCTGACGCCCCGGCTCCCGCCGCCGCTGGCGCTGCCCCGGCCGCCGAAGCCCCCGCCAAGGCCCCGGAAAAGAAGGCGATGCACCACAAGCGTCACGCCAAGAAGAAGGCTGAAGCGAAGAAGGCCGAAGAATCCAAGAAGGCTGAAGAAGCTGCTCCCGCCGCCAAGTAATTTCTGGCAGCACGATGAAGGCCGGCCCCTGCGCCGGCCTTTGTTTTTCCAGTCGGGAAATCGTTCGATTGACCCTCTGCCGGCGCAGGGCTACTGTTCGCGCTTTCATCGTCCGGTTCCTGCCATGGCCCGCAAGCCCAAAGCCATCGACTTCGAAAAGGCCCTTGCCGATCTCGAAAAACAGGTTCACCTGCTGGAGAGTGGTGAGCTGCCCCTGGAAGATGCCCTCAAGGCCTTCGAGGACGGCATTCGCCTGACCCGTGATTGCCAGCAGGCGCTGGCCGAAGCCGAACAGAAGGTCCAGTTGCTGCTGGAAAAGCCCGACGGCAGCGTCGAGGTCACCCTGTTCGACGAAGACGAAGGCGACGATGCCTGACACCTCCCTGCTGGAGCTGGCACGCGCCCGTATTCCGGCCCTGCTCGACACCTTCCTCGCCCGTCAGAACGCCGATTCAGAGCGTCTTTCGTCAGCCATCCGCTATGCGGCCACCAATGGTGGCAAAAGGGTGCGCCCGGCGCTGGTGTACGGCGCGGCACTGGCCTGCGGCGCGACGCTGGCCGACGCCGACCCGGCCGCGCTCGCGATCGAGCTCGTTCACTGCTATTCGCTCGTCCATGACGACTTGCCCTGCATGGACGATGACGACTTGCGCAGGGGCCTGCCGACCTGCCACAAGGCCTTCGATGAAGCCACCGCATTGCTGGCGGGTGACACCCTGCAGTCGCTGGCGTTCGTGGCGCTGACGGCCACGCCGCTACCGGCGGACCGGCTCAGTGCCCAGGTCGCCGTTCTGGCGCAAGCCGCCACCGACATGGCCGTCGGGCAGGCGCTCGATCTCGCCGCCGAAGGCCGTCGCATCGACGTCACTACGCTGGAGCAGGTACACCGCCACAAGACGGGCGCGCTGATCCGTGCGGCCGTGGCAATGGGCGCGCTTGCCGCCGGTGCCGACATCACGCGGCGCGAAGCCCTCGACCGCTTTGCCGACCGCCTTGGCCTGGCCTTCCAGGTGCATGACGACGTGCTCGACGTGGTGGGTGACACTGCGACCATCGGCAAGCCCGCCGGCTCGGACGAGGCACGGGAGAAATCCACCTATCCCGCCCTCCTTGGACTCACCGCCGCGCAGGAACTGGCGGCCCGGCTGCATGACGAAGCCCTGGCGGCCCTTGATCCGCTGGGCGCGAATGCCGCGCCCCTTCGCGCCCTGGCAGGGTTCCTGGTCGCCCGGGATCATTGAGGTCCCGCCGAAAAGCACCGGCGGCTCCTGCGCAGTCCATCCCCGTCCCGTGAGCATCCATGCCGGTAGTCGCGGCACCGAAGCCTGAGCCTTAGCCCGAAGCCAAAGCCAAAGCCAAAGCCAAAGCCTGGACAGGGGGCATCGCGCTACCCCCCTCATTTTGTCGGACAGAAAAGGTAGGTTTTCTGTCACTTCCCCTCGATTTCACAGGGCTCCCGACGAGGGGCTCCGCTATAATTGGCGATTCCTGCCTGGATGGGCTGACCGATGTTCACCCTGACGACCCCGTTTACCGACATTCCCCGCGAACGCCCCGACACCCCGTTGCTGGACCAGGTCCCGACGCCGGACAAGCTGCGCGAGCTGCCGCCCGAGGCGCTGCCGGAGCTCGCGCGCGAGGTCAGGGAATACCTGCTCTGGTGTACCGGCCAGACCGGGGGACATTTTGGTGCCGGACTTGGCGTGGTCGAGCTCACCATCGCGCTGCACTACTGCTACCAGACACCGGCCGACCGCCTCGTCTGGGACGTCGGCCACCAGACCTACCCGCACAAGATCCTGACGGGGCGCAAGGAGCAGATGCTCACCATGCGCCACAAAGACGGCCTCGCCGCCTTTCCGCGCCGTGAAGAATCCGAGTACGACACTTTTGGCGTCGGCCACTCATCCACCTCCATTTCCGCCGCCCTGGGCATGGCCATCGCGGCGCGTATGACCGGCAGCCAGCGCAAGGTGTGCGCCGTGATCGGAGATGGTGCCATGACCGCCGGCATGGCGTTCGAAGCGCTGAACGACGCCGCCCACCAGGGCGCCAACATGCTGGTGATCCTGAACGACAACGGCATGTCGATCTCCAAGAACGTCGGCGGCCTGTCGAATTATTTCGCACGCATCTGGGCCAGCAAGACCTACATTGCATTGCGCGAAGGCGGCAAGCGCGTGCTCTCTGCCATGCCGGCCACACTCAACTTCACGCGTCGCGCCGAAGAGAGCATGAAGCACCTGGTGAATTCGCCGGGAGCGCTGTTCGAAAGCATCGGCTTCAACTACGTCGGCCCCATCGACGGCCACGACCTCGACACGCTGGTCACCACCATCTCCAATCTGCGTGATGCTCCCGGTCCGCAGTTGCTGCATGTGTACACGACCAAGGGCAAGGGCTTTGCGCCGGCCGAGGCCGACCCCATCGGCTATCACGCCATCACCAAGATCGCACCGGCCGCCGAGCGGGAAAAATCCGTCGTGCCCGTCGCCAAAAAGCTGAAATATTCAGACATCTTCGGTGACTGGCTGTGCGACATGGCCGCGGCGGACACCCGTTGTGTCGGCATCACGCCCGCCATGTGCGAAGGCTCGGGCATGGTGCGTTTTGCGAAGGAATTTCCCGAGCGCTACCACGACGTCGCCATTGCCGAGCAACACGCAGTGACACTGGCGGCCGGCATGGCCTGCGAAGGGCTGAAGCCTGTGGTCGCCATCTACTCCACGTTCCTGCAGCGCGGCTACGACCAGCTCGTGCACGATGTCGCCCTGCAGAACCTCGACGTCACCTTCGGCATCGACCGCGCGGGCCTCGTGGGTGAAGACGGCCCCACGCATGCGGGCGCCTACGATTACGCCTATCTGCGCACCGTCCCCAATATGGTGATCATGGCGCCGTCAGACGAAAACGAATGCCGGCAGATGCTGTACACCGCGTTCGAACACAAGGGACCGGCGGCGGTGCGTTATCCACGCGGCACCGGCCCCGGCGCGAAACTCGAGAAAGCCATGACCGCCCTTCCGCTCGGCAAGGGCATCGTGCGGCGACAGGGCGAAAAGGTGGCACTGCTGGCCTTCGGCACCCTGGTGCAGCCAGCACTGGCCGTGGCCGAAACGCTCAATGCCACGGTGGTCGACATGCGATTCGTCAAACCACTGGATGAAGCCCTGATCCGTGAGATGGCGCTGTCGCACAAGCTGCTCGTCACGCTCGAAGAACACGCCGTGATGGCAGGAGCCGGATCCGCCGTGAACGAATTCCTCGCCCGCGAGAAGCTCGTGGTGCCCGTATTGAATCTTGGAATTCCCGACGCCTTCATCGAACACGCCACGCCAGCCGAAATGCTGGCCTATTGCGGACTCGACGAAGCCGGCATCGAGCGTGCGGTGCGTGCACGACTGGATGCCGTGCCCGCGCTCACCGTGATCACCCGGGCCGAACTCAAGAACTGATGCAGGCCGGCGGCTCTTTCGCGTCGCCCCGCCTGCGGTTCCATCCGCGCAGGCTCAATGGCGCGAATGTGCCTCCAGATACAGGAAAGCCGGCAATAGCCGGCTTTCCTGTTTTGGGCAGGGTCGATTACGTCGCCGTCACTCGTCCTGCTCGAACATGTGACCGAGCTTGCCCCGCTTGGTGGCGAGGTACTGCTCGTTGTGCGGATTGCGCCCCGTCATGAGGGGAACCCGTTCGGCAACGGTGATGCCATGTGCCTGCAGCGCGGCCACTTTGCGCGGATTGTTGGTCATGAGGCGAACGGCCGCCACACCCAGATGCTTCAACATGTCTTCGCACATGGAGTATTCGCGAAGGTCGGGCGCGAAACCGAGTTGCTGGTTGGCTTCAACCGTATCGGCGCCCTGGTCCTGCAGGTGGTAGGCGCGAATCTTGTTCATGAGCCCGATGCCGCGACCTTCCTGGCGCAGATAGAGGATGACACCACGGCCTTCCTGCGCCACGTTGCGCATGGCGGCTTCCAGTTGCGGACCACAGTCGCAACGCAGGCTGCCAAAGCCGTCACCCGTCAGACACTCGGAGTGAACGCGCAGGAGTACGGGCGACGCGCTCTCAACATCACCCATGACCAGCGCCACATGTTCCTTGCCCGTCCCGGGATCCTCGAAACCGTGCAGGGTGAATACGCCATGGCGGGTTGGCAGGAGCGAGGAGGCTACAAAAACGACTGACACGGGAATCTCCACTCGCGGGGGATGGCGATTGTACCATCCGTGCCCGCCCCGGCGACCTGACAACAGGCGGACAAGAAAATCCTGCTGTTACCGCTCGGTAAGGCGCAGGCGCTGGCGTTGGCTGTCCTGGGTCATGGTGACCCGGCTCAGGAAGCTCATGCCCAGCAGAATGGGGGTCATGGCCGACGTTTCAAGCACGGAGGCCTGTACATTCGTCACCTGGATCGGACCCACCCGGACGCTCTTCAGCGTCACCACCCAGGTCGGCACGATCCCGCCGGCGGTAGAACTCGCCGTCAGGGTACCGTCCACGCGGTAATCAATGCCGAGACGCTGGGCCTCGCGCGATGTCATCGACACCGTGTTGGCCCCGGTATCGACCAGGAACTCCACCACACGCCCATTGACCATGCCGTTGGTGATGAACTGGCCCCTGCCATTCATGGCGATTTCCACGCTGGCCCCCTCTGTGCGCGGGCCGAAGCCGCTGGTATCCATGCTCATGCCCAGATGCGTCTCGCGTTTGCCGATGCGCAGCACGGCTTCGCCTTTCTCCACGCGAAGCAGGGTGACGGCGCCGTGGGTTTCTCCGCTGCGCAGGATCACGCGGGCCCCGTCGATACGCAGGATGGCACGGTCACCGACAAGGCCGATCACGTCGACCAGGGGCTCCGCCGGCGCAGCGCGGCCCGGCGCAGGCACCATCAGCAGAAGGAGCAGGATGTAACGGAAGAGGGGCTGCGCCATGCCGGGCCTCGCCGGAGTCAGAAGAAATGCAGAAGGCCGGCAAGGACGGCGGCGGCCAGCGCACCTGCGATCAGGTCATCCAGCATGATGCCGAATCCGCCGTGAACGTTCCTGTCGACATGGCTGATCGGCCAGGGTTTGGCGACATCGAACAACCGGAAGAGCGCAAAGCCCGCTGCCAGCCCGATGAGCTGACGTGCTCCCCAGTGTGCCACCGGCAGGAGCGGCAGCAACGCGATCCATTGTCCGGCAAATTCGTCCCAGACGATGCGGCCGTCGTCATGCACATCGAGCGCGCGCGCGGCGTGACCACAAATGACGATGCCCCCCACGGACGCGACGACGAGTACTGCCAGGTAGGCCGGAACCGGTAGCAGCGCCAGGAGCGGGAACAGTGCCACTGCCGCGAGTGAGCCGAAGGTGCCGGGTGCCTTGGGCGCGAGACCACTGCCAAAGCCGAAGGCCATCAGCTGCAACGGGTCGCGCAGATCGGGTTTTTTCAGGTCCATTCTTTCTCCTCGGGATCGGGCAACGACGGGGCTGCCTTGCCAGGCCGGCCTCAGGCGACGGGCGCCCGATCAGAAATGGGTAAAGCCGGCCACCGGCATGTCCACCGGCGTGCCCTCGCGGAAAAACCGCAGTCCCGGCTCTCCCGTCAGCCGGCCAATGCGGGCGCAGGGCACCGGAAGGGTGCCGAGCGCGGCGCGTGCCGATGGGGGTGCGGCGAACAGCAGCTCGTAATCATCACCACTGGTCAGCGCGAGAATGTCGGCAAATGCCGGATCGATCGTGGCCAGTGCAGCACTCCGCGGCAGCGCCGACAATTCAAGTTCCGCACCGACTGCCGAGGCCGCAAGGATATGCCCGAGATCCTGCGCCAGCCCGTCCGACACGTCGATGCACGCACTTGCATGACCGCGCAGTGCAATGCCCAGGGTGAGGCGCGGCGTCGGTCGATGCAGGCGCGACAGGGCGACTTCTCTTGCCTCCGGCGGCAGCTCATCCATCCACTGATCCAGCTCCAGGCGCAATCCCAGCCCGGCATCCCCGAGGGTGCCCGATACATAAAGATCGTCCCCCGCGCGCGCGCCACCGCGACGCAATGCCGCGCCGGCCGGCACGGTGCCGAGTGCCGTGACGGTGATGCTGAGCGGGCCCAGTGTGGTATCGCCGCCCACGAGGCTGATCCGCTCCTGCGCGGCCAGCGCAAAAAAGCCCCGGGCAAATTCACCCAGGAAGGCGTCGTCATTGGTCGGCAGGGTGAGTGCCAGCGTGACCCAGCGTGCCGTCGCGCCCATGGCCGCGAGATCGGACAGATTGACGGCGAGGGACTTCCAGCCGATGTCGAACGGTGCCGCCGACTCCGGGAAGTGACGGCCCGCCACCAGGGTATCGGTGGTGACCGCGAGTTCCTCGCCCGCCGGAACCGCGATCAACGCGCAATCATCGCCAATGCCGAGACGCACGTCGGGGTCGGCGAGCGGACGCTGGAAGTAATCCCGGATCAGCTCGAACTCTCCCTTGCCGGCCATGGCGTCTCCGCAGCGACCACCGGCTCAGCCGGCGGTACGCTCCAGCTTGCGATGCTCTTTCGCCACACGATCAAGCACGCCGTTGACGTATTTGTGCGACTCCGTGGCACCAAAATCCTTTGCCAGCTCGATGCCCTCGTTGATCACGACGCGATAGGGCACATCGATGCGGTGCAGCATCTCGTAGGTGCCGATACGCAGGATGGCGCGTTCGACGTGGTCGAGCTCGTGAAACTTGCGATCGAGATGCGGCAGAAAGGCGTCATCGATGCCTTCCACCTTGCTCGAGATCTCATGGATGAGCTCGTGGAAATATTCGAGATCGACCTTGTGCATGTCGTTCTCGACGCGATAGCGCGCTTCGATCTCGAACATGGGATTCTGCGAGATCGACCACTCATACAGCGCCTGCAACGCGAATCGACGCGCCTTGCGTCGCGCTGCCGGACGAATGGAACCGTTGTCTTTGCTCAACTTTCACCAACCCGGGGCACTACCCCGTTTGAAACCGGAAGAGGGAAAACCCCACCCCGTAGGAGCGGCCTCGGCCGCGCCGGTCACTGTAAATGGACGATTCGGGGTTAGCCGATGGCGCGCAGGACGGACACCATTTCGATGGCCGAGAGGGCGGCGTCGCTGCCCTTGTTGCCGGCCTTGGTGCCGGAGCGCTCGATGGCCTGCTCGATGGAGTCGGTCGTGAGCACACCGAAGATGACGGGCAGTCCGAATTCGAGGCCGACGACGCCGAGGCCCTTCGCGGCTTCGTTGCAGACGAAATCGAAGTGCGGCGTGCCGCCACGGATCACGGCGCCCAGCGCGATGATCGCGTCAAATGTCTTCTTGCCGGCAAGTTTCTTGGCCACGAGCGGCAGCTCCCAGGCACCCGGCACACGCACGACAGTGATGTTCTCGTCGGCGACGCCATGGCGCTTCAGCGTATCGATGGCGCCGGACAGCAGCGACTCGACGACGAAGCTGTTGAAGCGGGCCACCACGATGGCGTAACGGCCGTTGGCCTGGGTGAATCCGCCTTCGATGGTCTTGATGGCGCTCATTTCGTTCTCCTCTTGAAAAGATTGCTGGTCCCCGTCGTAGCCCGCGAGCCGGAGCCGCGCGATGACCCGACGGGGTCGATGTCGGGGTCGCCCGCCCTGCGGCGCGGCGACCGGATCACTCGGTGGTCACGTATTCCACGATCTCGAGACCGAAGCCCGAGAGCGCATTGAACTTCATGGGCGAACTCAGCAGGCGCATCTTGGTCACGCCAAGGTCGCGCAGGATCTGCGAGCCGGTGCCGATGTTGCGGTACATGCCGGAGCCCGAGCCCTCGCTGCTGCGCGGCCGCGTACCGAAGAACTCTTCGATGTGCGACACCACGCTCGACGAGCTGTAGTCCTGACCCAGCATGACGATCACGCCCGCTTCGGCATTGGCGATTTCGCGCAGGCTCTTCTGCAGGTTCCAGCCGAGGCGCCCCTGGTACTTGGCATGCAGCAGGTCGCGTAGCGGATTCACCACGTGCACACGCACGGTCGGAACCACCTTGCCGTCGAGATGGCCCTTCACCAGCGCCACGTGCACATCGTCACCGCCGGCATCCCGGTACAGATGAAGACGGAAGTCGCCGTACTCGGTTGGCAGCGTCTGCACGTCGATGCGATGCACCGTCTGCTCGTTGACCATGCGGTAGTGGATGAGGTCGGCAATGGTGCCGATCTTGAGGTTGTGCTCGATGGCGAACTTCTCGAGATCGGGACGGCGCGACATGGTGCCGTCTTCGTTCATGATCTCGCAGATCACGCCCGCGGGCTCGAGTCCGGCAAGGCGCGACAGGTCGCAGGCGGCCTCGGTATGACCCGCACGGCGCAACACGCCACCGCCTTCCGCCATGAGCGGAAAGATATGGCCCGGCTGCACGATGTCGGCAGCCTTGGCGTCACGCGACACTGCGGCCTGGATGGTGCGGGCGCGATCCGCCGCACTGATGCCGGTGCTGACGCCCGTCGCCGCCTCGATCGAGACCGTGAACTTGGTGCCGTATCCGGAACCGTTGCGCTGCACCATCAGCGGCAGCTTGAGCAGCTCGCAGCGATCACGCGTCATGGGCAGGCAGACCAGCCCGCGCGCGTACTTGATCATGAAATTGATGTCTTCGGGACGCACATGCGTGGCCGCCATGACGAGGTCGCCCTCGTTCTCGCGGTCTTCATCGTCCATCAGCACGACCATGCGCCCGAGGCGGATATCGGCAATCAGTTCTTCGATCGTGTTCAATGCCATTTGTCAGGCTCTCGTCACTTCATGAATCCGTTTTCGGCCAGGAATGCCGTGGTGATGCCACCCGACACTCCAACCTCCGCCGCTTTTTCACCCAGGAGCAGCCGCTCCAGGTAGCGGGCAATCACATCCACTTCCAGGTTCACCTTGGTCCCCGGTGCCCAGGAGCCGATATTCGTTTCCTGCACGGTGTGCGGCACGATGGTGAGCACAAACTCCGCGCCCTGCACATCGTTCACGGTGAGGCTGATGCCGTCGACCGTGATGGAGCCTTTCATCGCGATGTACTTCGCGAGTTCCTTCGGGGCGCGCACGCGGAACAGTACGGCACGGGCCGACACTTCGCGCGACACCACCTCGCCCAGACCATCGACATGACCGCTGACGATATGTCCGCCGAGGCGGGACTGCGGCTGCAGGGCTTTCTCGAGGTTCACCACGGCGCCGACCTTGAGGTCCTTGAGCGTGGAGCGTGCCAGCGTTTCTGTCGACACGTCGGCCACATAGCCGTCACCCGGCAGCTCGACCGCCGTGAGGCAGACACCGTTGGTGGCGATGGAATCACCCAGCTTCACGTCGGCGAGATCGAGCTTGCCGGTCGCGATGCGCAGGCGCACGTCGCCACCGCGCGGCTCGATGGCGCGGATGGTTCCGATGGCTTCGATGATGCCGGTAAACATCGTTTCTGCTCCTGCCGCCCGCCGTTGCGGGCGGCCTTTCACTTATTTCGGTTGCAGCACCAGACGCAGGTCGCTGCCGACCATGCGGGTATCGGTAATCGTGAAACGGCGCTGGTCGCGGATGCTGGCCAGGGGCCAGTCCAGCAGCGGCCGCCCGCTGGAGCCCAGCACGACAGGCGCAGTGTACAGGACGAGCTCATCCGCAAGCCCTGCTCGTGCGAATGCGCCGGCCACGGTAGCGCCCGCCTCCACCAGCACTTCGTTGGCACCGTCGTCCGCGAGCTTGCGCAACAGCGCGCGCAGGTCGACGCGACCATCCGGCGCCGCGGGCAACACCCAGACTTCGGCGCCAGCGTCCTTGAGGGCCGCCTGTCGCTCCAGCGGCGCCTGCACGCCAGCGATGACGACGCGACCCGGGGTCTTGAACAGCTTTGCGGTCAGCGGCGTACGAAACTCGCGATCCAGCACCACACGGACGGGCGCCACCACATCACCATACTGCCAATCCGTCCAGTCATCCGGCCGCACCGTCAACGACGGATCATCCGCGAGCACCGTGCCGACACCCGTGATGATGGCCGAGCTCATGGCGCGCCAGCGTTGCACATCGCGGCGCGCATCGGGACCTGTAATCCATTGCGATTCACCATTGGCCATAGCCGTTCGCCCGTCGAGACTCGCCGCCAGCTTGATCCGCACCCAGGGCAGACCGCCATTGATGCGACGCAGGAAGCCAGCATTGAGTGCACGGGCTTCATCGCCCAGCAGGCCGACCTCGGTGACGATGCCGGCGTCGCGCAGGATCTGCATGCCCTTGCCCGCCACCAGCGGATTGGCATCCAGCGTGGCGGCCACCACGCGGCGGATGCCGGCGATGACCAGCTCGTTGGCACAGGGCGGCGTACGCCCCTTGTGCGCACAGGGCTCCAGGGTCACATAGGCGGTGGCACCGTAGGCGCGATAGCCGGCCTGCTTCAGCGCCACGATTTCGGCATGCGGCCCACCCGCACGCGCATGAAATCCCTTGCCCACGATCACGCCATCTTTCACGAGCACACAGCCCACGCGCGGATTCGGCTGCGTGGTGTAGCGCCCCTGTCGCGCCAGGCGCAGGGCTTCGCTCATGTGGACGAGATCGTCGACGCCGCTCATGTCGTGGCCTTGGTATCGCGTTCGAGTTTTTCGATTTCGGTGCGGAACTCGCTGATGTCCTGAAAGCTGCGATAGACCGAGGCGAAACGCACATAGGCCACGGAGTCGAGCTTCTTGAGCTCGTCCATCACGAGCTCACCCAGCAGGCGGGATTTCACCTCGCGCTCACCGGTGGCACGCAGGCGGTGCATGATGCGATTGACCGCTTCGTCGATCTTTTCAATGGAAACCGGGCGCTTCTGCAGGGCATGCATCATGCCCGCGCGCAGTTTGGCCTCGTCAAAGGGCTGGCGCACGCCATCGGACTTGATGATGCGGGGGAGGACGAGCTCGGCGGTTTCGAACGTCGTGAAGCGCTCGCCGCAGGAGGTGCACTCGCGACGACGGCGGACCTGGTCACCGTCGGCGACCAGGCGGGAATCGATGACCTTGGTGTCATCGGCGCTGCAGAAGGGGCAGTGCATAGGGAACCTCTAAAGAACCTTCCTGTGTTTCGGCAACAACAGTGCATCTTTTACCGCATCCGCCTCCCCTTTCGCATCCGCGCTCGAACGCGAACGGAGAGAACCAGTCGCAGGAGCGACTTCAGCCAGGAAGACCCGGCATCAGCCGCGATTCGCCAGATTCAGCCGCGACAGGCATCGGGATAACGGCGGCCAATCGCGGCTGACGCCGCTCCTGCGAGGGATCGGGGTCGGGGGCGTGAGCCCCCGTGTATTGCTTACTTCGGGTAGACCGGGAACTTGCCGCAGACAGCCTTGACCTGGGCGGCCACCTTGGCGATCACCGCGGCGTCGCCACGGCTGTCGATGATGTCGGCAATCCAGCCGGCCAGTTCCGCGCACTCGGACTCGCCGAAACCGCGCGTGGTCACCGCCGGGGTGCCGATACGGATGCCGGAGGTCACGAAGGGCGAGCGCGGATCATTGGGCACGGCGTTCTTGTTCACGGTGATGCCGGCGCTACCCAGCCAGGCGTCCGCATCCTTGCCGGTCACGTCCTGCTTGATCAGGGAGAGCAGGAACAGGTGGTTGTCGGTGCCACCGGACACGATGTCGTAGCCGCGGTCTTTCAGCACGCGCGCCATGGTCTGCGCGTTCTTCACGACCTGCTGCTGGTAAGTCTTGAACTCGGGCGCCATGGCTTCCTTGAAAGCCACGGCCTTGGCGGCGATGACATGCTCCAGCGGGCCGCCCTGGATGCCGGGGAACACGGCGCTCTGCAGCTTCTTCTCGATCTCTTCGTTCTTCTTGGCCAGGATGAGGCCGGAACGCGGGCCGCGCAGTGTCTTGTGCGTGGTGGTGGTGGTGACGTCGGCAATCTGCACCGGATTGGGGTACACGCCGGCAGCGACGAGGCCGGCCACGTGGGCCATGTCGACCATCAGGTAGGCCCCGACCTTGTCGGCGATGGCGCGGAAACGGTTCCAGTCCATCACGCGGGAATAGGCAGAGAAACCGGCCACGATCATGCGCGGCTTGTGTTCCAGGGCCAGGCGCTCGACTTCGTCGTAGTCGACTTCGCCGGTTTCGGTGTTCAGGCCGTACTGCACGGCGTTATAGGTCTTGCCGGAGAAATTGACCTTGGCGCCGTGGGTGAGATGGCCGCCGTGGGCGAGGCTCATGCCAAGCACGGTGTCGCCGGCGTTCAGCAGGGCCAGGTAGACAGCGCCATTGGCCTGGGAGCCGGCATGCGGCTGCACGTTGGCGTAGTCGGCCCCGAAGAGCTGCTTGGCGCGGTCGATGGCGAGCTGCTCGACGATGTCGACGTACTCGCAGCCACCGTAGTAGCGCTTGCCGGGATAGCCTTCCGCATACTTGTTGGTGAGCTTGCTGCCCTGGGCTTCCATGACGGCCGGGGAGCAGTAGTTCTCGGAGGCGATCAGTTCGATATGGTCCTCCTGGCGGGCCTCTTCCTGGGCGATGGCCTGGGCCAGTTCCGGATCAAAGCTGGCAAGGGTCACTTTGCTGAACATCTCTACCTCAACAGGGATGGGGGAAGGCGGGGGGGCATATTCTAGCGGATCCCGCCCCAAAAGGCAGGTGAAAGCCATTGCCGGCCGACGTGAAACCGGCTCATGCAGCCCTGTCATGGGGCTGCATGAGCCTGAGGGTGTCCTGGCCCCGGCGCTGCCTGTCCTTTCGGGCGACCCGGACCGGAGACAGGACCACAGCACCGGGGAGCAGGCCTTCCGCCACAGGGTGGGGACTGCGGGGCGCCAACGCCGGCAGCCTACGCCACACCCGGCGGGCACGCTCCCTGGAAAAGGCGCCTCAGGGCGCCTTTCTGGATTGTGCCCCCGCCTTCGAGCCCGGAGCGGGCGCCGTTGCCGGCGCGGCATCGGGGGGCGCCCCGTACATGGCGGCCGCCTGGTCTTCAGGCAGCAGGCAGGTGTTGACCGTGAAGACCTGCAGGCTAGCCAGATCGGCTGGCGATCCCACGCCGTAGGACGGTCGCGCCAGGATCTCGATCACGGCATCAGGATGCCCCCATGCCGCGAGATTCTTCTTCATCTCGGCGATGGCGTCCTTTTCGCTGACCCCGCTCTGGCGCAGGGCCAGGAAATAGAAAGGAATATCGACCCGGCTGAGACAGGTGAACAGTTGCTGGTCGGGTACCTCGAAGCTGACCTTCTGGTTCACCAGACAGGACTTGAAGCGTGTCATGCCGAAATGCACATGGGTGGGCGCACGACCGGCCGCCATTTCGTCAAACAGGCTGCCTGCCATGGAGCGGATATAGGGCGCGATGTGCGCATCCGACTCGACTTGCTCACGAGTACGCTTGGTGGCCATGACGAAGCGCCCCAGGGTCAGGGCATCATTCGCCTCACGCACGCAGTAGGTGTAGCCCGCGTTCTCACCCACGGGCACCGCCTTGCTGGCAGCCGCCTGCTTCTCCGCCGCCCCCACGTCAGTGGTCAATGCCACCAGGACCAACAGGCCCCATCCCCAGTTCCGCACGTCGATTCTCTCCGCGCCGGCACCGGGACACCCCCTGGCGTCCTCCACGACCGGCCTGTCCCGGGATTCTTCACCAGTCCGGCGCCAAGAACCAGTCCGGCCAACACCCTGGTGTGCCACTGACACCCCGCCCGGCCGCGCCGGTCACGTCCGTTCGAGCGTCCGGTGACATCCCCATGGCGAGACGATCGTCCGGACATTCACGCAGGGGACGCCGCCGCGAGAAGTGCACCGACACGACCGCCGATGAGGAAAGAAGGCTAGGCGCGATCGAAGCCGATGCCGCGGAGAAAGCGCGCCATCTCGCGCAGGTAGCGCCCCTGGTCGAGGTGAATCAGGTGGTTGCCCGGAAACCAGTGCAGGCGGGGGTGATTCCAGTGATCCCAGATCAGCCGCGTGTGCTTGGGTGGCGCGAAGCGGTCGCCGGCACCGCCAACGATCATGAGCCGTTCTTTCGGCAGAACGGGATCGTAGGTCAGCGGGCTGCACATGGCCGTGACATGCCGGGCCTCCTGGATGCTGGTGCCGGAAAGCCGCAATGCGGCCTTGAGCATCGGCGCGGCCGGAAACCACTCCAGCACGAGGTCGATGAGGCTGGCGAGCGGCACATTGGGCACTGCGAAGGCGAGGCGATCCTCCACTGCGGCGAGTAGCGCCGTGGTGTAGCCGCCGAGGGAAATGCCCGTCACTCCGAATTGCGGCACGCCGGTGGCCTCGAGGTAATCGAGGAACAGACGGAAATCATGTACAGCGTGCGCAATGGTCTCGTTGACGTGGCAGAGGCCATAGGAAAACACGCCATGTCCACTTACCGGCGCAAACCATTCCTTGCGCCGGCCGTGGAACGGCAGCGTATAGAGCAACACGTTGTAGCCCATCCGGTAGAACCAGGGCAGCGCCAGAAAGCGGCTGTTGATCCAGTAGGGATCCGCCACATACCCGTGGATAAGGCAGATGGTGGGACGCGCCGGTCCGTCATGGCGCCAGTGCTCCGCCCACGCGACCCGGTTGCGACGGAAGCGGGCATAGTGTTCGCGCATGCCGGGATTCAGGGCCTGGAAGGCGCTTTCGAACGACAGCACTTCGACGCTGCCCTCCGGGGGCCGGTACTCCAGCACGGGCGGCCGGTGGTGTCGCATTTCCACGGCCTGTCGCGGTCGCGGGAAGGCCTGTTTCGCGTCATGCCCCGTGGCGACCGCCTTGTAGAACCCCCACTGCGCATGGTCCTCGGTCAATCTCGTGACCAGCGTGGGCAAGGCCATCCCCAGGGCCAGTGTGGCGGCCGCCGTTCGAATACCCACGTCCACGACCGCCGTGGCCCCGACCATGGCCTGCGTCTTCGCGTCCAGATAGAAATCGTCCGGAAATTTGTGGAAGGCGGGATCGAGATTGTGCCACCAGGGCTGCTCGGGAAGGAGTCGGCGGGAGTGACCGAAGGTTTCGTTGGCTACACGCGAGACATAACTGACACGGGCGGACGTCATGGCGGACTCGACTTGGTGGCGGGCGACGGACTCAGATATCCGTCGCCTCAATGGTGGCGACAAGGCGCGAGTCGGCAAGCGCCGCCGTGCGGTGTCGCGTGGCCTCGAAGAAGTCAGGCTGCATCATCATGCCCATGAACGCCTGCTTGCTCGGGTAGCGCACCAGCAGGACCTCGTCCCACTGTTCGTTCTCGGGGCCGATAAGCGTTGCCTTCATGTGCCCGACATAAATGACACGGGCGCCGATCTCGTCGAGCTTCTTGAGGGCGATGTCGCTATAGCGGCGATACGCCTCGCGCCCCGAATAGCCCGCCGGCTGTCCTTTGTAGACCGCGACATCGCGGAACTTCAGCAGGTTGAGCATCACGATGGGCGTGTCGTCCGGCAGGCCGGCAAAAATCCCGGGGAGCTTTTCGGGATCGGGATTCAGGTAGGACATGGAAGGCACACTCCTTACGCTGACCGGGGATCAGCTTGCATCGTCGCGACCCTGGCCATGCAGGGCAAGCCCCCGGAACCGGTGGCACGACCGCTAGTCG
>DASSUO010000287.1:0-5801 GCA_035706925.1 Moraxellaceae bacterium
GAACCATTCAACAGAACCATTCAACAGAACCATTCAACAGAACCATTCAACAGAACCATTCAACAGAACCATTCAACAGAACCATTCAACAGAACCATTCAACAGAACCATTCAACGGCATCGTTCACCAAGGCCGTTGAACGGCGCGATTCCGCCACGCAGGAAGCCGTCTCATCGACTGAAATCGCACCCTGCGACGCTCACATCTGCAACAGGGTGCCTGCGGCGGAATGCATCTGTATCAGCCCCTCGTGCGCCTCGCGCGGCACGGCCAGGCCCAACAGGCCTGCCAGCAGCACCAGTACGATGCCGTACACCAGCGCCTGCAGCAGCGCCACGGCGAAGGCAACGCCCACACCACTCCAGAAGCCCATCTTGAGCAGCAACTGATAGACCACGGCCATGGCGGCCACGCCCAACAAAAATCCGGAGAAGAGTCCCAGTCGGCTGCTGACGACGTGAAAGGCCAGTGAGCTCAGGAACGATGCCAGGAGGCAAATGAAAAAGCCGCTGCGCTGGGCGCCGAACAGTTTGGCGGCGAGCCACACCGGCAGCACGACGAGGAAGGCGCCAACGAGAACGGCAAGCGAGAGCAGGATCATGTGGACGATTCCGTGCGGGGGGAGAGGGAGGGCGATTGTCGGGTGACGGTCAGCAGCCACGTCAGGCCCACGGTGGAGGCCAGCACAGAGGCGAGCAGGATGCCGAGTCGGGCCTCTTCCTGCAGCAGGGGATCATTAAAGGCGAGCTGGCTGATGAACAGCGACATCGTGAAGCCGATGCCGCCCAACCATGCCGCGCCGAACAGCAGTCGCCAGGAAATCCCCGCCGGCAGACGGCCGAGACCGAGTCGCACGGCGCCCCAGCTGAAGAGCGCGATGCCGAGGAATTTGCCGACGACAAGGCCCGCCACGATGCCCGTCGTCACGGGATGCAGCAGCATGTCGAGTCGTACGGTGGTCAGGTCGATACCCGCATTGGCCAGGGCAAATACCGGGATCACGAGAAAGGTGACCCAGGGATGGAGGGCATGCTCGATGCGCAGCTGCGGACTCTGGGCGGCAGCGGCGGATTGCTCGAGCGCGCTCGCGATCTCGGCCATGCGCGGATTGCTGAGAGGGGCGTTGTGCGCGGCCCCGTCCGGTCCTTCGGTGCGGAGGGCCGCATGCAGTTCGGCCACACGGGCATCAAACTGCGCCGGACTGCGCGCCGGCAGCGCCGGAATCGCGATGGCAAGCAGGATGCCCGCCAGCGTGGCGTGCAGGCCTGACAGCAGCAGCGCGTACCAGAGCAGGAGTCCGATACCCAGGTAGGGCAGGGGATGCCGTATGCCGCCCCGGTTGAAGAGGGCCAGGACGATGCAGAGGGCGCCGGCCATGCCCAGGGCAGCGACGCTGATCTGCTGGGTATAGAACAGCGCGATGACGAGGACGGCGCCGAGGTCGTCGGCAATGGCCAGCGCCATCAGGAAAAGCACCAGCGAGCGCGGTACGCGATCGCCGAGCAGCACCAGGATGCCGATGGCGAAGGCAATGTCCGTGGCCATCGGGATGCCCCAGCCGGAGGCCGCCGGCGTGCCGCCATTGAAGCCCGTGTAGAGCAGCGCCGGAACCAGCATGCCGCCCAGCGCGGCCACGACC
The DNA here is from genome assembly GCA_035706925.1 of Moraxellaceae bacterium. GTDB lineage: Bacteria > Pseudomonadota > Gammaproteobacteria > Pseudomonadales > Moraxellaceae > UBA2031. Next base: position 1,641 of record DASSUO010000287.1, read on the forward strand.
GGCAGGGCCGCGTCGCGCCAGGACGACAGCTCGCCCACCAGGATTTCGCGCTTGAGCTCAAGGCCGACGATGAGGAAAAACACGGCCATCAGGCCGTCATTGACCCAGTGATGCAGCGGCAGTGCGAGGCGGAAGGTACTGCCGAAGCTGATGGCCAGCGGCTGCTCCCAGACATGCTGCAGCGCTGGACCGCCGAGGGTGGTGGCGAGTGCCAGCGCGAGGATCGTCGTTGCGACCAGGACCATGCCCCCGGCCGTGGAGCGCTGCAGAAAGCGCTCCAGGGGGGAGAGGACGCGGCCGAAAAGCGGCTCGAGGGGATAACGGGAGGACGTCATGGCGTTTGGGGGCGGCAATGTGACAGGCGCCGGCTATCCTGTCCCGATGGGCGGTCGCCGGACTGTGTTTTTATGTAAAGTTTCGTAAACGAACTGTTTGGCTGTAGCGATCCTGCGGTGATCTCCGCCGATTACATAGGGATTATCGAGGGATATCGGGAGAATGGCGCGGTGCCTTGCCGTTTGTCTGCTTTCCGAGTGTGTCACCAAGATGAAACAAACGTGACGTACTGTGCCCTCCCAAGAAACCTGTCATGCCTGGAGGCTTGCAATGCGTATCAGTGCCCTGCTGCTCGGTGCAGCAATCTTTGGTGGTGCCGTCAACGGTGCCATGGCCGCCGACATTACCGGCGCCGGTTCCACGTTCGCCTACCCGATCTTTGCCAAGTGGGCGGACACCTACAAGGCCAAGACCACGGTCGGCCTGAACTACCAGGCCATCGGCTCTGGCGGTGGCATCAAGCAGATCTCCGAAAAGACGGTGGATTTCGGTGCCTCCGACAAGCCCCTGACCCACGCTGACCTCGACGCCAAGGGGCTGGTGCAGTTCCCGGCCATCATGGGCGGCGTGGTGCCCGTGGTGAACCTGAAGGGCATCACCGCCGGCCAGATCCACCTGACCGGCCCGCTGCTGGCCGACATCTACCTCGGCAAGATCAAGCAGTGGAACGACCCGGCCATTGAAGCCGTGAACAAGGGCCTGGCCCTGCCGGACGAAAACATCACCGTGGTGCGTCGCGCTGACGGTTCCGGCACCACCTTCATCTTCACCAACTACCTGGCCAAGGTCAGCGAAGAGTGGAAGACCAAGGTCGGCAGTGACACCACCGTGTCCTGGCCGGAAGGTGTGGCGGGCAAGGGTAACGCCGGTGTGGCTTCCTACGTGCAGCGTATCAATGGCGCCATCGGCTATGTCGAATATGCCTACGCCAAGTCTGCCAAGATGACCTATGCGCAGTTGCAGAACCGCGAAGGCGCCTGGGTGCTGCCGGACGACAAGACCTTCCAGGCCGCTGCCGCCTATGCCGACTGGGCCAAGGCCGATGCCTTCTATGAAGTGCTGACCAACGAGCCGGGCAAGAACAGCTGGCCGATCACCGGTGCCACCTTCGTGCTGCTGCAGAAGAAGGCTGACCAGGCTGCCCGCACTCACGCGGTCATGGACTTCTTCCACTGGGCCTTCCAGAATGGCGCCCAGCAGGCGACCGACCTCGACTATGTCGCCATGCCTGCCAATGTCGTCAAGCTGATTGAAGCCAGCTGGGCGGCCAACGTGAAGGATGCCGCCGGCAAGCCGGTCTGGAAGTAATCCTTGCATCGTGGGTAGCAAAGGGGTCCGGTGTGAACCGGGCCCCTTTGTGCTTGCCGGAGACCGTGAATGAATTCCACCAACGTGCTTGCGCGCGTTTCAACACGCCTGTGGCCCCTGTCCAGCGAACGCGGACGCGACCGCGGCTTCCAGTGGCTTGTTGCCACTGTCGCCCTGATGGTCCTGGCCGTTCTGGGCGCCATCATGCTGACCCTGCTGACCGGCGGCCTGCCTGTCTTCGCCAAAGTGGGGCCGGGTTTCCTCACCGGGCGTGAGTGGGATCCGGTATCGGGTCATTTCGGGGCGCTGCCGGCCATCTACGGCACCCTGGTCACGTCCTTCATTGCCTTGCTGATCGCCGTGCCGGTGAGCTTTTTCATCGCCTTCTTCATTACCGAGCTGTGTCCGGCCCGCCTGCGCGGGGCGTTCAGCGGCATCATCGAGTTGCTGGCGGGCATTCCCAGCATCATCTATGGCATGTGGGGCCTGTTCGTGCTGGCGCCGCTGCTGGCGGATCACGTGCAGCCCTTCCTGCAGCAGCATCTCGGCAAGGTGCCGGTACTGGGGCAGATCTTCCAGGGGCCGCCCATCGGCATTGGCCTGCTTCCCGCCGCGCTCATCCTCGCCATCATGGTCGTGCCCTTCATCACCTCGGTGATGCGCGAAGTGTTCGCCGTGGTGCCGTCCACGCTCAAGGAAGCCGGCTACGGCCTCGGCGCCACCACCTGGGAAGTGGTATGGGACATCGTGCTGCCCCATACCCGCGTCGCCCTCATTGGCGGCATCATGCTCGGTCTCGGTCGTGCACTGGGGGAGACCATGGCGGTCACCTTCCTGATCGGCAACGCCAACAGCATCGACTGGGGGTTGTTCAACTCGGGCAACAGCATTTCTTCGGTCATCGCGAACGAGTTCGCGGAATCGTCCGATCCGCTGCATTTCTCCGCGCTCATGGGGCTGGGCCTGATCCTCTTCGTGATCGCCTTCCTGGTGCTGGCCGGGGCGCGTCTGCTCATCAACAAGTCGGGTAAAGTGTGATGACTCCACGCCAGTCCAATGCCTTCGTGGTCCGTCGCAAGCTCAAGAACCGCCTCGCCATCATCGTGGCCTGGATCATTGCCGCGATCGGGGTCCTCCTGCCGTTCTGGATCCTCTTTACCGTGGTGTCCCGCGGCTTTGCCTATTTCACGCCCGACCTGTTCCATCTCATGACGCCACCGCCCGACACCGCGGGCGGACTGTGGAACGCCATCGTCGGCAGTCTGCTGATGGTCGGTGCCGCGACGGTGGTCGCCGCACCGGTCGGCATTCTGGCGGGCATCTATCTGGCGGAGTACGGCCGTAATGGTCGTGTCGCCAACCTGATCCGCTTCGTGAACGACATCCTGCTGTCGGCCCCGTCGATCGTGATCGGCCTGTTCATCTACACCTTGCTGGTGGTGCCGCTGCATCACTTCTCCGGCTATGCCGGTGTGGCGGCGCTGGCGGTGATTGCGGTGCCCATCATCGTGCGCACTACCGAGAACATGCTGCAGCTGGTGCCGGACATCCTGCGCGAAGGGGCGTTCGCCCTGGGGTCGTCGCGCCGCCAGGCCATCCTGCGCGTGTGCCTGCCGGCGGCGCGCAACGGCATCATCACCGGGGTGTTGCTCGCCGTGGCGCGCATCAGCGGCGAGACGGCGCCCCTGTTGTTTACGGCCCTCAACAACCAGTTCTTTTCGACCCAGCTGAACCAGCCCATGGCCAACCTGCCTGTTGTGATCTTCCAGTTCGCCATGAGCCCCTACGACAACTGGCAGGGCCTGGCCTGGGCCGGTGCCGCGCTGATCACGGTGTTCGTGCTGGCGGTCAACTTCCTCGCGCGCTTCGTCTTTGCGCGCAAGGCGGCCTGAGCGCGGGCCAGACTGTCATGACGATGACAGACGGCGGAGTGCCGGGAGCGGCGCTGGCAAGCCGTTCCAGCCGCTTTCTCGCCTCGGCCTTTGATGGCCTGCTGGCGCTGGGGCTGTCCTTTCCGGTTCTCGTTCATTTGGGTGGGCTGTCCTGGCTCCGTGCCGGTCAGCCCCTGCCCTTTCCCGTGGCACTGCAGGTCACGGCCGCCAATGTCGCGGTCTTTCTCGTCCTCAATGCCTACACTCTTCACACCCGGGGGCAGTCCCTGGGCAAGCGGCTGCTGGGCATCCGCATCGTGGATGCGACGACCGGCCAGGTGCCGTCACTCTCGCGACTGATCCTGCGCCGCTACGGTTTCGTGTGGTTGCTCAACACGGTCCCGGGGGTGCGCGGGGTGGCCTTTCCGCTCGACTTCATCTTCATCGTGCGTGCGGACCGCCGCGCATTGCATGACCTTGTCGGTGGCACGCTGGTCGTCAAGGCCTGACCGCCTGGTCAAGGTTCCGCCGCTGTTCCTCTGTCGCTGCATGTCCGGGTTCCCGGCATTTGCCGGACCGGCGCGCAAAAAAAGCCCGCCGGAGAGGGCGGGCTGCGTGATGCGTATTGGCCGGGTGCCGGCCAGAA
>DASSUO010000288.1:0-5001 GCA_035706925.1 Moraxellaceae bacterium
TAGAGGAACTGGCGCCGGATCACGCCAGGGTCAGCATCAAAAAGCGCCGGGCCGTGACCAACCACCTCGGGACCGTCCATGCCATTGCCATGTGCAATATGGCGGAGCTGGCCGGTGGTCTCATGACCGACGTATCCATCCCTCCCACCCACCGCTGGATTCCCAAAGGCATGACCGTGGAATACCTGAAGAAGGCGGAGACCGATCTCGTGGCGACGGCCCGCCCCCTGGGTGCGGCGGACCTGTCGCGCGCTGGCGACTATCCGGTGGAGGTGGAAATCAACGACACGGCTGGCAATGCAGTCTTCCGTGCCGTCATCACCATGTGGGTCAGCCCGAAAAAGGGCTGAGGTCATTCTCATTGCGGAGACCCCTGCCATGACCACCGAAAAAACCGCCTGCATTCTCTGCTCGCGCAACTGCGGGCTGAAAGTCGACATCGAAGACGGCAAGTTCGTCCGCATTCGCGGTGACGAAGACCATCCTGTCACCAAAGGCTATATCTGCCAGAAGGCAGCACGTCTCGAGCATTACCAGAATCATGGCGACCGCCTGCAGTACCCGCTCAAGCGCCAGCCCGATGGCCGCTTTGCGCGCGTGACCTGGGACGACGCGCTGACCGATATCGCGCAGCGCCTCCTGATGATTCGTGAGCAGCATGGTGGTGACGCTTTCGCTTTCCTCGGCGGCGGCGGCCAGGGCAATCACCTGGGCGGCGCCTACGGTGGCCAGATTCGCGCGGCCATGAAAAGCCGCAACGCCTACAACGCCCTGGGTCAGGAAAAGACGGGGGATTTCTGGCTGAACGGCCGTCTCTTCGGCCGCCAGACCTGCCATACGACCGAAGATGTGGAACACGCCGACTTCGTGCTGTTCATCGGGACCAATCCCTTCCAGGCGCACGGCATCCACAATGCCCGCGACACCTTGCGCGACCTGAAAAAAGACCCGAACCGCACCATGGTGGTGGTCGACCCGCGCCGCACCGAAACAGCCAAACAAGCCGACATCCATTTACAGCTCAAGCCCGGCACCGATGCCTTCCTGATGGCCGCCATGCTGGCCATCATCGTGCGTGACGGCCTGCACGACCGCGACTTCCTGGCGCGACACTGCGACGGCTTCGACGCCGTTGAAGCAGCGCTACGTGCCGTTCCCATCGAAGACTACGTGCGTCGCGCCGACGTGCCGCTGGCCGACGTGGAGCGGGTGGCGCGCAGCTATGCCACGGCGCGCGCCGCCTGCCTGCGCATCGACCTCGGCATCCAGCAGACCCTGCACACCACACTGAACGGCTACCTGGAAAAGCTGCTGTACCTCGTCACCGGCAACTTCGGCGTCAAGGGCGGCAACAACCTGCACGCCTGGCTGCTGCCCATCCTGAGTCATACCGACGAACGCAAGCCGCGTATCAAACGCACGGCCTATCACGGCATGTTCCCTATCGCCGGCATCCTGCCGCCCAACATCCTGCCGGACGAAATCCTCAAGGCCGGCGAGCGCCGTATCCGCTCCGTGTTTGTCGACAGCTGCAATCCGGCGCTGACCTGGGCCGACAGCGGCGCCTATGAAGAAGCCTTCAAGTCGCTGGAACTGATGGTGGTGGTGGATGTGGCCATGACCGAGACCGCACGCCTCGCCCACTACGTGCTGCCCGCCGCCTCGCAGTTCGAAAAGTGGGAAGCCACGGGCTTCAACCTGGAATTCCCGGTCAACTACTTCCATCTGCGCCACGCCCTTTTCGAACCGCTGGGCGAGTCGCTGCCAGAGCCGGAAATCTACACCCGCCTGCTGGAAAAGATGGGCGTGCTGCCGACGCGTTTCCCGCTGCTGGAGCGCATTGCCCGTCGCGAACCCAAGGCAACTGCGCATCTGGGATATGTGGCGGCCCTGGCGGCCACGCTCGCAAGCAACAAGAAGCTGATGCCTTTTGCCGCATCGCTGCTCTATCGCACGTTGGGTCAGGCCCTGCCCTCCGGCGCGGCGGTTGCGGCACCGCTGTTGCCGCTGTGCATTCAGTTCGCCAGCAAGCATCCCGAGGCCGTGCGCCGCGCCGGCTACCGCGGCAACAAACTGACGCTCGGTACGGCCCTTTTCCGCGGCATCCTGGAAAAGCGTGAAGGCACATTGATGAGCGTGCACCGTATCGAAGACATGTGGTCGCTGATGGGCACTCCAGACCGCAAGGTGCGGCTCGAAATTCCGGAAATGCTGGCCGAGTTGCGTGCACTGGAGACAGAAACGCCGCCGGGCGCGGACTATCCCTTCATCCTCGCGGCCGGCGAGCGCCGCAGCTACAACGCCAACCAGATCTACCGCGATCCGGCCTGGCGCAAGGTCGACCCGCACGGCGCCCTGCGCCTGCACCCGGATGACGCCGCTGCCCTGCAGGTCAGTGACGGCGAGACGGTGGTCTGCGCCTCGGCCCGCGACAGCATCAACGTCGTCGTCGAGATCGATGACTCCGTTCGCCGCGGAATGGTGACGCTGCCGCATGGCTACGGCCAGCGCTACCAGGGCGGCCCCGCCATCGGTCCCGAGCTCAATCGCCTGACGTCCGGCACGCACTGTGATCCGCTGTCGCGCACGCCATACCACAAATATGTGCCCGTCCACATCCGCAAGCATGCCGCCGCTGCAACTGGCACTACCACCACCGGTCAGGAGATCCCGGCATGACCTTTGTCGTGATGGAAGAATGCATTCGCTGCAAACATACCGACTGCGTAGAGGTCTGCCCGGTGGACTGCTTTTACGAAGGTCCGAATTTCCTGGTGATTGACCCGGACGAATGCATCGACTGTGCACTCTGCGAACCGGAATGTCCGGTTGACGCCATCCGCGCCGACGACGAGGTACCCGCGGACCAGAAGGCTTTCATCGCCCTCAATGCGGAGCTGGCAAAGCACCCCGACTGGACGCAGATCACCGAGAAAAAGGACGCGCTGCCCGATCATGAAAAGTGGACGGGCGTAAAAGGCAAGCTGGCCGAACTGGACCGCAACGGCGCCTGACCCTCAGGAAAAGGCGCCCTGTCAGCAATGGGTGTCCTGTGTGCCGGCAGCAAATGGCGTCATTGGCTTTCGCGTCCTTGCTGATTTGCAGGGTTTCGAATGCTGCGGCCACGAATGCCGTGCCACAATGACGTGACGTGACGTTGCGGGTTGCGGGTCATTCTCCCGCTATGTCGACAGGAGTCAAATGCCATGTCTGATCGCATCTTGGTGGAGCGCCGGGGCCATCTCCTGCTCATCGGTCTCAACCGCCCCGACAAGCTCAACGCCTTCGACCCGGAAATGATTCGCGCACTGGCAGCGGCCTACACGCAGCTGGCGCAAGACAAGGCGTTGCGTTGCGGCGTGCTGTGGGCACAAGGCACCGACTTCACAGCCGGGCTCGACATGCCCGCCATCGCCCGGCACGTTCCCAAGCTCCTCTTTCAGCCGTTTGTTCCGCGCGGCATGGTCGATCCCTGGGGCGTTAGTACGGCGCCCTGCCCCAAGCCGCTGGTTACCGCCGTGCAGGGCCGTTGCTACACGCTGGGCATCGAGCTCATGTTGTGCAACCAGATCAGCATTGCGAGTGCCGATGCCCGTTTCACGCAGTATGAAGTCAGCCGTGGCCTGTTCCCCTTCGGCGGTGGCACCGTCCGCTGGCCACAAGTGGTGGGAGCGAACAATGCCTACCGCTACACGCTGACCGGCGACTGGTTCGATGCGCAGGAGGCCTTTCGCCTGGGACTGGTGCAGGAGGTAGTACCGGCGGAGCACTGCCTGCCGCGCGCCATCGAGCTGGCCGAGAAGATTGCGCAGCAGGCGCCATTGGGTGTCCAGGCCGTCCTGCGTTCCACCCGGCTGTCACAGTCACGGGGTGCCGACGCGGCGCTGGGAAAACTGCACTGGCAAATCCTGCGACTGTTCCTCAGCAAGGATGCGCGCCGCGGCATCGACGCCTTCAAACACAAGACCACGGCGAAATTCGAAGGCGACTAGGCGGAATGGCAACGTCCGGAATTGCCAACAGGCCTGCATGACCGCAATCCTTCCGGCGCCCCCGGCATTGGCAAGCGGCCACGTTCGCTTGGTCATGCAGTCGCTGAGGCGCGCACCACCTCCAGTCCGCTGGCGCGGCACCGCGCAAAGTGCAGAGCTTGCCTGACACCATTACACGTCAGCACAGGTCGCCCGCTTGTCGCCATGGCGGCCAGCCCCGACAATGGCGCCAATGCCTGCCGGAGCGTCCCGTGAACCTGCATCCACCCGTCCGTTCCCTTTCCCTGTGGGCGTTGCTGCTGCTCGCAGTAACGCTGGCCTTTCCCGCCATGGCGCCCGCTGCCGGCCTGCGCAAGATTGGCGGGAGTGCGCCTGATTTTCTCCGTGCCGACGAAGCCTTCCAGTTGGTGCCGAGCCGGACTGTAACGGGGGTTTCGCTGGCCTTCGAGATTACCCCCGGCTACTACCTCTATCGCGACCGCTTCCACTTCACCGCCGATGGCCCCGGCGTAACGGTCGGCGAGGCCGGTTTCCCGGTCGCCGGCGAATGGAAGGACGATCCGTCGTTCGGCCGCGTCAAGGTATTCCATGAATCGCTCTCCGTCGCGCTGCCGCTCAAGGGCGAAGGCCGGCTGCGGGTTCGGTGGCAGGGCTGCGCGGACGCCGGATTGTGCTACCCGCCTCAGGAACAGGTCCTGCTTGTGGATGCGAAGGGAGTGACGGCGGCAGTCGAAGGCCCCTCGCGACCGGGAATCACGTCAACGCGACCGGCCACTACCGAATCGGCGGCGACACCCTCGACCCCGCCACCTTCGGGCAAAGCCGGTGAAGCGGCCTCGCTTTCCGCTGCGCACGCCGTCTATGGGCTGCCTGGCATTCCCACCAATGCGACGCAATGGCTGGTGTTTTTCTTGATGGGCCTCGGCCTCAGCCTCACACCCTGCGTGTTGCCCATGTTGCCCATCCTGGCCGGCATCGTGGCACGTCAGCACACCAGCTCGGCGCTCCG
>DASSUO010000289.1:0-9923 GCA_035706925.1 Moraxellaceae bacterium
ATCGGCACCACGCCGGGCAGCGTGGTGCGCAAAACCCTGAAGGGCGCCGACTACCTTTATTACCAGTATCGCGATCTGGACGGCTCCACCCGCCAGGCTTACATAGGCGCGGACAATCCGGAGTCGCGTGCGCTCACGGCACGGCTGACCATGCGTGCGGCGTCCCGTTCGGAGTCCCTCCGGCGGTTGGACGAGCTGCGTGCCGCCTTCGTCGCCCTTGGTGGCCACGCCGTGGACCACGCCCCCCTGCGAGTATTGCTGGGCTTTGCCGATGCCGGGATGCTGCAGCCGAAAAGCGGCCCGGCGGTGCTGGTGGGCACCCATGCCTTCCACGTGCTGGGCAACCTGCTCGGCGTAAAGTGGGCCGGCACGCAGACGGCCCGAGCCTCCGCCTCGGGCAATGAGGCCGACCTCGATCTGGCACTGCGCGACCCCGAAAGAGCCGCGCCCGGTCTGCGCGAGCAACTGGGTCGCGGCTTCCTGCCGGCACCCACGCTGGACCCGCGCGCACCTCTGGCCTTCTACACGGTGCGCGGACAGACCGTGCGCGTAAACCTGCTGGCGCCACCTGGCCAATCCGACGCCGGCACGGTCGCCGTGCCCGCCCTCAACACCATGGCCAGGCCTCAGCCCTTCCTCGACTACCTGCTTGAGGCGCCAGTGCCCGCCGTCGTGGTCGGCCGACGTACGCTGGCGCTCGTCACCGTGCCGGCCCCGGGGCGCTTTGCCCTGTACAAGCTGCTGCTGTCCGAATCGCGTGAGGCGATGTTCGCCGCCAGGTCCGAAGAGGACCGTCAGCAGGCCATGCAGCTGGTAGATGTGCTGATCCGTGAAGAGCCGGAGGAACTGGCGGTCGCGCATGAAGCGCTGCTGCAGCGCGGCAAGTCCTGGTCCGATGTCCTCGGTCGTGCCTTGCGCAAATGTGAGAGGCAATACCCGGAGGCGGTGCTCCAGCTCAGGGCGCTTTCATCGCCGGTGGCATAGCTGCCGAAGTACCAGGACGAGCGCTGATCAATAATGGAAGCGCGCCACCCGCTCCCACCATTGCGCCCCATCACTCCAGCGGCCGGAACAGCGCCTCCAGGTCCTCATGGTCGAACGCGGCGCCCTCATCGTCCGTCTCGCCATAGACGCCCTGGGCCAGGGCGGCCTTGCGGGCCTGCAGCGCCAGGATCTTTTCCTCGACCGTGCCTTCGGTGATCAGCTTGTACACGAACACCGGTTTGTCCTGCCCGATACGGTAGGCACGGTCAGTGGCCTGCTGCTCCACCGCCGGATTCCACCACGGGTCGTAATGGATCACGGTATCGGCTGCCGTGAGATTGAGCCCGGTGCCGCCGGCCTTGAGGCTGATGAGAAAGAGCGGCACCTCGCCATTCTGGAAGCGCTCCACCGGGGTGGCGCGGTCGCGGGTCTGGCCGGTGAGCTTCACGTAAGGCATGTCGCGCGAGGTGAGTTCGGCCTCGATCAGCCCCAGCATGGTCGTGAACTGCGAGAACAGCAGCACGCGCCGGCCCTCGGCGAGCAACTCGGGCAACAGGTCCATGAGCAGCTCGAGCTTGGCTGAATCCTGGACCCTGCGTGCGCTTTCCAGTGACAGCAGGCGCGGATCGCAGCAGGCCTGACGCAGCTTCAGCAGCGCATCGAGAATCATGATGCGGCTACGCGCGAATCCCTTCTTGCTGATCTCGTCGCGCAGCTTCTTGTCCATGCTGAGGCGAATGGATTCGTACAGGTCACGCTGCGCGCCTTCGAGACTCACGCTGCGCAGGATTTCCGTCTTGGGCGGCAACTCGGTGGCCACCTGCGTCTTGGTGCGGCGCAGCATGAAGGGCGAAAGACGCCGCGCGAGCGCATCGCGGCGTTCCGTATCGCCATCGCGTTCAATCGGCTGGCGATACAGGTTGTTGAAGCGGGCATGCGAGCCGAGCAGGCCGGGCATCAGCACATTGAACAGTGACCACAGCTCGCCCAGATGGTTTTCCATGGGCGTACCGGTCAGGGCAAGGCGGTGGCGGGTCACGAGTTGCTGGACCTGCTGCGTGGCCTTGGCCTTGGGATTCTTCAGCACCTGGGCTTCGTCCAGGATCAGGTAGTGCCATTTCTGTCGCTGCAGTGTCTCGCTGTCACGCGCCAGGAGCGGATACGTGGTGAGCACCAGATCGTACTGGGCGATCGACGCGAAATGGCGGTGGCGATCGGGGCCGTGCAGTATCAGCACGCGCAGACCGGGCGTGAACTTTTCGGCCTCGCGCCGCCAGTTGTGCATGAGACTCGTGGGCGCGACCACCAGGCAGGGGCGATCGATGCGGCCGGCCTGCTTTTCCAGCAGCAGATGCGCGAGCGTCTGCACGGTCTTGCCGAGGCCCATGTCATCGGCCAGCACGCCGTTAAGCCCGTAATCGCGCAGGAATTGCAGCCAGTTGAGGCCGGCCTGTTGATACGGACGCAGCTCGGCGCCGAAGCCGGCGGGGGGTTCCACCGCCTGAATGCCGTGGAAATCGCGCAGCTTGTTGCCGAGCGCGCGCAGCGTCTCGCTGCCTTCCCAGGGCACCTGCAGGTCGGGCAGACGCGCACTGTCGAGACGTGAAAGGCGCAGGCGACCTTTGGGGTCGAGCGCATTCTGGTCGTAGAGTTCCACCAGCGTGGCCAGCAAGGGCCTGAGGCGGGCCATTGGCAATTCCAGCACGCCATGGCCGGTGAGAATCGGCAGGCGGGCATCGTCTGCCGCATGCTGCAATTCATGAAGATCGACATTGGAAAAGTGACTGAGGGCCTCGGTCAGCAGCGGCAGAATGTTGAGGCGCTTGCCGCCCACCACCACGCCGAGCTCCAGATCAAACCAGTCCGAGCCGCCCGCGACATCACTCGGGCTGCCGGCCTCGACCGTGCCGTACCAGTCATCCACGGGCAGCAGCTGGAATTCAAAATCATCGGCCATGTCGATGTGCCAGCCGAATTCGCGCAGCACGGGCACTTGCACCGTCATGAACTCTAGCCAGTCCTCGATCGAGTCGGCCGTGCGCAAATGCGGCGGCGCCTGCAGCAACGGCGCCACAATATTCACCGTCGGGAGATCATCGAGCGCCGCATGGCAGGCCGACTCAGCCGCCTGGTCACGAACAATTTCGAACAAGGTGCCGGCCGACTGCTGACGATGCACCGTGGCGCCTGGCACACCGGGCAGCACGTGCTCGCCATAGCGAAATGCCAGTTCCGCCACCGGCACGCGCACGCGCTGATCCCAGCGGTCGGTCAATTCCACACCGTGCAGTCGCAACAGCGGCTCCGGCGCGCGCCCTTCGATCCGCGTCACCTTGATCTGCGGCGGCAGCGGCAGCCGAAGCCGCGACAGCGTCGCCGTCAGGTCCGCGGCATGCTGGCCCACCTCCGCTTCAGACAGTGCAGGGCTGTCATGCAGTCCTGCCAGCGTGGCGCCGCTCAGGTCGGTTTCAATGCGGCCGCAGCAATGTTGGTCCGGATCGTAATAGGCGGGGGGATCGAGCGGGAGCAAGACGAGCCCGGGACGCGGCCATTGCAGTGCCAGGCGATAGCGCCCGTCCTGCGGCTCCCATTCCACTTTCACCGGCAGGGGCGCGCCCGGTGTCAGCGTGGGGGCGTTCAGGTCGTCCCAATGACAATGACCGGTGCGCAGCAACAGACCCAGGAGGATGGCACCCGCTTCGCCCTGCAGGGGAAACATGCCGTTGGTGACCGGCGTGAGGGCGCGCAGACTGCCGAGAATGCGCAGGTCCAGATCGCTGTGGTACTCCTTGCGGTTATAGGGGGCCACATCGGTATCGAGATAACCCACAGCCTTGCGCTGCGTGCCGTAGCCCCCCTTTTGTATCTTTCGCACCAGCCAGGGTTTTACCTGGAGCCCGTGCGTCGTAATGACGAGCACATAGGCCAGGCATTGCGAGGTGGGGCGGGCAGAGGGTGGCAGCTCCGGCGCTGAGGGTTCCCGCAGGCGCTCCAGCCAGGTGTCCACCGGTGAACGGACAACGGCAGCTGCGGCTGTGTGGCCCGACGTGTCGTGATCGTGCCGCAGAACCTCCAGCAGGGCGGCCACCACATGCTTGCAGTCCACGCCCACGGGGCAGCTGCAGTCATTGTCGAAAAAAACATGGCCGCGCGCACGGGCCACCCGCACATGCACCGCGTAGACCGGGCGCCCCGATCCCTGCACCTCGGCACTGACCACCAGCGCATTGCCGGCACGACCCACCCGGCACTCCAGCACCCGCTGTTGCCGCATGTAGTCGGCGCCTTTGCTGAAGGTGTGGTGACCAAAGAAGCTGATGATGTCAGCGCTGGTAAAAAGCATGGGGCGGACTGCCAAAAGACCGGGAACCCGCAATTATGCCAGTGGTTGACGGCCTGGGCCCTAATGGAGCGCTTAAAAAGTGAGGAATGGGCCCTTTTCCCGTCCGGCAAAAAGGCAAAAAAAAGCCCGCCAAGGGTAGGCGGGCTATAAAAAGAGGCAATCGGTTATCAGACGGCGGTGCGCTTCCGGCTCTTGGGCTTGGCGGTAGCAGCGGGAGCGGCAGCCTTGGCAACGGCCTTGGGAGCCGGAGCCGCCACGTCAGCCTTCGCGGCCGGCAGCGATGCGGCTTCTTCAGCGGCCACCTGCTTTGCGAGCTCGGCGTACTGGGCCATGATTTCGTCGCGGCGATCCGGATCCATGTTGATCTTGTCCATGTCGCCCTTGTAGTGACGGATCACGCGCTCATCCATCAGCTTGAACCAGGCCTTGGGGAAATAGGCCGGCAGCAGCATGGTGGCGTAACCCGCGGGCAGCTGCGGCGCATTTTCAAAATGGCGCAGGGCCTGGAAGCTGCGGGTCGGATTGGCGTGATGGTCGGAGTGACGCTGCAGCTGGTACAGGAAGAGGTTGGTCACCACCTGGTTGCTGTTCCAGCTGTGTTCCGGCAGCGTGCGCTCGTACTTGCCGTTCTCGTTCTTCTGGCGCATCAGGCCGTAATGCTCGATGTAGTTGATCACTTCGAGCAGGCTGGCGCCGTAAGCGGCCTGGCCAATCAGGAAGGGGATGGAGCGACGGCCACCCACCACGGCAGCCGCGCCGAGCACGGCGGCGGACATGGCCCAGCCCTGCAACAGTTCATTTTCGGTGGTCCAGAAGCTCTTGCCCTTGCGCGCCAGACGATCCTTCTCGATCTTCACGGCCGACTTGAAGCCGCCGATCACGGTGCGCGGCAGGAACTTCCAGAAGCTCTCGCCCATCTTGGAGCTGGCGGGATCTTCCGGGGTGGCCACGCGCTTGTGGTGGCCAAAGGGGTGTTCCACGGCGAAGTGCGTGTAGGCCGTCGGTGCCAGCGCCATCATGGACAGGATACGGTCCATCTTGTCGTGCTTGTGCGACAGCTCGTGACCCGTGTTGATGGCGATACCGTTGATGGCACCCACCGACAGGGTCAGGCCGATGTAGTCAGACACGGGAAGCTTGCGGCGACCGGCGACAAAGGCGCCCAGGAAGGTCACGGCGTACTGCGTCGGGATGAAGGCTTTGACGATCAGGTTGTAGTACTTGTCGTTTTCCAGGCGCTGGATGACTTCGGGCGGCGGATTGGTGATGTCTTCGCCAACCAGCTTGTCGAGCGCGGGAATGACGCCGTGAACCATGATGGGACCGGTCCAGGCCAGGGCGCGCAGCTTCTTGGGGGCGATGGCGTAGGCAGTCAGGGCGGTCAGGCCGATCATCGGCAGTGCCGGGCTCAGCAGCCACAGGTAACGCTTGGGATCCTTCCAGTTGGCAGCATCGGCTTGGTTGGCTTGCTGCAGGAGTTCATCAGGCGTCTTGGCGTTCATGGCTGACCTACGTCAATTTTTTGGAGTCGTTTATTGTTCTCGCCATTGGTGAATGTCATCCAGAGGTCAAAATCCGGAAAACCTGCGTGAAACGCCGGTGCCCCCCGGAAGGAGGCTTAGGCCGTCTTTATAAGGGGTGATGCCGGAGGGCTCCGGATGACGGGGCAGTAGGGACAGGAGCCGGCATCAAGACCGGAGCAGGTTCACGGAACGACAGGGGGCAGTACGCGACAGGTCCGCCGTGAAGGGGCGCACGTACAAGTTGCCTGTGAGGGCGCGCCTGTACAGGGTGCCCATGACGGGGCCGCATGTACAAGAGGCAGAAGCAGGGACGAAGGTGACGGGCGAACGAAGCAGGGGGGAAGAAAGGGAGGGGGGATGCCCCCTCCCTCAGGACGACGGTCAGGGGGTGTCGTCCACCACCGACATCACCTTCACGCTGCCATCCACCTGAGTGCTGTCCAGATAGGACACAGCGCCCGGCGTAGTGGCTACCGTGGATTTGATGTCCTTGGGGTTCACCTGCTGAGGCGGGGTCGCCTTGCCGGTGAAGATCATGCGCGCCCAGTAGTTCGCGACCTGTTCGGGCTGCTTGCGCAGGATGCCCTGGTAAAAGGCATTGCGGTGGTCACCCGTCGCGTCAATGGGAACGGCCGGAGCGCCATTCGCAAACTTGGCGGACTGCCCCAGGAACAGACGACGCAGCTCCGAACGCGGGATGCTGTTGCCAGCAACCTGCGGGTTGGCGACAACGACCATTTCGGCATAGGCCTGGCCGGCGAGAATCATGAGGGAAGCGATAGCAGCAATACGTAATTTCATGTCTGTGCGCTCCCTTAGAATGCGGCCGTCATGCCAAGGCTGTAGAGGTACACAGTCTTGAGCTGAGGATTGGACGGGGGAAGGTTGAACAGACCGGACGTATTGTTGAAATCACTGATGCGGTCCGCCTCCATTTTCAGGCTCATGTTCGGCTTGAACTGATAGCGCGCGCCGAGAGACGCCGTGGCCTGCTGGTACTTCTGGCTCGGGCCGAGAGCGGCGGCAATCGGCGCCGGCAGTGACATGGCGAGCTGGTAGTTGTTGGTGGTCTTGTAGGTCGAGTACATGGCATAGGGCAGCCACTTGCCCACGTAATGGCCCACGCTGAGGTAGCTCGCGTTGTGGTCAGGGAACCAGCCCTTCACACGCAGCGATGTTGCCTCACCCGCCGCAAACCATTTGCCGTCGTCAAAGAGGAAGCCCGCTTCATTGAACACGGCGCGGTCATGCTGCAGGTTGATGGAGGCAGCGATCTGGTCACCGAACGGCGTACCCGCCGGTGCGCCAGCGGCCGTCTGCAGCATCTGCACCAGACCCGGCTGCTCGATGTTGATCGGCGACGTGCCCGTGCCCAGGTGCAGCGTCAGGCTGTCGTTGCTCAGCGTGGCGGCCAGCTGCGTCGCATTGTTCACCGCAAAGCCGTTCAGCTGTTCACTCGTGTAGTTCGGCTGCAGCAGCAGGTTCCAGTCACCAAAGCTGTGCTTGTACAGCAGCTCGACACCGCTGTTGTTGTTCAGTCCACCGAGCTGCGAATAGATTTCCTGCGGCAGACGCACCCAGGGATACGCCTCGCCCACCTTCATGTTCTCGGAATAGAGATAGGTGGAGAACGCAAAGCGACCGGCACGCAAGGTCAAGTCGTCGTTGAAGCGGTAGTCCATGTACAGCCAGTCGGTACGCAGGCTGTAGTTGTTCTGCTCCGTGTATTGCTGGCTCGGATCGTTGAAGCTCTGCGCCACTTCCTGCATCACGAAGGCGGCCTGGTCGTTCAGGCGGTAGCGGAATTGCAGGCCACCCAGCGTGTCGGCCTCGGTGGTCGGCTGACCGATGATCACGGGCATGCCGTTGTTGGTGTTCTTCGGATAGGTTGCGCCTTCATTTCCCGAGAGCCGCGCAAAGGCGGCGGTGGCATAGCCGTTGACGGTGAAGTCGGGCGTGATGTTCTCGGCGTGGACCGCCCCGACCGGGGCAAGGCATAACAACGCGCCTGTCACAAGCAGGCGCCGGGAGGTGTCTGTCATTAGAGGTGAGTCCTTTGTGTGGAGTGATGTGCCTTCAATGCCATGGCTTGAAAGCGTTCTTATTGGATGACTGCTTTTTGTTCTTGCACGGACGTACTACGTGAGCGGGCCGAGGCCCGCGCCGCGTCGGCGTCTGCAGTAAACATACTCCCACTAAAGGGGTACGCCAACTGGACAGCAAGGGGATTTCCGGGTGAGCGGAAAGCTGTCACGACTAACCGGGGCGCCCTGCAGGGGGAATGGACTCAGTTGATGACCCGGCCCGCGGTCTCGCGACCATTCATGGCGGCCACAAAGCCCACCAGCATCGCCATCATCAGCGGCACAATCACCGCAATCATGTAGGCATGGCCCTTGGCCACATAAATGGTCGGTACCAGCGACAGCGCATTCATCACCGTGAGCGCCCAGAAGGACATCGGCGCGGCCAGCGCAAACAGGAACAGAAAGATCGTCCATTCACTGCGCAGGTCCGCCCGCCCACGCCACCACGCGCCCAGCATCAGCAGCGCAAAGACAACCATGCTGAGACCCGACAGCATATAGAAAGTGCCGGAGAACGTCGTGGCCGAAGGGCCGCCCTGCTGCCAGCCCCATGCCATCTGGATTACGCCCGCCACCAGCGCGGAACCCGCTGCCACCATGCGCACGCGGCGGGCCTCTTCGTTGATGTCGCCTCATAGGCACGCCGAAGTGGTGAGACAGGACGGACTGGTGACGATTGGGCTGCATGAGCGGATTAAGCCTGCCGCATCTCCTCCAGCAACTCCGGATGCCGGTCCAGCAACCGCAGCAACTGCACCAGCGCCAGCGGCGGTCGCGTCTTGCCCGTCTCATAGCGCGAGAAGGCGTTGACCCCACCCCCGAACAAGCGCGCCGCCTCACGCTGATCCAGCTTCAGCTTTCGCCGGACCGCTACGATATAGTCCGGATCCACCAGGCCGGCGTTCACCTGCCTGTTGAATTCCAGCATGGCCTGCGATACGCGCTGCGATTCGTCCATCGCCATTACGGCCTCGCCGCAGGCCGGACACCAGTCCGCCACCACGGCAGGAATCGTGGTGCGTTCCCCTTTGTATGTGTACGGCTGGTCGCGGGTGTCGTGCACCAGTTTTGCGCCGCCGCAGTTCGGGCATTTCATGATCACAACTCCTTGAACGACACCACCAGTACATCGTCGATGACCGTCAACTTGAGATAGACGTCGCCCAATGTTGTCGCAGTGCGATAAACGTCCTGCCAGATCGTATGGTCGGCGTAAGTGGTCATGCTCTTGTAGAAATCAGCCGGACGTAGTCCCTTGATCACCTCCACCACGCCTTCAGCATTGAGTCCAAGGGTGGCGGCGCCCGCAGTGGCATTCAGTGTCATCCTGACCTTGCCGGCATCCACCAATGCGTGCACGACGGCGAGCCTGCATTGGGGTGTTCGCTTCTCCATCAAAGGATAACCTTCTTGGTTAATTTGGCAAGTTGGTTAATTGTCGCAGGGGGAGGTGGATCATGCAGTCGCCAATGCGGGTGATTGTGAGGTGGCCTCGCTTCAACCGCAGGGTGCCTTGGCGGTCTTATTGGGCGCCCGCGGTGCCAATTGCCTGGTTGATGGCCACCGGAGCTTCAGTGGGGTAAAAACCCACATCGCCATCCGCTTGCCAGGAGCCCTACATGGAATCGTTGACCCGTCCCACAGGACGCCTTTTTGCCATTGTCGCCCTCAGCTTGGGCCTGAGTGCCGTTGCTACGGCGCAGGACCGTCCCGACATCACGCCCGGCCTCTGGGAGAAGCAGATGATCAAGGCCCCGGATGGCGCCCGCATGCCGGACCCGGCCAAGATGAAGGCTGCGATGGAAAAGATGCAGGCGCAGATGGCCAGCATGCCGCCGGAGCAGCGTGCGCGCATGGAGCAGATGATGGGCCACTCCGGCATCGCCATGAGCGACACCGGCATGCGCATGTGCCTGACCAGCGCCAGCCTCGAGCACAATGGCGTGCCCATGGAGAATCGCCCGGGCTGTACCACGGAGATCAAGA
>DASSUO010000290.1:0-2121 GCA_035706925.1 Moraxellaceae bacterium
AGCTCGTTAAAGCGACGGGTGGCCCATTCCGGCGTTTCTTTCGCCTTGGGCTTTTCCTCTTGCGCAGCCTCGGAACTGGCCTTCTGTTCCGCACTGTTCACGGCCTCTGCGTTCACCTGTTCGCCCTGCTGGGGCGGGGTCGGTTGAACCCCCTGTTGCAATTCTTCGCTCACGGCGAATCTCCTTGACCCGGGAAAGGCCCGGTCCTTGTGTTACGTTATAACATTACGTTCTAAGCAGAGCAATATTTAGCCAAACAGGCTATTAGATGCCCTTGCCGGGGTAGATGCGCACAGTGCCCGTCCCGGTGGTCGAGACAACCGCGATCACCTGGGCGTTGCCCTTGAAAAACACCTGCGTGGTGCCAGCGGCAACGGGGACATCAGTTGTCACGGCCGTCTGTGTGCCAGAGCCCCAGCGGAGAAACACCGTCTCGGAAAGCTCGTTAGAGACCAGGATGTTCGGGCTCTCCTTCGCCACGTTGTCCGCCAGGGTGATGCTGGCGGACGTGCTGGACACGGAGACGTTGTTGCCGTAGCCAAAGCCGTACGGGTTAAAGACTTCAGTGGGGGTCATAGCGGGATACCTTGCTCAGGCTGAGAGGGGGAATGCAGGGAGGACTGGACCAACTGCTGGTCAACAACCGCCGCCTGCTCGGGCGCCAGTGTCGGCCCCATTGCCTTCAGGCGGTCAGTTTCCGCCTGGTAGTGCTTGATCATCAGGCCGATGGCTTCCAGCGATTCCTGCTTCTTCGCATCTGCAGCCTCCTGCTGGGCCTTCAGCAACTCCTGCTGCATGGCCTGCATCTGCTGTTGCATCTCCTGCATGTGCTGGTGGGCCGCAGCAATGTCCTGCTTAACGGCATCGGGGATCTGCTGCTGACCTTCATCACCTATCGCCTGCTGGACCTGCGGAGCCAGGGTGACCTTCAGGCGCTTGGCCATGTCATCCGCGCCCGGCCAGTCCATGTTGCGGACCAGAAGGTCGCCAATCACCTGCCACAGGGCGGGGTTGGCCTGCGTCATCTGCATCATGGCGTCGGCCGCTTCCTGGCGCTTGGTGGTGAAGCTCGGGCCGACAGAGACGGCGACGTCGTACTGGCCGATGCTGGGGTTGTATATGGCCTTGATGCCCTGGGCGTCGTCGCCCTCCTGGTGGGCCGTCGGCAGATTCGGATTGAACTGCACCATGTCCGGCTCGCCATCCTCGCCCAGGATGCGAACGATGCGCGGGGTGTCGTAGATGTGCGGGATCAGGTCAACAATGATGCGGCCAACGTGGCGAATGGCTCGGGACAGGTTGTCCACGTAGTGGAAGGTTCCGGTATCCCCTTCCCGCTGGCGGGCCATGATGGCGCGGCCGGAGGTCTCGTTGCCTCGAGCGCCAAGGCTGGCGTCATACTGGCCGGTAGTGGCTTTGATGTCGTCGGAAGCCCCCAGCTTCGCCTGGATGATGCCGGCAGAGGGCTGGGGGGGCATGACACGCTGCGGAGGCGGCAGAAGGCCTCCAGCCTCATCAGTGACCGCGTTGTACTCGAGGTACGCATAGTTTGTGGTGTTGGCGGTTGACCACTTGTGCTCGAATCCCTCGAACTGCCCCGCCGCCCCAATGAACGGAGCCTTTGGCGCCAGAGCCAGCATCTCGACCTCTTGCGAGGCCCAGTAGTTGTACATGCGCTGGGCATCTTTCGCACCACGCACCAGGCCGGAAACGATAATCTTGCCGTCAACCTCATCATCGTTGCCGACTGCGCGGGCGATGGGGATGTACTTGCCGGCCCACTGCGTTTCTTCAAGCACCGCATGGCCGCAAATCTTGCGGCAGACCACCTTGCGGCGGTAAATCTCGCGGGTCTTCAACGGCTGCTCACCCGCCACCATGTCGGGCGGCATGTCCTTGCCGTAGGTGATGGCGCCGGAGGCCCAGGCATTCAGCGTGGTCTTCTCCTGCTCGATCTGCCACCACTCAGCCACCCGCACCATCTTCCCGGCATACCAGGTCGGGCCGTGGTCGCCAGTACCGATGCGATCCCAGTCTTCCGGGATGGCGTCGGGGTACAGGCGCTCAAACTCCTCCCGGCTCATCGTCTCCGTGATGAAGCAGAACTTGGCATCAGAGCCA
>DASSUO010000291.1:0-10767 GCA_035706925.1 Moraxellaceae bacterium
CGCCACCTTGTCCTTGATCGCCTGATTGATGATGCCGCCGGCACGGGGCATGTTCATGGGGGAACCTCTCGAAACGGCGAATTGTTATTGTGCGGCCGCGCGCGGCAACCGCTTCCATTCGGTGAATGCCGCATCCAGCAGGACACTGCCCGCGACATTACCCGCAAGGAGGCGCTGCTTTTCGGCCACGCCCTGGCTGAACGCCAGAACTGCCGCAGCGGACACCCGACGAGACACTGCGGCGATTATAGGCGCGAGATCGCGGTGTTTGACAACGGGGGCCCCTGCCGCCTGGCGCGCAATATCCTCGCTCAGACTGGAAAGCGCCGGCAGCACCGCCTCTGCCCCCAGGCTTTGCCATCGTTGGGCGACGGCCAGTGCCGCCACCTTGCCCTCACGCAATCCGCCCAGATCCTTGAGCAGCCGCTCGCGCTCCGGATACCAGGCTGCATCCCGCAGGGCCAGGGCTGCCAGCGGCGCGCCATCCGTCAGTTCAAGCAACAGACGCGCCTCGTCCTGATTTCCCACCAGGGGCTCCAGCCATGCCAGCGCATCGGCAACGGGCGGAACGCCAAGCGCGAGGAGCTGGCAGCGGCTGCGAATGGTCGCCGGTAATCCCAGTGGCTGCGAGCTCAGCAACATAAGCAGTGTGTTTCGTCCCGGCTCCTCAAGCGTCTTGAGAAGGGCATTGGCGGCCTGCACATTCATCAGATGGGCGGGCTCCACCGTTACAACCCGGTATCCGCCCAATTGGGACGATTTGGCCGCAAATTCGACGACCTCGCGTACCTGATCGACCTTGATCGTTCGCGCCACCTTACCGGTCTTCGCATCAGTCTCGGGCATGAGCTCCAGCAAGTCCGGATGACTGCCCGCAGCGATCAGACTACAGCTTTTGCACTGGCCACATGCGCCGGCTGCTGTTGGCGACTGACACAGGAGCCGTGCCGTGAATGCCTGCGCCAGACGCCGTTTGCCAATTCCGGCGCTCCCCCCCACCAGCAGGGCATGCGGCAATTTTCCGTCCTGAACCAGGGTAACGAGACGCATCCACACCGGCTGATGCCAGGCATACGGAAAAAAGGGCCAGGGGGCTCGTACGACCTCGTCGCTCATGCAGCCTCCTGCACCCAGGCATCCAGCGCAGCGCGAATCGCCACCTTCACCTCAGGGAGCGGGCAACTCGCATCGATGACCCGGAACCGGGCCGGGTCTCCCGCCGCGCGCGCACGATATCCGGCGCGGACCCGCTCAAAGAATGCATGCTGCTCCGATTCAAAGCGGTCCTTCTCGGCGCGCGCCGCTGCGCGAGCCATCCCGTCAGCCACGGGGAGGTCAAGCAGCAGGGTGAGTCCGGGACGCAGGTCGCCCTGCACCAGGGTCTCCAGTGCGGCGATACGCTCTTGCGACAGACCGCGACCCGCTCCCTGATAGGCATAGGTTGCATCGGTAAAGCGATCACACAGCACCCATTCGCCACGCCCGAGCGCAGGAAGGATGACCCCCGCAATATGTTGCGCCCGTGCCGCGAATATGAGCAGCAATTCGGCATCCGGGGCGACATGCTCGTCGCGATGTTGAAGGAGCAGTTCCCGGACCTGTTCGGCCAATGGGGTGCCACCGGGCTCGCGCGTTACCACGAGAGGAAGTCCCCGTTCCGCAAAATAGTCGCGGATGAAAGTGAGACAGGTAGTCTTTCCTGCTCCCTCACCGCCTTCCAGCGTAATGAAACGTTGTGTCATTGACTGGACTCCACAAGCGGTGATGACCGGTACGATGCTTGCCGCCGCTTCTGGAAGCGCTCGACCGCCCGGTTATGCGCCTCCAGCGTTGCGTTGAATTCGTGCGAGCCATCTCCGCGCGCTACAAAAAACAAGGCATCGCCAGACGCGGGATGCAGTGCGGCATGAATGGCGGCACGGCCCGGCAAGGAGATGGGCGTGGGCGGCAGACCGGCATTCCGGTACGTGTTGTAGGGTGAATCCCGTAGCAGGTCGGCACGTCGAAGGTTGCCGTCGAACTTGGGACCAATACCGTAAATGACCGTCGGATCGGTTTGCAGACGCATGCCCTTGCGCAAACGGCGCACGAACACGCCTGCAATTTCGGCGCGTTCACTTGCCTGGCCTGTTTCCTTCTCAACGATGGACGCCATGATGAGCGCCTCGTATGGCGAGGAATAAGGAAGCCCGGGCGCCCGCCTGTCCCACTCATCCTGGAGGATGCGCTTCTGGCGCAAATACAGGGTATGCAGCACGTTCACATCGGATACCTTGTCGCCGAACTCATAGGTATCGGGAGCGAACAATCCTTCCGGATGTGTTTCAGTGGCGCCGATGGCAGCCATGACGGCCGCGTCATCCACGATGCCTGATGGCTTGACGTCGTCTCGCGCCGCCAGCAGGTCCCGGAGGTTGCGGTAGCTGATTCCCTCGACCACGGTGAGTCGCGATGCCGTGCGAGCGCTCCCTTCAAGAATGAGCGACAACGCTGACGCCGTGGTTTGCGGAGGACGCAGCAGCCAGACGCCAGGATACAGTCGCTTGTCCCCCGCATGCAGCCGCAGCCAGAGTCGGGCAAGGAATGCATCAGGAATGATGCCGTCTCGCTCAAGCTTTTGCGCCACCTGAATGAGATTACCCCCGCGCGCGATCTCGAGGCGATAACCCGCATCGGGAATCGGCAGACGGGAGTACAGACCGTGATAGATCCACAACGAGGGCAGGAAGGCGGCAAGGAAGAGCAGCAGCGGCCACAGCCACCGCTTTTTACGATCAACACTCGTACGCTTCATGCCTGCTCCACCCGCGCCTGCCAGAAGGCCTGCCAGTCACGCGTTACGGGCCCAGGCACCCATTCGCGCCCCTGAAGGGTCCGGACCGGCCAGATGCCATTTACGCTGTTGCAGAAAAATACCTCGTCAGCCGCCAGGAAATCCTCCACGCCAAAGTTACCTTCGGTGACTTCCTTTCCGCGGGCCGCGGCCTCGTGCAGGATGGCTGCACGCAGCACGCCACGAATCCCCGCCACGTCGATACGCGGCGTGCAAAGCTCGCCACCGCGAACAAGAAATACATTGCTGAACACCCCTTCGACGACCCATCCCTCGGTATCGCACACCAGCGCTTCGTCAGCTGCCAGCACATCGAGCTCGCGCCGGAGGAGAACCTGCTCGAGCCGGTTCAGGTGTTTATGCCCCGCCAATGCCGGCTGCTCGGCCAGACGCAATGAACATATTGTCGCCCGGACCCCATCCCCGGCATGGGCCGCCGGCGTCGGCGGCAGAGGGTGGGCACTGAATATGACGGTGGGTACCGGCATCGGGTCCGGAAGATAGCCGCGACCACTGACGCCACGGGTCACGATGATCTTGGCGATACACTCCGCCGGACACGACGAGAGAAATGCGCGGAACCGGTCGCGCACCATGGCCGGATCTACCGGAAGTGCCAGCGCCGCGGCACCGATGGCAAGCCGCACGAAATGTTCGTGCTCCAGTACCGCCCTTCCCTGCTGGATGCGCACCGTCTCGAACAGGCCGTCTCCGTATGCCAGCCCGCGGTCGGCGGGATGTACCCGCCCGTCCTCGATGCCGTTGACCCACACCGGATACAGCATCAGACACGCCGGAAAATCAGGGTACCGTTGGTCCCGCCGAAACCGAAGGAGTTCGAGAGGGAGATATCGATCTTCATGGAGCGCGCCTGGTTGGGAACGTAGTCCAGCGTGCATCCCTCATCCGGATTGTCGAGATTGATCGTGGGAGGTGCGACGCTGTCGCGAATGGCGAGAATGGAGAATATGGCCTCCACCGCCCCCGCGGCGCCCAGCAGATGCCCGACCATCGACTTGGTGGAACTGACCGCCAGTTTCGACGCGTGCTCACCGAATACTGTCTGCATGGCCTGGGTCTCGGCAATGTCACCGGCCGGCGTGGAGGTGCCGTGCGCGTTGATGTACTGCACTTCGTTGCCGTTGAGCCCCGCATCACGCAAGGCATTGCGCATGGACGAGGCCGCGCCGGCACCACCTTCCGGGGGGCCGTCATGTGGAACGCGTCATCACTCATGCCGAAGCCGATGAGTTCGGCATAGATCTTCGCGCCACGCGCGCGCGCATGTTCGTACTCCTCGAGAACGATCATGCCGGCACCATCACCAAGTACGAAACCGTCACGATCGCGATCCCAGGGGCGACTCGCCGCCTGCGGATTGTCATTGCGCGTAGACAGGGCCCGCGCCGCGCCGAAACCGGCCATGCCAAGCGGCGTTGATCCCTTTTCGCTGCCGCCGGCCAGCATCACGTCGGCATCGCCATAAGTGATCATGCGGCCGGCGAGACCGATGGAATGGGTACCCGTCGTGCATGCTGTCACCAGGGCGATGTTCGGTCCCTTTAACCCCAGCTTGATGGCCAGCATGCCAGCCGTCATGTTGATGATGGAGCCCGGTACAAAGAACGGCGAGACCTTGCGTGGTCCACCCTCCTGCAGGGCTTCATGATTGCGTTCAATGGATGTGAGGCCACCGATGCCGGAGCCCGCTGCGACACCGATCCGGTGCGCGTTGGTCTCGTTCACCTCGATACCGGCATCCTTGAACGCCTGCATGCCGGCCGCCAGGCCGTACTGGATGCATTCGTCGAGGCGACGCGCATCCTTGGCGGGCATGTAGGGCTCAACATCGAAATCGCGGATGAGTCCGGCAAATCGTGTGGGGTAATTGGTGGTGTCGAAGTGATCGATCATCGAGATGCCGCTCTTGCCGGCAACGATGCCCTCCCAGGTGGATTGCACGGAATTGCCCAAGGGCGTGAGCATGCCCATTCCGGTGATGACGACGCGACGACGTGCCATTTCAACTCCTCGATTCAACTGCCTGGCCCTGAGGGCCGCTCATGCCGCCACTTTGTCGTGACAACCCATACCGCGCAAGTACACGCCCGAAAAAATCGGACGCCAGATGTGCAAAAGCCGCAGCCCCCATGAAACGCAGGACTGCGGCTTTTTCGGCAACAGCGATTACTTGCTGTTGGCGACGATGTAATCGATGGCGTTCTGCACCGTGCTGATCTTCTCGGCTTCTTCGTCAGGAATCTCGAGTTCGAATTCCTCTTCCAGGGCCATCACCAGTTCAACGGTGTCGAGCGAGTCGGCGCCAAGATCATCCACGAAAGAGGCTTCGCTGGTCACATCTTCCAGCTTCACGCCCAGCTGCTCGGCGACGATTTTCTTGACCCGTTCTTCAATAGTGCTCACGCTTTTTCTCCTCAGGTGGTCGGTCCTTGCCGGAACCCGCGCTAGTTTATGGGAGCCCCCGAGGGGAGGCAAGCTGGCGGAACCGGCAAAGGTAAGGGTTTGTTGCAGTCGTCAAAACAGGAAAAAATCCTGTCATTCCATATACATACCGCCATTCACGTGGAGCGTGACGCCAGTAATGTAGGCGGCCTCGGGGGAGGCCAGGAAACCCACGGCCGCCGCAATTTCCTCCGGCTGGCCAAGGCGGCCGGCCGGAATGGAGGCCAGCAGCTTTTCTTTCTGCTCTTCCGGCAGCACATGTGTCATGTCGGTAGCGATGAACCCGGGGGCCACGGCATTGACCGTAATGTTGCGCGATCCGATTTCCCTCGCCAGCGCCCGGGAGAAGCCCTCGAGGCCGGCTTTGGCGGCGGCGTAGTTGGCCTGCCCCGGATTTCCGCTGGAACCCACCACAGAGCTGATGCTGATGATGCGACCCCAGCGCTCCTTCGTCATGGCCTTCAGGCAGGCCTTGCTCATCCGGAAGATGGAATTGAGGTTGGTGTTGATCACGGCATCCCACTCGTCGTCCTTCATGCGCAGCATGAGGTTGTCACGGGTAATGCCGGCATTGTTCACGAGGATCAGGGGCGCACCGACATCGGCAACAATGGCCGCCAGAGTGGCGTCGATGGAAGCAGGATCTGCGACATCCAGGGCGTAGCCACGACCTGAATTGCCCGCCTCCTTGAGGTAGGCAGAAATCCCTTCAGCGCCAGCGGCTGTCGTGGCGGTGCCGACCACGGTGGCGCCGCGACCCGCCAGCTCAAGGGCAATGGCCTTGCCGATGCCACGGCTGGCGCCGGTAACCAGGGCAATCTTTCCTGCCAGGGACATGTGTTCTTCTCCTTTTTTACGACGGGATCAGCCCGTCACGATGCCAGCGCAGTGGCGAAGCTGTCGGCATTCTCGAGCGAGGCGCAATCCAGATCCTTCACAATGCGCTTGTTGAGGCCACAGAGCACCTTGCCAGGACCGCATTCCAGCGCACGGGTCACCCCCTCATGCGCCAGGGTCTCGACAGTCTTCACCCACAGCACCGGGCTGTAGAGCTGGCGAATCAGGGCATCCCGCACGGCATCCGGACCGGACTCGACGCGGGCAGCGACATTCTGCACCACCGGTATGGCAGGCATGTTAAAGGGAACCGCTGCGAGGGACGACCGGAGCTTCTCTGCCGCCGGCTTCATGAGTGCGCAATGGGAAGGGACGCTGACAGGCAGCGGCAACGCGCGCTTGGCACCGGCGGCCTTCAGCTTTTCGATCGCCGCAGCCACCGCCACCGTGGCGCCTGCAATCACGACCTGACCCGGTGCATTGAAGTTGACGGCCTCGACTACTCCCGCCGACGACGCGTCAAGACAACATTGCCGCACGACGTCATCGTCGAGACCCAGAATCGCTGCCATGGCCCCCTCGCCTGCTGGCACCGCCTGCTGCATGAGGCGACCGCGCTCGGCGACGAGGCGCGCTCCGTCAGCCAGCGACAGCGACCCGGCACACACCAGCGCCGTGTATTCGCCCAGCGAATGCCCGGCCAGGAAATCAGGCTGACGCCCCCCCGCGGCCTGCCAGGCACGGAATACGGCTACTCCGGCGGTCAGGAGAACAGGCTGGGTATTTTCGGTGCGATTGAGTTCGTCCTCGGGGCCCGTCTGGGCCAGTGCCCACATGTCGCGACCAAGCGCAGACGACGCTTCATCAAACGTGGCGCGGATGGATGCATGGGATGCAGACAGATCGGCCAGCATGCCGAGGCTCTGGGAACCCTGTCCGGGAAATACGAAAGCGAGTCTGGACATCCTTTGTTCCTCATCGGGGCAACAGGCCAGCCAAGGCCCGCCGCCAGTTATTCGGCTGTCGGCTCCGCCGGGCCACCGACGTTCGCGGCAGCACCGAGGCGCGATTCGATCAGCGCCGGTACATTCTTTTCGACTTCCTTGATGGCCACGCGGACCGCATGCGCGAACGACGCCACTTCGGCACCGCCGTGACTCTTGATCACGATGCCGGTCAACCCCACCAGGCTCGCGCCATTGTAGCGACCCGGGTCCATGCGCTTGCGCAGGCCATTCCACACAGGCACCGCCAACATGCCGGCAATGCGGGTAAGCCAATTACGCCCGATCTCTTCCTTGATGAAGCCGGCCAGCATCTTGGCCACACCCTCGGAAGCCTTGAGCGCAACGTTGCCGACAAAGCCGTCGCACACCACGACATCGGCATGTCCCTTGAACATGCCGTCGCCCTCGACGTAGCCGATGTAGTTGAGACCCGAGGCCTTCAACAGTTCATCGGTACGCTTGATGAGATCGTTACCCTTGATCTCTTCCTCGCCGATGTTGAGCAGGCCGACTCGCGGGCGCTCGATACCGTCGAGTGCCTCGGCCACGACCGAGCCCATCTGCGCAAATTGCAGCAGATGCTCGGGCTGCGAGTCGACATTCGCGCCGAGATCGAGCATGTGGACGTGACCGGTGGTGGTCGGCAATGCCGTGAGAATGGCAGGTCGATCGATATTGGCGTGGGTCTTGAGGACGAAGCGGCTCACTGCCATCAGTGCGCCGGTATTTCCCGCGGACACACAGGCCTGCACCGACTTCTCGTGGACGAGATTGATGGCGAGGCGCATGGAAGACTGCTTTTTCTGGCGCAGCGCCACCGCTACCTTGTCATCCATGGTGACGACTTCGGTCGTGTGAACGACAGACACGCGCGAACGCTCCGCGACTGAAAGCCGGGAGAGGAAGGGAGAGATCTGTGCTTCGTCGCCGACCAGCGTCAGGCGAAGCAGGGGCTGTTCACGCAGAACCGCCAGCGAGGCGGGAACCGTGACGCGGGGACCGAAGTCCCCGCCCATGGCATCGACGGCGATCGCGATGCTCATAGAAGTGACGACTTATTCTTCGTCCTTGCTCGCAAACAGCTGGCGGCCACGATACAGGCCGTCTTTGGTCACGTGGTGACGACGATGCACTTCGCCGGACTCCTGGTCCACCGACAGGGTGGGGCCGGTCAGGGCGTCATGCGAACGACGCATGTCGCGACGGGAACGGCTCTTGCGATTCTGTTGAACGGCCATGGTTTACTCCGGCACTGATTCGTTGGTTACTCTTTTCCGGACTGACCCTTCAAGGAGGCCAGCACCTGAAACGGATTGGGACGCGCGGGCGCGTCGGTCACTTCGTTGGCGTCGCTCGACTCTACCTGCAAGGTCTCGCACACCTCGTGCGCGGGAACCAGCGGCAGCGCCAGGATCAGCTCATCCTCCAGTGCCGCGGCGAGGTCAATTCCACCTTCGTCGTCGAGCACCAGGTAATCTGCATCGTCCGGCAGGCGATCTGCCTGCTCTTCACTGCGCAGGAGCCAGAGATGGACGTCCGCCTCAAGCGGAGTGACCACAGGCTCAAGGCAGCGCTGGCAAGTCAGCTTCACGGCGGTGGCCAGACGGCCTTCCACCACGAAGAGTCCTTGCGCATCGCGATGCAGACGGACATTGACCGTCACTTCGCCCTCGTCGTCGACGGCTCCCTCCACCAGGCGTGCAAACGCACGCAGCGGGTTGATCTGCTCGATCACCGCTTCACGGTCTGCCCATTTCTGGACATCAATATGCTGAGGCAGGGTACCGAATGACATAGGCGCGCGATGATACGGACGGAGCCTGAGTGTGTCAAAAGAAAAAAGCCTTGTTTTTCAGATACTCTGGGGCCCCGACCCACCAGACCCCATCATGACCTCTGCGCCCCTGCCCCTGCTGCTTGCTTCCTCCTCCCCCGCCCGCCGCCAGCTGCTGGATCGCCTCGGCCTACCCTTCCGGACGGCCAGCCCGGATATTGACGAAACGCCCCACCCCGGGGAGCCGGTGACCGAACTGGTGCAGCGACTTTCGGAGGCCAAGGCACGGGCATTGGCCGATGCCTGCCCCAACCACCTGGTGATCGGTTCCGACCAGGCCCTCACGCTCGACAACGAGATCCTGGGCAAGCCCGGAACCGCCGACCGTGCACGGGCGCAGCTGGCCCGACTTTCCGGACGGCGGGTGACCTTTCACACCGGGCTGTGCCTGCTGAATACGTCCAGCGGACATTGCCAGGTGCTGCAGGAGGAATATGCCGTCCAGTTCCGCACACTCGATGCCGCAACCATTGCCCGGTATGTCGAGCGGGACGAACCCTGGGGTTGCGCCGGCAGCTTCAAGGCAGAAGGACTTGGCATCACGCTCTTTCATGCCTTTGAAGGTCGCGACCCGAACACACTCGTCGGGTTGCCACTGATGGCATTGACGGACCTGCTCCTAAACGAGGGGCTGTTACTTCCCTGACAGTATCCACCCTTGCGGCACGGGCGTTGCAGATCATGCTTCGCCAGCCCCTACGACTTTGGTCATATTTCCGCAAAGCAACGGGGCTAGCGTTCGACTATTCATGACAAGGAGTAACGCCATGAGCCATTCGACGATTCCCTCTGCCAACAAGGCCGCATCTGCCCTGTTCCGCCTCGCATCCACATTGACGCTCGTACTGGCCTGCATGTTTTTCGCGGTCCATTTCGGCGACCGCCTTCATGGCGGGACAGCACTCCTCTATGGCGTCGGAGGCGCCGGCGCCCTGCTCATACTGCGCCGACTCGTCATCCTCTTCAGGGAATTGGCAAGCCCGCTCCCCCGCCCGGAAGCGCGACACCCGATCAAGTACTGAGCCGCCGGCAGAGAAAACAAAAACGCCCCGACAAGGGGCGTTTTTGTTTTTACGCAGAGGGAAACACACCGCTTCAGCGCAGGGCCGGCGCTGACAGGGACAGCCTGGCTGCCACCGCATCACCCATGCTGGTGCCCAGCTTGCGGATCAAGCCTCCCAGCGCATCCGGATGCTCGCTGTAGTCGACCACGTGCTCCGCCTGCACTACCGTGCGTGCCACCGAGTCAACCGAGCCGAATCCATCCGCCAGTCCCAGCTCCACCGCCTGCTGGCCCGTCCAGAAAAGACCACTGAACATTTGCGGATCATCTTTCAGGCGCTGGCCACGCCCCTGCTTTACTGCCGCAATGAACTGCTGGTGAACCTCCTCAAGAAGGCGGTTCACATGCGCCACCTCATCAGGCTTCATGGGGCTGAAGGGACTCAGGATTGCCTTGTGTTCGCCGGCCGTCAGCGTACGGTTTTCGACACCCAGCTTCTGCATCAGGCCCTCGACACCGAAACCCTGCATGATGACCCCGATGGAACCCACCAGGCTGCCCGGATTCACGTAGATCTGATCCGCCGCCGACGCAATGTAGTAGGCGCCACTGGCACCCATGTCGGTAATGACCGCATAGACTTTCTTGTCCTTGTGCAAACCGCGCAGCCGGCGGATCTCGTCATATACATAAGCCGATTGCACGGGGCTGCCGCCCGGACTGTTGATGCGCAGCACCACGGCCTTGCTCTTGGGGGCCTCGAAGGCGGCCTGCAGGCCGGCGATGATGG
>DASSUO010000292.1:0-20180 GCA_035706925.1 Moraxellaceae bacterium
CGAATCGTGCGGATTGTCCCTGAGCTCGGTCCGGACCTACATGAAAGACATCTACGCCAAGACAGGCGAACGCTCGCAGGCGGAGCTGATGCGATTCCTGATGGGCCTGACGGTCGATTTCCAGCACATTCGCTGATTGCCAGGCAAAAAAACGCGCCCCGAAGGGCGCGAACCATCAACTCCATTCCCTGCCTGGTGCATGGAAGCTGGACCAGGGACAAGAGGCCGGCGGCCATTGGCCGGCACATAATGTTCATGCACTCCCGCGGCGATTCCCTCGCCAGGCACCAATGCTGGCCGGCACGTCCCTGCTGCGAATGCACATGAGCAAGATTGCAGGCTACCAAGCCAACGCGCGCCAACAACTCCCCAAATGGGGTAATTTCGCTGCAATTCATCCCGAGCGTTTACCATCCGTCACGATTTCGCGCGCGATCTCCCCCGGTTAAACTGGCGACACACTTTCGATTCTTTATTCCGGCCATGTCCCACTCCCTCACCGCCCCGCTGTTGGCGCGCTTTCCCCGATTGCCCGACTTCCTCACTCTGGCGCGGTTCGATCGTCCCATCGGCATCTGGCTATTGCTGTGGCCCACCTTGTGGGCCGTCTACATCGCGGGCGACGGACGTCCGCCGCTGACGATCATCGCGGTGTTTGCGCTGGGCGTCGTGCTGATGCGCGCGGCCGGCTGCGTCATCAACGACCTTGCCGACCGCAACCTCGACGGCCAGGTGGCGCGGACGCGGGAACGTCCCCTCGCGAGCGGACGCATTCGCGCCAGAGAAGCCGCCGTTTTTTTCATCGTGCTTCTCGCACTCGCGGCGTCGCTTCTGCTTTTTCTGAATCGGGCCACCTTCTACTGGTCGCTGGGCGCGGTCGGCTTGGCCACGATGTATCCCTTCATGAAGCGATTCACGCATTTGCCGCAGATCGTGCTCGGGGCCGCCTTCTCCTGGGGCATTCCCATGGCGTTCGTCGCCCAGGGCAAAACACCGGGTCCGGAATGCTGGCTGATCTTCGCCGGCAACCTTTGCTGGACAGTGGCCTACGACACGTACTACGCGATGGCCGACCGCGACGATGACGTGCGCGCCGGCATCAAATCCACTGCCATCCTCTTCGGCGACATGGACTTGATGATCATCGGGTCGCTTCAGGGACTATTCCTGCTGGCCCTGTGGATGTTGGGCGGACGCCTCGACCTGGGCTGGCCCTTCCTGGTTGCCTTGCTGGCCGCCGGGGTGCTGTTCGCGTGGGAGTTTCGCCTGGCGGTGAACCGCGAGCCCGGTCCCTGCCTGCAGGCCTTCCTGCACAACCACTGGGTTGGCGCCGTCATCTTTGCCGGTGTATTCCTTGCTTATCTCCTGCGAACCCTTCCAGTAGCGCACTGACAGGTCACTGCGACATCAGGCCGCTCTTGCGACAGCGGGCGTCATTCGCCGTCTGTCGCCGCCTGCCCCGTCATCTGCCTGTAATATTTCCTTAACGTCCGCCCGTTGTAATAGTCTGATCATGACAACGAGCCGTAAGGGCCAAGGCCGATGACACAGGAACGCATCCTCATCGTCGACGACGAAGCGGCCATCCGCGAAATGATCACCATCGCGCTGGAGCTGGCAGGTTTCGACTGCCTTCAGGCGGAAGACGCCCTTGCGGCGCACCATCTGATCGTGGACCAGCGCCCGTCCCTGATCCTTCTCGACTGGATGTTGCCCGGCATGAGCGGGATCGAGCTGGCGCGTCGCCTCAAGCGCGACGACAACACGCGCGAAATCCCCGTCATCATGCTGACGGCACGCGGCGAAGAGGACAACAAGATCCAGGGCCTCGACGCCGGCGCTGACGACTACATCACCAAACCGTTCTCCACCCGCGAGCTCATCTCCCGTATTCGCGCCGTCCTGCGCCGCACGTCGAGCCTGACGGCCGAGAAAACACTGGAAGCGGAAGGCCTGAAACTTGATCCGGTCAGCCAGCGCGTGACCGCGGACGAGCAGCCGGTCGACATGGGTCCCACCGAATACCGCATGCTGGCTTTTTTCATGAGCCATCCGGAACGCGCCTACTCCCGCACGCAGATGCTCGACCAGGTCTGGGGTGGCAACGTCTATGTCGAAGACCGTACCATCGACGTCCATATCCGGCGGCTGCGCAAGGCGCTGGAGCCCTGGGGCTATGACCGTTTCATCCAGACGGTACGCGGCACGGGTTACCGCTTTTCCACGAAGGTCGACAGCGCGCGCCTGCAGGCCGAGAGCTGAACGCACGTCGAATTTTCCAGGTCACCTCCATGTTGCGTGATTCTCGCCACCGACCCTTACTCCAGTCACTCGCGCCGATCATCCGGTACGAGACTGTTGGCGAGGAGCAACGCCCGTGAGTGAATTGATGAAGCAGGAGGCCGCGCGCCTCCTGTATTTCCTGTCGGCCTCCGCCCTGCTCGGCTTTTTTACCGGTCACCCAGGCTGGTCCTTTGCCGCCGGTTTCCTGGCGTACATCATTCTCCATCTTCGCCAGGTGGAGCGTCTGCAACGCTGGCTCAAGGGTGACCCGGATGCCGAGCTGCCGGCCGCCACCGGCGCATGGGGTGAAATCTTCGACGGCATTCATGCCCTGCGTCGCGACGAGCAACGTGCCCAGGCCAACCTGCGCGGCATCATCGAACGCGCCCGCACATCGGTCGCCGCCCTCAAGGAAGCCGTTGTCCTGGTCGACGGTCACGGCAATCTGGAGTGGTGGAATCCCGCCGCCGAAAAACTGCTGGGCCTGCGCATGGCCACCGACCTTGGCCAGCCGGTCACCAACCTGATTCGCGATCCCTCGTTCATCCGCTATTTCGAACAGGGGCCGTACGATGAGGCTCTGCAGCTACCGTCGATCATCCATCCCGCACGGCAACTGCAATTCAATCTCACGCGCTTCGGCAGCAATGAACGCCTGATGATCGTGGCAGACATAACCCGCCTTCATAACCTGGAGCAAATGCGCAAGGATTTCGTCGCGAATGTCTCGCACGAATTGCGCACACCGCTCACCGTGCTGACGGGATATCTTGAAACGCTGCTGGCCCAGCAGGAAGGGGTCGACGGACGCTGGCAGCGCGCGCTGCAGCAAATGGACGCCCAGGCGCAGCGCATGAACAATCTGGTCAACGATCTGCTCCTGCTGTCCCGCCTGGAAAATGATTCCCGCAAGCAGGAACCCCGCGTGGTCAATGTGCCCCCGTTGCTGGCGCAGTTGAAGAACGAGGCCATCGCCTTCGGCATGGAAAAGCACCAGGAAGTCACCCTCGAGTGCGACGACACGCTTCGCCTGCTCGGGCGCGAGGACGAACTGCGCAGTGCGTTCTCGAATCTGGTGACCAATGCCGTGAAATATACTCAGGCAGGCGGCCGTATCCACATGCGTTGGTGGAGCGATGCCAGCCACGTTTACTTCAGTGTGCAAGACAATGGACTCGGCATTGACGCCCGCCACATTCCCCGCCTTACGGAGCGCTTCTACCGAACCGACGAAGCCCGCTCCACCGCTACCGGCGGTACCGGCCTTGGTCTCGCCATCGTCAAGCACGTCCTGATCGACCACCAGGCGCGTCTCGACATTCAGTCCTCGTTCGGCAAGGGCTCGACCTTCACCTGCGTATTCCCGGGCAAGCTCGCCATCCGCTGACCGGTTCGCGCGATTGGCGGCCGCGCCTCGCATCGCGATGAATCAGGCAACGTGAGACGCACAAGAGGCGTCGCCCTGCAATCGCAACCCCCTGACGCTCTGGCCCACGCCCACTCCTGCGCGGCCCCATCGGCATGACTCGGGGTCACGTCGTGGCCGACAACCGTAATCCTGCCGTTCGGGCCTGATTCAGTCCCTCCGTCAAAATTCCTGCGTCGACCTTCTCAGCTCCCGGGTCGGTGCTTATGATCAGGGCTTTTAAATAACCAGACCGGCTTAGCCGGCCCGACGGAGATGCGCCATGCTTGGCCTGATGATGGATCGCCCCCTGCTCATTTCGAGCCTGCTGACGTTTGCCACGCAAAGCCATCCGGAGGCGGAAATCATTACGCGCCGCGTGGAAGGCGACATTCACCGCACCAACTGGCGCATGATTGGCGAGCGCTCGGCGCGCGTCGCCAATGCACTGGCCCGGCTCGGCATGAAACCGGGCGACCGGATCGCAACGCTGGCCTGGAATACCTATCGCCACATGGAGCTGTACTTCGGCGTGTCCGGCTCCGGCATGGTGTTGCACACCATCAATCCCCGGCTCTTTCCGGAGCAGGTGGCGTGGATCGCCAGCCATGCCGAAGACCGCGCCCTGTTCGTGGACCTCACCTTCCTGCCGCTCGTTGATGCATTGCGTTCGCAATTGAAGACCGTCGAAAAGGTCGTCGTATTGTGCGAAAGGAATGCCATGCCGGCCGGCCGCAGCGACCTCGTTTGTTATGAGGACCTGATTGCGCCGGAATCGCCCCGCTTCAACTGGCCGGAATTTGACGAACGCACAGCCAGCTCGCTGTGCTACACGTCCGGCACCACGGGCAATCCCAAAGGCGTGTTGTATACCCACCGCTCGACGGTGCTGCACGCCATCGCCAGCCTGCATCGCGGCGCGCTCGATATCGGCCGGGACACGGTCATCCTGCCGGTCGTTCCCATGTTCCACGTCAACGCCTGGGGCATTCCCTACAGCGCCGCCATGTCCGGTGCCAAACTGGTGCTTCCCGGTCCCGGACTCGATGGCAAGAACCTCTTTGAATTGATCGACAGCGAGAAAGCCACGCTGCTGCTGGGTGTGCCGACCGTCTGGCTGGGCCTGCTCAATTACCTCGAACAAATCGGGCGTACGCTCGACAGCGTAAAGTATGCCGTGGTGGGCGGATCCGCTGCGCCACTGTCCATGATCCGGGCATTTGACGAAAAGCACGATGTATTCCTCATCCACGCATGGGGCATGACGGAGACAAGTCCCCTCGGTACGGTCAACGCACCCACCAGCGAGCTCATGGCTCTGCCGAAAGAGGAACGCTACAAGCGGCAGCTGAAGCAGGGACGCCCCATTTACGGCGTTGAACTCACGATTGTCGATGACGACGGCAATGAATTGCCGCGCGACGGCAAGGCGTTTGGCCGCCTCCTGATCCGCGGCCCGTGGATCAGCCGCGGATATTTCCATCATGACGCGCAGGTACTCGCAGACGGCTGGTTCGACACCGGCGACGTGGCAACGCTGGACCCTGACAACTACATGCAGATCGTCGACCGGCGCAAGGATGTCATCAAATCCGGCGGGGAATGGATCAGCTCCATCGACCTGGAGAACGTGGCGGTTGGCCACCCAGCCGTGAAGGAAGCCTGCGTGATCGGCGTACCGCATCCAAAATGGGACGAACGCCCGCTGCTGCTGATCGTGCTGAAGGACAACGCGTCGGCCACGAAGGAAGAAATCCTGGCCTTTGTCAGCCAGCATATTGCCCGATTCTGGATTCCTGACGACGTCATCTTCGTTCCCGACCTGCCGCATACTGCAACCGGAAAACTGCACAAGGTTCCACTGCGCGAGCAGTATGCGAACCACCTGATGAAATGATTCAGGAACGAGTCGGGCCCGCCATGCAGAACCCTGCGCACTGGATCGCCACTACCTCGCCGGATTACAGCGGGCCGCGCATCGGACTTGTGCATGGCCTGGCGGCGGGCCGCCACATGGAACGCCACCTGCTCCGCTTCCTGCGCGAAGCGGGCTACCCTGATACCACCTTGTACAGCAATCACCGCCGTCCCGCGTCCATCGCGGACGCCATGCACGAAGCAGCGGATCGTGATCGCCGCATCGTGCTCGTTGGCTATAGCCAGGGAGGCTTTCAGGCCGTCAAGGTGGCGCATGAACTGGCCCGACGTCAGGTTCCTGTCGCCCTCCTTGTGACGATTGCAGCAGGCGGCGCCGGGCGATTGTATTGGCCGCAAATTGGCGCCAATCCTCGCCGCATTCCGGCCAATGTCCGACAGTGCCTGAATTATTTTGCGTCGGGCGACCTGCTGGGAACCGACCCGTTCGCGCCCATGAACCTGGCCCGCGCCGAATCCCCCGACACGCACCTGGAAAACGTCGCCTATCCCCGCGAGCCTGGCATCGACCACATCGGCGTTGTACGTTGTTACCCAGCCGAAAAGGTCGCTCCACCGGTCCGCAGCCTTTTTCTCGACCGGCTCCTGCGGGAGCTGCAGCGAACCACAAACGCCGGCTGACGGGCCGTCTTTTCCCGGGCGAGCCACTGCACATGAATCTGCATCCGTCACCGCCCTGAATGAAAGAGGCCGCATCCGCGGCCTCTTTCATTTTTTGTCATGACGGGCACACAGCCCGCGCCGTCATTTCTTGTCGAGTCGCTGGCGCACCTGCTCGTAGCTGGTATGGCGAACGTCCGCTCCTTTCACCAGGAAAATCAGCTGCTCGGAAATGTTGCGGGCATGATCGCCAATGCGCTCCAGCGAACGCAGGACCCAGATCACGTTCATGACGCGCGAAATGGAGCGCGGATCTTCCATCATGTACGTCATGAGCGCCCGCATCGCCGTCTTGTATTCGGTGTCGATTGCACTGTCCGCCTGCATGACCTGGAACGCCAGGTCGGCGTCGAACCGCGCGAAGGCATCCAGGGCATCGTGCAGCATGGCACGCACCTGATTGCCGATATGACGGGCCTCGACATAGCCACGCGGCGCCTGTCCCTCTTCGACCAGCGCAACAGCATTGCGCGCCACCTTGGCCGCCTCGTCACCAATGCGCTCGAGATCCGTGAGCGACTTGCCAATGGCAATCAGAAAGCGCAAATCGGACGCGGCAGGCTGTCGACGCGCCAGAATGCGGACGACTTCTTCGTCGATCTGCGTCTCCATTGCATTGATCTGTTGATCATTGCGCTGCACCGCCTCGGCAAGTGCCGAGTTGCCGTCCAGAAGTGACGTAACGGCGTCGATGACCTGCTTCTCGACCTGGCCACCCATGGTCAGGAAGTGGCTGCGTACCTCTTCCAGCTCGGCATTGAATTGCTGCGAAATGTGATGGCCGTAATCGTCTTTAATCATGCTCGTGATCTCCGGGCGGCCTGTACGGTCGCCATCGCGGCTCGATCGGTGTGGCGAGGAAGCTCTTCCGCCAACACGTTGATCGTCATTCTTTTTCGCCAGCCCGTTCCGGCCGGCCTCTCCCCACACTGCATCCGTACACCGCCGGCAGGACCGGTCCGGCGGACTCCGCTCCCTCAGCCGTAACGACCGGTAATGTAGTCTTCCGTCTGCTTGTTGCTGGGATTGGTGAAGAGCGTATCGGTATCACCGAATTCAATCAGTTTGCCCAGGTACATGAACGCGGTGTAATCGGAAACACGCGCCGCCTGCTGCATGTTGTGCGTCACGATGGCAATCGTGAAGCGGTCCTTCAGGTCGTGAATCAGTTCTTCGATCTTGAGGGTGGAGATCGGGTCCAGCGCCGATGCGGGCTCGTCCAGCAACAATACTTCCGGCTCGATGGCGATCGCACGGGCAATGACCAGACGCTGTTGCTGGCCGCCCGAGAGGCCGAGTGCAGAATCGTGCAGACGATCCTTGACCTCGTCCCACAGCGCCGCGCCCCGCAGCGACTTTTCGACAATCTCGTCCAGCACGCGCTTGCGGTTCTCCCCGCCGAGTCGCAAGCCGTAGGCAACATTTTCGTAAATCGACTTGGGAAACGGGTTCGGCTTCTGGAAGACCATGCCCACACGACGGCGAAGTGCCGTGATGTCTACCGACCGGTCGAAGATGTTGTTTCCGTCCAGAAGGATTTCGCCCTCGATGCGACAGCCGTCAACGAGATCATTCATGCGGTTGAAGCTGCGCAGCAGCGTTGACTTGCCACACCCGGAGGGGCCGATGAAGGCCGTCACCCGCTTGCGCGGAATGACCATGTTCACGCCAAAAAGAGCCTGCTTGTCCCGATAGAAGAGGTCGAGGTTGCGCGCCTCCAGGCAGATGTCCTCATCCTCGACGCGCCGTGCCCGGCTGTCCCGCCCCAGGGAACCGATATTCATGGCATGGGTGGGCGCTTCCTGCGCAGGGGCCGAGGCCGGTCCAGGCTTCTGCTGTTCGTTCACGGTCGCGGTTTCCATCTCTAGGCTCATGATGTGGTCTCGATTCTCTGCTCCCGGGCCGCCGGGCTCAATGCTTGCGCACAGGTTCCCGGCGCGGGCGCCAACGGCGTTCCGGGAAAGCCCGCTGCCACGCGGGGCAGGCCGGCCGGGAAAGCGGTCTTCCGGATGGACCGCAGTCGTGGGAATCCACAAAACCACAGGCGGCTCAACCGGGAAGGGTCGCCCATCCCAAAAGGCGATCATGCTATTTCAGAAATATTTCAGAAATATGTATGTTACTCGAATGGGGCCCCACAGCCAGCCGCAGCAGGGTGCCTTCGCGCCGGGTCACCGGCTCCGGCAGGCTCTGCTGCCTCCTCTTCCCCGTAGCGGGCGCCAGCAGGTTACTCTCCCAAGTTGACCATTTCGTGAACCGGAAATGCCCGGTCATCCTGACTTTCGGGCGAGGGACTCCCATACTTACCTCTACATCTGCCGAGGTAGCCATGAGCCACAAACCCACCGATACCATGCCCTCCCCCCGGGGTACCCTCAGCTTGCAGACCATTGCCATGCCCAAGGACGCCAATGCCAATGGCGACATTTTTGGTGGCTGGCTGGTGTCGCAAATGGACCTGGCCGCCGGCGTCGCCGCCCGCAAGCAGGCCCGTGGCCGGGTGGCCACGGTCGCGATCGACGCCATGGTCTTCCTGCGCCCGGTGAAAATCGGCGACATCATCGGCTGTTACACGGAGATCCTGACGATTGGCCGGTCATCAATGAAGATCATGGTGGAAGTCTGGGAAACCGATGACCTGAGCGGTCACCAGACCAAGCTGACCGAAGGACTCTTCACCTTCGTTGCCATCGACGATAACGGGCGCACCCGGCCCGTCCCGCGCGAGGCCTGATGCAGCGTCGCAGCACGCACCGCCCGTACCAGCCAACCCGGCGCTGACGCTGTCCAACGCCATCGCATTGCGGCCCGACCCCATCGCTCTGCTATAAACCGGGCACTACCCATCAGGAGTGCCCCATGCCCAGCCCCACGCCCGACGTCACCCTCCCACGCGGTGTCATTTCCCTGCAGACCATTGCCATGCCGGCCGATACCAACTGGAACGGCGACATTTTTGGCGGATGGCTCGTTTCCCAGATGGACCTGGCCGGCGCGGTGCATGCGCGTCGTCGCGCCCACGGCCGCATCACCACCATTGCCATCGACAGCATGGTCTTCCACGAGCCCGTGCATATCGGCGATGTCCTCTCCTGCTATACGGAGCTACTGCGCGTTGGCACGACCTCGCTGCGAATCCTCATCGAGGTCTGGGAAACCGCCGACCCCTGCCGGCCGCCCCGCAAGGTCACCGAGGGGCAGTTCACCTACGTAGCCATCGATGACGAGGGCAAGCCCCGGTCCGTACCCGCCGATGCCTGTCCCGCGTAATCCTCTGGGAAAGTGATTCCAACCACCGGTCGTCACCTCCATGGCGCTGGTAAACCATGTGCCGCCGCTGGCGTTGTTCCCTTCCATCAACTCTGCCGTACAACAAAAGGGAGATTCATCATGCGGAATTGGCCAGTCATGCAGAAAACCGGGGGGGCCATCCTGTTCGCGGCGCTTGTGGCGCTGACAGGGTGTGGCGGAGGCGGCAACAGCACTACACCGACCGGCACTGTGAACGTGTCGTTCACGGATGCCCCTTCCAGCGATTTCGACAAGGTGTGGGTGACCGTCAAAGCCATCCGCTTTCACACCTCCGATACAGCCACGGCCGATGCGGGCGGCTGGCTTACCTTCCAGCTCCCCCAGCCGGTGACGCTGGATCTCGCGGCACTGAACAACGGCGCCATGAGTTCGATCTTCAGCAGCCTCTCCCTGCCGGAAGGACGGTATCAGCAGATCCGCCTCATGCTCGCCGGCCCCTTCGACACGCTCACCGCATCCGCGTCCGGTCAGTCGCTGACCTGGAACGATGAAGTCGACTATACGGACGGAACCGGCAGCCACCAGGCGCCGCTGGAAGTTGCGCGTCCCGAGAAGGGCATCGTCCTTCATGGCCAGTTCCAGGTCGCCGCCTCCACGCCGCTGCACCTGGCCGTGGACTTCAACCTGGACGACGACATCCTCAAGTTTGTGCGGGGAACCACCACCGCGTTCACGCTGGCGCCGCAACTGCACTACTACGATCTCGACAACGCGGGCGCCATCACTGGCCAACTCGACACCACCGCGCTTTACCCGACCAATGCCAGCGGTGCATGGAACGTGATCATCAAGGCCGAGGATGTCACTCAGGATGGCAGCCGGCACTATATGGTGCGTGCCACGTCGCTGAAGCCGGACGGCAGCTTCCGTCTCTATCCCCTTCCCATTCCCGTTGGCCAGTCCACGCGCAATCTGGATGTCGTGATCCGTGGCCGCAACATGGAAACGCTTATCGTCAAGGGCGTGCAGGTGACGCGAAGCAGTGACGGAACAACTAACGCGGCGGTCGTGCAGTCCACGCCGCTCGCCATTCCGCTGGGAACGGAGTACACGACAAACGTGTCGCCTGCGGCCAGTCCCACGGGAGGTCTGGTGAACTTCTTCCAGACGCTGAGCAGCGATCCCGCGCCTTATGAAATCCGGATACATCCGCTGAACCCCTTCACGGGCACGTTCAGCGACGATTTTGCGCTCTCGACCGGCAACCTCCACACCGGCAACTGGAGCAGTGGCGGCGCGATCACCTTCACGTCGGAGGCTCCTGTCGAAGGCACCGGCAACTTCACGGCCGTCAACA
Organism: Moraxellaceae bacterium; assembly: GCA_035706925.1. Lineage (GTDB taxonomy): Bacteria > Pseudomonadota > Gammaproteobacteria > Pseudomonadales > Moraxellaceae > UBA2031. The sequence goes on from DASSUO010000292.1 coordinate 10,893, forward strand.
GCGCGCTGCTCTACTCCTCGTCAACCCGCACAGTGACACAGGGCACCAGTCCCGTGACCATCAACTTCGGCGCATTGAGCGTGAACTCTGCACTGGCCACGTCCGACAGCATCTCCGGCAGCGTGACTCAAGCCCTTGCGGGTCATTACGACCGCGGCTTTCTCGTTGTGTCCCGCGACGGCATGATCACCACGACACTGGATCTGACCACAACACTGGCGCTCAACGGCGGGGCGGGTGGCGCTTACAGCATTGCGGCATTACCCGGCGGCTCGGTGGCATTGCCGCGCCCCGGTCTGGTCTATTACCTCTACGCCGTCGTATGGAATTCGTCGGCACCGGCCCTCAGCTACCGGGTTGTCCCGGTCACGACGGCGGCCGATCTCAGTACGGGTAATGCGTCGGGCATCAATCTCGGACTCTGACCGTCGCACACCGGGGCGCAATCGCTCCTGCCGTCGCACGGCACCCGGGCAGCTGGACGTAAATCGTCTGACTGTCCGGGTGCAATCCCGTGCCGATGGCGCAAGACCTACACGGCCTCGAGGCGTGCATACTGGGCCACCAGCCACTTGCTGCCGACGTCGGTAAAGTTCACCTGGATTCGCGCATTGGGGCCATTGCCCTCGAATTTCAGGATGACGCCGTCGCCGAAGCGCGGATGGCGCACCGCCTGACCCAGACGGAAGCTGCCGTCGCCCGATTCGTTTCCTCCCAACCGGCTCGGTGCGGTGGCGATTCCCGCCGAAGGAAAGGTAAAGCCGGCGTGCTGGATACCGGCGCGCACGGGCTGCAACAGGTTCTCCGGAATTTCGCGGATGAAACGTGATGGTGCATTGTGTTTTTCTTCACCATACAGCCGACGGATTTCCGAATAGGTCAGCACAAGCTCCTTCATCGCGCGCGTGATCCCCACGTAACACAGGCGGCGCTCCTCCTCGAGATTGTTTTCCTGCAAGGCCATTTCGTGCGGAAAGAGTCCCTCCTCCATGCCAACCAGCAGGACGAGCGGAAACTCCAGGCCTTTCGCGGAGTGCAGCGTCATGAGTTGCACCGCATCCTCGAACTCGGAGGCCTGGGCCTCCCCCGCCTCCAATGCGGCGTGATCGAGGAATGCCGCCAGCGCGGTCGGCGCCTCTTCCTCGTCCCACTCGAATTCCCGCGCGGCCGCCACCAGTTCCTTCAGGTTCTCGATGCGCGCCAGCCCCTTCTCTCCTTTTTCTTTTTCATGGTGCGCCCACAACCCGGACGTATGGATAACCGCCTCGACGCGCTCATGTAGGGGGACCTCGGCCGTCTTTGTCTCAAGATCGCGAATCAGGTCGATGAATACCGACAGCTTGCTGATGGCGGAGGAAGGCAGCAGCCGGTCAGCGGCGGCTTTCTGCACGGCCGCCCAGAGCGATACGCCGAGTTCGCGCGCAAGGCCGCGCAAGGCCTCCAGGCTTTTGTCGCCGATACCGCGGACCGGCAGGTTGACGACGCGCTCAAACGCCGTGTCATCATGCGGATTGCCGATGAGTCGCAGGTAGGCCATCGCATTCTTGATTTCCGCCCGCTCGAAGAAGCGCAGGCCTCCGTGAATCCGGTACGGCACGCGCGCGCGGATAAGCGCCTCTTCCAGCACACGCGACTGTGCGTTGGAGCGATAGAGCACGGCGATTTCGCGCCGCAATGTGCCTCGTTTGGTGGCCTGTTCGATCTCCCGCACGACGTAGGACGCTTCGTCGAGATCATTGAAGGCGGTATAGAGCCGAACCGGGGTACCTTCTGCTCCCTCCGTCCAGAGCTCCTTGCCCATCCGCTCCGAATTGTTGGCAATGACGGCATTCGCCGCCGCCAGGATGGTCCCCGTGGAGCGGTAATTCTGTTCGAGGCGAATGATGTCCGCGTCCGGAAAGTCGCGCTGGAATTCGCGGATGTTTTCAATTTTCGCGCCGCGCCAGCCATAGATGGACTGGTCGTCATCGCCGACCACCGTCAGCATGCCCGCATCACCGGCCAACAGACGCAACCAGGCGTACTGAACCGTATTGGTGTCCTGGAACTCGTCCACCAGCACCTGCCGGAAGCGCCCGCGGTAATGCGCGAGGATATCGGGCCGCTGGCGGAAGAGGTCATGGCTGCGTAACAGAAGCTCGGCAAAGTCCAGGGTACCCCCCCGGGCGCAGGCCTCTTCGTAGGACTGATAGATTCGGGCCATGGTGGCAAGAAAGAGGTCGCCGTGATGCGCGATATTCGTGGGACGCTGTCCCTCGTCCTTCTGACCATTGATGAACCACGCGGCCTGTCGGGCTGGCCACTTGTCCTCATCCAGGCCCAGCTCGCGGATGACGCGCTTCAGCAGCCGCACCTGGTCATCGGCATCAAGGATCTGGAAATTCTGAGGGAGTCCGGCGTCGGCCCAGTGGGTGCGCAAGAACCGGTGGGCAAGACCGTGGAACGTACCGATCCACAGATTCTGGGTAGGGGTTCCGAGCAATTGCTCGAGGCGATGGCGCATTTCGGCCGCCGCCTTGTTGGTGAAAGTCACCGCCAGCACGGCCCAGGGAGACAGCCCGTGCTCCTGGCAGAACCAGGCGATCCGTGTCGTCAGGACACGGGTCTTGCCCGATCCGGCACCAGCCAGCACCAGCAGGTGTTGGGCGTCCGAGGTGACAGCGGCCAGCTGCGCCGGGTTGAGGCGGGCCGTAAGGTCAGGATGCTGCATGGCATGAATTCCGCAAGAAAGCAGGGGGCCGGGCTTGCACTACCCCTGAACAAAGGGGGAGGATGGCGCCGAGCCGGAAGGAACCGGAGCAAGGGGTCACAAGATAGGACGGGAAGCTGTCACAAAACAGCCGGTTTGTCGGCCTTCTGTTAACAATTTGTTCAACACGGTGCTATCTTCGCGTGAATTGCGAAAACAGTCGCCCGGGACATACCCGGAAGTGGACACGGACGCCCTCCATAATAAGAAGTAATCAGGGGAACGATGTCGTATGTCCGTGAATCAGGATAGCGAGAGCCTTGCTGCTCGCCTGGAAGGTATTCCCGCCGCCAGGGCGACGCGAACCCCCGCCCTGGACATCATGCAAAGCCGGCAGATCTACGATCAATTGCCGGCGTTCATCATTGTTTCAACGCTCTCCGCCCTCGCCACTGTCGCCATCTACTGGAACGACTCGCAGGTCAACCTGTTGCACCTTCAGGTCTGGCTGGGACTTTTCCTTGCATTCATGCTGGTACGCACCGTGGTCGTATGGCGCGTACGCAGGCATATGCTTGAAGATGCCGGCCGTGCCCACGTGCTGGTCACGCTGTCAGCCGCCGCCACCGGACTGTTCTGGGGTGTCGCAGGCATCCTGTTCAACCCGGCCCCGTTTCCAGTGGGTGCCGAATCCAGCGCCACCTTCTTCCAGCAGGCCCTGTTCGGCGCCCTTCTCGGCAGTCAGGGTATCGCCGCCCTGGCCTGCTATTCGGCGTCGTTCCGCTCGTTTCTGGCGTTCATCCTCACCAGTCTGGTGCCGGCGTTGGCCTATGCGCTTTTGCAGCCCTCCCCGGTCGCCCAGGCCGTCGCCGGGATTGGTGCCCTGCTCCTGGTCTTTCTGCTTGCCACCGCACGCAGCATCAACAGCACGACGCTGTCCTCCCTTCGCCTGCGTCTGCGCAATGAAGACCTGATCACCTTTCTCGAAGGCTCCAAGCGCGAGATGGAGGCGATAAACCAGAAGCTGGCCCTGGAAATCTACGACCGCAAGAACGCTGAAGTCCGCCTTCAGGAAATGAATGACAACCTGGAGCGCAAAGTCACCGAGCGCACACAGGCCCTGTCCACACTGAATGATGCCCTGCGCCAGAGCCAGGAGCGCCTGTCGCTCGCCATTGATGCGTCGGGCATTGGCCTCTGGGACTGGCACCTGCCCAGTGACGAAATTTATCACTCGAACTTCGAGCAACTGCTGGGCTATTCGAGCAAGGAGCTGACCGGGTTCATGGGCCACCTGAAGCCGCTGGTCCACGCCGATGACTACTCGCTGGTGAAGAAGGCCATTGTCCTGCATCTGCGCAAGCGCACACCCATCTATCACGTGCAGTACCGCATGCGACACCGCCGCGGGCACTGGATCTGGGTGGAAGACAACGGGCGGGTCGTCGCGTGGAACGAAGACGGCCGCGGGATCCGCATGATCGGGACCCGTCGCGACATCACGAAGGAGCGGGAGCTGGAGCAACGCCTGCGCTTGTCAGCCTCGGTGTTCCATCATGCGGCGGAAGCGATCTTCATTCTCGACCGGGACCTGCGTTTCGTCTCCCTCAATCCTGGCTTCACCCAGATTACCGGCTATACCGAAGCCGAGACCGTGGGCGCCCGTATTACCGAAGCACGCTCCACCCACCCGGACACCCATGGCACTTATCTGGCCATCGCGCAGCACATGCAGGAGCAGGACGAGTGGCAGGGGGAGTTCACTGATTACCGAAAGAACGGCGAAGCCTACCCACAATGGCTGCACCTCACAGCGGTTCGCGACGAAGACGGAAAGGTGACGCACTACATCGGCCTGTTCAACGACATGACCGCGCGCCGGGAGGCCGAAGAACGGCTGCGTTATCTGTCGAACTACGACAAGCTGACCGGATTCGCCAACCGCAACCTGTTCCGCGACCGGTTGCATGCCGCCATCTCTCGCGCACGCGATGCCAACCATCAGGTCGCGCTGCTGTATATCGACCTGGACCGCTTCAGGCAGATCAACGACACGCTTGGTCATGAAGTCGGTGACGAACTCCTCAAGAAGGCCGCAAAGCGCATCAGTTCCGTGGACGGCACCATTGACACCATTTCCCGCATCGGTGGCGACGAGTTCACCCTGATCATCGATCGCTACGAAGATCGCGCGGCGCTGGAACATCTGTGCGAGCGCATCATTGCCGAGCTGCGTCGTCCCTTCCGCATCGGCGAACACGAACTGCTGCTCGGCGCCTCCATCGGCATCTCCATCTTCCCGGAAAACGGCCGCGAGCTGCAGATCCTGCTCAATCATGCCGACATCGCGATGCACCAGGCCAAGCGCCTCGGCGGCAACACGACGAAGTTCTATACAGCAGACCTGCGTGTCGCCTCCATCGAACAACTCAATCTTGAAACCAGCCTGCGCAAAGCCATTTTCCGCGATGAGTTCGTCGTGCACTACCAGCCAAAGATGGACCTGCGCACCAACCGCATTGTGGGCGTCGAGGCTCTGGTCCGGTGGCAGCATCCTTCTCTCGGCCTGCTATTCCCGGGCGACTTCATTCCCCTTGCCGAAGAAACCGGTCTCGTTTCCGCGATTGGCGAGCTGGTTCTCGACAAGGCGGCGCGACAGGCGCAGCAATGGAAGGAAATGGGGCTGGGCGATATCCGGACGTCCGTCAACATTCCGGCGCATCAGGTCCGCAAAGGCAATCTGGTTCAGGTCGTGAAGCGAGTACTGGACAACAGCGGGCTGGATCCGACGTTGCTGGAACTTGAGCTCACGGAATCGTCGCTGATGGAAGACAGCGATAACGTGTTGACCATGCTGAACGATTTGCGCAGCCGCGGCATCGTCATCTCACTCGACGACTTCGGCACAGGCTATTCGTCATTGTCCTATCTGAAGCGGTTCCCGATTGACGTGCTGAAGATCGACCAGGCCTTCATCCGTGACATTGGCCAGAGTCCCGATGACGAAGCCATCACGCGCGCCATTATTGCAATGGCGCACAGCATGAACATGTCGGTGGTGGCCGAGGGCGTGGAGACCGAAGGTCACCTCGCTTTCCTGCGCAAGGAAGGCTGCGACTACATCCAGGGCTATCTGCTCAGTCGCCCCATTCCGGATGCCGATCTCTCGCAACTCCTGCGTCGTCAGGGATAACGCTGCAAGGCTCCCTGCACACGGGCAGGGAGCCAGTTGCCGTCATCAGGCGCGCGGATACTGCATCGCGCAGAAGTGCATCACCTGGCCATCCACTATCAACAAGGGCACTTGCCCGAACCCTTTCCGCCATATCGGGCTTCCATGCGGCCTTGCACGAACGCTTCACGTGAAAGGGGCGTGATCTCCGGATGGGCGAATCGCATATGCGCGACGTAGCGGTCGTAATCCGGTACGCCCACCATGAGGCGGGCACCTTCTTTCAATCGCTGCCAGATCGGGCGAAACCTCACGCCACACCTTCCGGTGCCTCAGGAGCAGGACCTGCATAGTCGGATCCCACCTCTTGCACAGTAACCTCGGGACGGGACCAGGCGCGCCACATGGCGACAATGGCAAATCCGAGCATGGCGAGCAGCACCCCCATGAAGATCGCGCACAGTGTCGCGTTGGTGTAGTCATTCACGACGACCTGGTGCATCTGCGCCAGGGTCTTGGCCGGTGCTTTCACTTCCCCTGCCGCCAGCGCCGCACTGTACTTGGCTGCATGCGCAAGGAAGCCTATTTTGGGATCGTCATGGAACAGCTTTTGCCAACTGGCTGCAAGCGTGATGACAAGCACGGCGAACGCCGGCGCCAACGTAACCCAGGCAAATCGTTCGCGCTTCATCTTGACGAGAATGGTGGACGCCAACAGCAGGGCAATACCCGCCAGCATCTGGTTGGCTATACCGAACAGCGGCCACAGCGAGTTGATGCCGCCGAGCGGATCAATGACGCCCTGATAAAGGAACCATCCCCATCCACCCACGCACAAGGCGGTCGCTACCAGGTTCGGCAGCAGCGCACCCGTCTGCGCCATTGGCTTGTGGGCCATGCCGAGCAGATCCTGAATCATGAAGCGGCCGACGCGGGTGCCGGCGTCAATCGTGGTAAGGATGAACAATGCCTCGAACAGGATGGCGAAGTGATACCAGAACGCCATCATGGTCTTGCCGCCGATCACGCCCGACAGGATGTTTGCCATGCCGATCGCCAGCGTGGGAGCGCCGCCGGCCCGCGACAGGATGCTGCCTTCACCGATGTCGGTGGCCGCCTGCTGCAGCATATCCGGAGTAATGACGAAGCCCAGCTTCGAAATGGCGTCAGCAGCAGACACCAGCGAGTCGCCGATGAGTGCGGGCGGAGAGTTGATGGCGAAATAAAGTCCGGGCTGCAACACGCAGGCAGCAATCATGGCGCTGATAGCGACCAGTGACTCCATGAGCATCGCGCCATAGCCGATGTAACGCGCATGCGACTCACTCTCCAGCATTTTCGGTGTGGTTCCCGACGACACCAGTGCATGGAAGCCACTGATCGCGCCACAGGCAATGGTGATGAACAGGAAGGGGAACAGCGCACCGGCGAATACCGGCCCGGTACCGTCGACGAAGCGGGTCAGCGCCGGCATCTGCAGCTCGGGCCTCACCACGACAATGCCGACGAGGAGGCCGACAATGGTACCGATCTTGAGAAAGGTGGAAAGATAGTCACGCGGGGCCAGCAACATCCACACCGGGAGTACCGATGCAATAAAACCGTAGCCGATCAACCACAGGGCAATGGTCTCCCCCTTCAGGGTAAAGACGGCGCTCCAGTAAGGGTCGGCCGCCACGCGCCCCCCCACTCCGATGGACATCAAAAGAAGGACAAATCCCAGCAGGGAAATTTCGCCAATGCGTCCCGGCCGGACGAATCGCATGTAGAGTCCCATGAAAAGGGCAATGGGCAGCGTCGCCGCAATGGTGAACAACCCCCAGGGCGAATGGGCCAGGGCCTTCACCACCACCAGCGCCAGTACCGCCAGCAAGATGATCATGATCGCCAGGATGCCGACGCTGGCCACGATGCCTGGCAGGGTACCCATCTCCGACTTGACCATGTCGCCAAGCGAGCGGCCGTCACGGCGGGTGGAGGCAAACAGGATCACGAGGTCCTGCACCGCCCCGGCAAAGACCACGCCCGCCAGCAACCAGAGGGTGCCCGGCAGATAGCCCATCTGTGCCGCAAGGACGGGACCGATGAGCGGGCCGGCGCCGGCAATGGCGGCAAAATGATGTCCGAAGAGCACATGCCGCTCCGTCGGAACGAAGTCCATCCCGTCATTACGGCGAACTGCCGGCGTGGGACGCCGGTCGTCCAGCACCAGCACCCGGTCGGCAATGAAGCGGCTATAGAAGCGGTAGGCGATGAGATAGACACAGACTGCGGCAACCACCAGCCAGAGGGCGTTGACGGACTCGCCCCGGTGGAGCGCCAGCACGCCAAGTGCCATGGCGCCGGTCACGGCAACGAGGAACCAGGAGAAACGTTGTCTGAAGGAGGTCATGAGAGTCAGGTCGCTGTCGGGACAGAGCGGGAAACGTGTCGCCGCAGATATTCCGCACAAGGTCGGCGTCAGGCAACCTTTTTCCTGCCAACCGCAGCTGCTTCCGGGTCGCTGGCCAGTACTTGCCACCCGGCGCCAAAAACAACCGCCCGATCACCCGCTGACGAATAAAAATGCGTGAGAAGACAAGCGGATAGACGCATTTGCCACACCTTCCACTCCAGTTATCGGGGTTCTACTTCCGCCCGTCCCGCCACCGCCGCCGAGCCCCCCGTCGCCAGGAAACAAAAACCCTTCAAAAACAATAAATTAGAAGGAGAATCGTCGCCCCACATCAGTTCCAACTACCCCGACCGACATATGGGCGTCAACCGGACAAATTCGTTCTACTCTTATGGACAGGGCATTTCCGACAAGAGGTCGGCATCCAGACAAAAGTGGGCAAGACGCCCAGTGGCCACATTGATGAGCACCCCGCCAATCGGGGTCAGTCAAGGTTGGCCGCTCTGTCCTGCATTTCCCATTTTTCGATCAGCCACCCAACGGACGGGATGCCTGCACCCGAGGTGGAGTGTTGCCATGACTCAACAGAACAGTATTTCAGTGAACGATCAGCCGACACCCCCTGCGACGGGCCGGCCAAGCGACTCGCTGCGAGTGCTCGTGGTGGACGACAGCGAATCCATCCGCCGGATGCTCAAGCACAAGATCGAGAGCCTTTCCCTGGGCAGCCTCAATGTCGAGGTCGAAACCGCCGCCAACGGGGAAGAAGCCGTCGAGCGCTGCGAACATGGCGACTACGACGTGGTCTTCCTGGACGTGGTCATGCCCGGCATGGGCGGTCTCGAGGCTTGCCGCCGCATCAAGTCGGTGCTGAAAGCCCGGGTCGCCATGCTCTCGAGCCTCAAGACCCCTGCCGACCATGCCGCCGCGCGCGCCATGGGCTGCGACAACTACCTTTCCAAGCCACCGCAGGATTTCGACATCCAGGCGGTGTTGCGTATCGTTTCCCTGCGCAAGATGACCGCCCTTCCC
>DASSUO010000293.1:0-3387 GCA_035706925.1 Moraxellaceae bacterium
CAGGCGTAGCCACTGCCGCCCCGGCCACCAGTGGCCGCAAGGCGGCGGCAACCGGCGACAGTTCGACCACCGCCCCCGCCACTGGCAGCGACGGTGCCCGCATCGATGTGATCGGCTCACAGGAAGCCCCCACGGTGTTCAACGTGGTGCCCTGGAAGGACAAGCCCTCGCGCCTGCCGAAGAAGGAGGTCACCACCTCCATCCTGCGCGAGACGCTGCAACCGCTGGATCCGGAAATCCTGCAACGTGAAATCGAGCTGCAAAAGCGGCTCGGCGAAGCGCCCTGACCTGACGGACCATGCTGATGGCGGCAGGCGCAGCATGGTCCCCCTGAATTTCTGCCGTCCGTTTTTGTCGTAATCCTTCAGGCCCTGTTGCCAGAACAAGAAAAGAGGAGTTCCCCATGAACATGTTCCAGTCCTTTGCGTCCTTCATGCAGCACGGCGGCATCTGGATGTATCCCATCCTGCTCGTGCTGGTGTCGGGCATTGCCATCAGCATCGAGCGTTTCCTGTACCTGTCCAAGGTCGAGAAGGTGAACAAGGAACTGTGGGGTGAAACCTTCGCCCTCGTATCCAAGGGCCAGATCAAGGCCGCGCTCGACAAGACCAAGGGGTCCGATTCCGCACTCGGCATCATCCTCACCAACGGCCTGACCCGCCTGCTGACCTCGCGCAAGATGGACGACGTGGAAATGGCCATGGAAGAAGGCCTGATGGAGTCGCTGCCGCGTCTCGAAAAGCGCACCCACTACCTCTCCACGCTGGCCAACGTCGCCACCCTGCTCGGCCTGCTCGGTACCATCATTGGCCTGATCCACGCGTTCACCGCCGTGGCCTCCGCCGACCCCGCCGAAAAGGCGAACCTGCTCTCTGCCGCCGTGGGTGAAGCCATGAACTGTACGGCCTTCGGTCTCGTCACCGCGATTCCGCTGCTGGTCGTGTTCTCGCTGCTCCAGTCCAAGACCGGTGCTGCCGTGGAAAGCCTGGAAGCCGCCTCGGTGAAGTTCCAGAACATCGTGCGCCAGCTCGGCTCGCAGTCCCAGCAGTGAGGCCGGCCCCTAACGCTTTCAGGAGTACGACCCCATGAGGCGCCGTAAATCGCGCGAGATGGAAGCCGACCTGGACATGACCACCTTCATCAACCTGATGGTGGTCCTGCTCGCCTTCCTGCTCGTGACTTCTGCCTTTACCGAACTGTCCCAGTTGCAGGTCAACCTGCCTTCCGGCGGCGGTGGTGGTGGCGCCAATGCGCCCAAACCGCTGGTGCTTGAGGTCTCGATCTACAAGGACAAGTTCGTGGTGGCCGACCGTCAGTCCGGTCCCATGAAAATCGTCAATGCCACGGCCGCCGGTCCCGATTTCAAGGGGCTGAACGAGTATCTGGTGTCGGTGAAATCGTCCTATCCGGCGATCACCGAGATCACCCTGCTGCTCGAGCCGGATACCAACTACGACACGCTGATCCATACCATGGATTCGGTGCGCTACAAGCCGCGTGAAGTGAACGGCAAGTGGATCAAGTCCGCCCTCTTCCCCGACATCGGCATCGGCGACGCTCCGGCGGCCGCGGAAGCGGGAGGCAAGGCATGAGTACCAAGTCCGCACAGCTCAGCCGCATGGCACGCCGGCACCGCTTGAAAAAGCCTGCGACCATCCAGTTGACCTCACTGATCGACATTCTCACCGTGCTGGTGTTCTTCCTGCTCGTGAACTCGCAGAACGTCACAAATATTCCGGACAGCCAACAGCTCGCATTGCCGAAATCGACCGCTGACAAGCGTGCCGACGAGACCGTGCTGACTGTGATGGTGAACCAGAAGAGCATCGTGGTGCAGGGCCGCAAGGTGGCAGATGTTGCCGAGGCCATGACGATCAAGGATGACGTGATCCCGGGCCTCGCCAAGGAACTCGCCTATCGCGCCAGCAAGACCGCGCCCAAGCTCAATGACAAAGGCGTGGCCGAACGCGAGATCACCATTCTCGGCGACAAGTCGATTCCCTACACCCTGTTGCGCAAGGTCATGGCCACCTGCTCGGCCTCCGACTACAGCAAGATCTCTTTTGCGGTGATGCGCACGAAGGAGGGGCCGCGATGAGCAATCTCGTCCTCGACAACCTGAGCCCCACGCTACCGTGGGACCCGCTACCGGGCGAAAGCAATCGCCTGCGCGGCCTGCTCGCGATCTTCCTTATCCTGGCTTTCCTGATCATGCTGATCGTGCCGCATGTGGAGCTGCCCAAGGTGGACCGCGCCAAGGCGGAAGCCGTGCCGGAGAGCCTCGCCAAGGTGGTGCTGGAGCGCAAGGAAGTACCTCCGCCGCCTCCCCCGCCCGTGGAAAAGGTGAAGAAGGAGGAGGTCAAGAAGGAAGAGACCACGGCAAAGAAGGAAGAAGCCGCTCCCAAGCCGGTTGAAGAAGCCGCGCCGAAGCCGGTCGTGACCGACCTTCAGCGCAGCGCCGCGCGCGCCCGTGCCAGCCAGGCCATCCAGGAGGCCGGCATTGCCGACGCCCTTAAGGACCTGCGTGACATGGACGTGGGCGCGGCCGCTACGCCGCACGGGATGCCCGGTCAGACGGGCAACGGTACAGGTGGCCTCATCACCAGCACCGAGGAAGCGGGTACCAGCCGCAATCTGATCACCAGCAAGGCGGGTGCCGGATCGGGCTCGGGTGCCGGCGCGTACTCCGGCGGCATGAGCTCCGGTTATGGCGGCGGCAAGGCCGGTGGCAAGGGTACGGCAGGTCTGCTTGGTGCCGGCGGTGCCGGTGGCGCAGGCGGCAAGCTGCAGTCGGTGCAAAGCAATGTGGCGAGCGCAGCGGCGGCGCAGTCGGCCAGCCGTGTCGGCAAGGATGGCAAGTCGCATCGCACCACGGAAGACATTCGCAAGGTGCTCGACCGTTACGGTGCACGCCTGAACAATCTGTACCAGCGCGCACTGCGCGACGACCCGACCATGCAGGGCGCTGTGGTGCTGAAGCTGTCGGTAGCACCGGATGGATCGGTGACGGCGGCCTCGGTGCAATCCAGCCAGCTCAACAACGCCGACCTCGAGTCGAAGATCGTCGCCCTGGTGCGCGGCTTCAACTTCGGTGCGATGGATGTGGAGCCCTGGAGTGGTCCGATCGACGTGAACTTCCTGCCCCAGTAATTCGGGGCAGGTTCTGAAAAAAGGCGCGGAGTGATCCGCGCCTTTTTTCCTTTTGGCGTGGCTGTACGTCATTCCCGATGCGCTCTACGGGTTGCCGCATGCGCAAATCCGATGCAACTAGCCCTCGACTCGACACAACCGCACGCCGCCTAATGCCAGAGCGCCCGTGCAGAGCGAAGCGCGTGCCCAACCGCTGCACCTGCCATGCAGATGCCGACCGTCACGGTACCGACAGGA
>DASSUO010000294.1:0-10227 GCA_035706925.1 Moraxellaceae bacterium
CGCCAGCAGATGGAAAAAGCGGAAACGCGACGTCCCGCTGAAGCGGGGCGCAGGCGTATACGGCAGCACCACGGTGCGATAACCCACCCAGGCATACAGCCCCTTCATGAAGCGGTTGCGCTCGGGCATCTGCAACAGCGCATCCACCACCTTGCGATCCAGCAGGCGGAAGTCGCCCGCATTGGCCGGCACCTCCACCCGGGTCCCGAAATTCAGCACCCGGTAGAACGCCCAGGTGAAGAGGCGCTTGGGCAGCGATTCGTCGCTCCGGTCCTCGCGCACCGTCATCACCATTTCGGCTCCGGCGCGCCAGTGCGCCAGCATTTCCGGCACTTTTTCGAGCGGATGCTGCAGGTCGGCATCGATCAGGATGGCGACATCGCCGCGGCAGTGGGACAGGCCGGCCGTCAGGGCCGCTTCCTTGCCGAAATTGCGTGACAGCCCAACGTAATGCAGGCTGATGCGCGGTAGCCAGGACTCGACCACGGCCTGCGTGTCATCCGTGCTGCCGTCATCCACCAGCACCACCTCGGCCTTGACGCCGAGCTGCGGCAGGATGCCTTCCAGGGCCGAAAAGAACGCCGGCAGGTTACGTGCCTCATTGAGGGCAGGCACGATGAAGGACAGTGTTTTTTCTGTAGTCATGAGCACTCTCTGGCACATTCCCGACATTCCGGGGATACAGGGTCGATCCAGCATCGGCACGAGCGGACAGGCGCAGGTGAATCCGCCTCCCCCGGACAAGCCCCGAAGGTAGAGCCCGCCCCTGCTGATCGCAAGTGCGGGCCATTCTGCCGCTGGCAGTTGCCGACGGACATCCCGCCGACTTACTTCTTGACGCCCGCCTTCATCAAAAGGCTGCCCAGGCTTCCCGTCTTTGCAGGCGCCTGGTCACCGAAACTGCGCTTGCTGGTTACCGCGTCGCCGCGTCCGGCGCCGGGCTTGCCACCTTCCTTGCGCGCGGCAGCAGGGGCATCGCCCATCCGCATGCTGAGGCCGATACGGGCGCGGGGCACATCGACTTCCATGACCTTGACCTTCACGACATCCCCGGCGCGCACGACTTCGCGCGGATCCTTCACGAACTTTTCCGCCAGCGCGGAGATGTGCACGAGACCATCCTGGTGCACGCCGATGTCCACGAAAGCGCCGAAGGCGGCGACGTTGGTCACGACCCCTTCCAGGATCATGCCGGGCTTCAGGTCCTTGATTTCCGTCACGCCGTCCTGGAAGGTCGCGGTCTTGAACTCGGGGCGCGGATCGCGGCCGGGCTTTTCCAGTTCCTTGAGGATGTCGGTGACGGTCGGCAGGCCGAACTTGTCGTCAACATACTCGGCCGCATTCACCGCCTTGAGGAAGCGGCTGTCACCGAGCAACTCACGGATGTCTTTGGCGGATTTCGTCGCAATCTTCTGCACCACGGGATAGGACTCGGGATGCACGGCGCTGGCATCGAGCGGATTTTCTCCGTTCATGATGCGCAGGAAGCCCGCCGCCTGCTCAAACGTCTTGTCGCCGAGGCGCGGCACTTTCTTCAGGTCGTCACGACTCCGGAAGGCGCCGTTGGCATCGCGGTAGCTGACGATGTTCTGCGCAATCATGTTGTTGAGGCCGGCAATACGGGCGAGCAGCGCCGGCGAGGCGGTGTTCACGTCCACGCCCACGGCGTTCACGCAATCCTCGACGACTGCATCCAGCGAACGCGCCAGGCGCACCTGGTTGACGTCGTGCTGGTACTGACCGACGCCGATGGACTTGGGATCGATCTTCACCAGCTCGGCGAGCGGATCCTGCAGACGGCGCGCAATCGACACGGCGCCACGGTAGGACACGTCGAGGTCAGGAAATTCCTGCGCCGCGAGCGCGGAGGCGGAATACACCGACGCGCCGGCCTCACTGACGACGATCTTGGTCATCTTCAGCTCGGGGTGCTTCTTGATGAGTTCACCGGCCAGTTTGTCGGTCTCGCGCGAGGCCGTGCCGTTGCCGATGGCGATGAGGTCCACATTGTGCCGCTGGCAGAGGATGGCGAGCACGGCGATGGACTGGTCCCACTGGTTCTTGGGTTCGTGCGGAAAAATCACGCCGTGATCAACCAGCTTTCCCGTGTTGTCGACCACGGCGACCTTCACGCCGGTGCGCAGGCCCGGGTCCAGTCCGAGCGTGGCACGCGGGCCGGCTGGCGCTGCCATCAGCAGGTCCTTGAGATTGTGGGCGAAGACCTTGATGGCCTCTTCCTCGGAACGATCCTTGAGGTCGCCGAGCAGGTCGGTCTCGAGATGGGTGAGCAGCTTCACGCGCCAGGTCCAGCGCACGACCTCTGCCAACCAGGCATCCGCCGGCCGGCCCTGGTTCTTGATGCCTGCATGGGCGGCAATCATGCCTTCAGCGGGATGCGGCTGACCTTCCTGCGCATCCGGCATTTCCAGCGCCAGCGACAGAATGCCTTCGTTGCGGCCGCGGAACATGGCGAGCGCACGGTGCGACGGCACCCCGGACAGCGGCTCACGATGTTCGAAATAATCACGGAACTTGGCGCCTTCGTTTTCCTTGCCGGGAATGACCTTGGCCACTTGCTCGGCGTTCTCGACCAGGAAGCTGCGCAGTCGCGCCAGCAGGTCGGCGTTTTCCGCGAAACGCTCCATGAGGATGTGCTTGGCGCCATCCAGCACCGCCTTGGTGTCGGCGTAGTTCTTTTCCGGATTGAGGAACTTCTGCGCTTCGACCTCCGGCGTCAGCATGGCGTCGCCGAGCAGGGCATCGGCCAGCGGCTCGATACCGGCCTCGCGCGCCAGCATGCCCTTGGTGACACGACGCGGCTTGTACGGCAGGTAGAGATCTTCCAGACGCGCCTTGGTATCGGCCTCGAGCAACTGCGATTTCAGTTCGGGCGTCAGCTTTCCCTGTTCTTCGATGCTCTTCAGGATGGCGGCGCGACGTTCTTCCATCTCGCGCAGGTAGCCCAGACGCTCTTCGAGCGTGCGCAGCTGCGTGTCGTCGAGCCCCTCCGTGACTTCCTTCCGGTAGCGGGCGATGAAGGGCACGGTGGCGCCGCCGTCGAGCAGCTGCACAGCGGCTTCGACCTGGTTCGGGCGGACATTGAGTTCAGTGGCAAGGGTCCTGAGGATGGACAGCATGAAACGCTCCGGAAACAACGGACTGGCGTTCCCCCCAGGAGATCAGTCATCGGCCCGACAGGGGCTCGATCACCGGGCAAACACCCGGTCTGCCGACCGGTCCGGAGGAGAACTGGAATGCGGAAAGGGCGCCATGATATCGGCGGGCGCCCGTCCCCGGCAGTCTTGCATTCAGGGCAGCGCCATGTTGGGCCAACACACTGTGCCCGGCTAGACTGCGCCCGCTCGCCCCCGCGCAGGGTGGCCGACACCCGCGGGGATGATGCCCCGGGCCCATTGGTTTACCCAGGACTCCCGCCCATGGATTCGTCGCGCTCCGACACGCCAGCCGCCCCCGAGGCCATTTCGCCCGGCGAGGCCCTGCGCTTCTGGTGGAAGCTGGGCTGGATCAGCTTTGGCGGCCCGGCCGGACAAATCGCCATCATGCATGAGGAGCTGGTCACTCGCCGGCGCTGGATTTCCGAGAAACGGTTCCTGCATGCGCTCAACTACTGCATGGTGCTCCCCGGCCCGGAGGCGCAGCAGCTCGCCACCTATATCGGCTGGCTGCTGCACGGGACCCGGGGCGGCATTGCCGCCGGCGCCCTGTTCGTACTGCCCTCCCTGTTCGTACTGATCGCCCTGTCCTGGCTGTACATGGCGTTCGGCCAGCAACCGCTGTTTGCGGCAGCCTTGTGGGGCCTGAAGCCGGCGGTCGTCGCCATCGTGCTGGCCGCGGCGTGGCGCATCGGCAGGCGCGCCCTGACTTCGCCTTCTCTATGGGCGCTGGCCGCCCTGTCCTTCACCAGTGCAGCAATCCTGCACATCCCCTTTCCTGCCATCGTGCTCGGTGCGGGACTAGCAGGATTCGCCGGAGGTCGATGGTGGCCCCGGCAGTTCCAGGGTGGCGCACACCGCGCCTCTGCATCGGCGCTCCATGCCCCTGCCCTCATTGATGACGAAACGCCTACCCCCCCTCACGCCCGGGCCAGTCGCGCAGGATTTGTCCGACACCTGCTTGGCGGCTTGCTGGCTCTCGTCCTGGCGCTTGGCGCCCTGTTCCTGCTGCCCGGCCACGGCGGCCCGCTGCTCGACATCGCCCTGTTTTTCAGCAAGGCGGCGCTTCTCACCTTTGGCGGGGCCTATGCCGTATTGCCTTATGTCACACAAGCCGCCGTCTCCCACTACGGCTGGCTCACCACCCGGCAAATGATGGACGGTCTAGCCCTTGGCGAAACCACACCCGGCCCCCTCATCATCATCGTCGCGTTTGTCGGCTTTCTGGCGGCCTGGCCAATGGCGCCGGCGTGGGCGGTCGCCGGCGCATGTGTGGCCACGTTCTTCACGTTTCTGCCCTCGTTCGTCTTCATTCTCGTGGGCGGCCCCCTGGTGGAGGCCACTCATGACGAACTGCGCCTGTCCGCACCGCTCACCGCCATTACGGCGGCCGTGGTCGGCGTCATCCTGGGCCTGGCCCTGTCCTTCGGCACGCATGTGGCCTGGCCCGCCGGGCCATTCACCGGCGCGGTGGACTGGCCGGCACTGACTCTGGCCGCGGCGGCGCTCTTTGCACTCGTCAAACTGGAAACCGGCATCATTCGCCTGATCGCCGTTTGCGCGGCGGCCGGCCTGGCCCTGCGGTGGCTTCCCGGCCTGGCCTGAGGCGGGAGGCCTGGCGGACCACTGCGGGGCACCGCTGACCGATCCCTTTCCAGTAAAAACGGCGCTTTCGGGGGATGCGCCTGTGCCCCCAAAAAGGCAGCCAGGCTGTTACCATTCATCAACCCTGACTGTCGCCATTGCTTATGGATACGCCGGACACCAAACCCGAGATCTCTGCCGACGCCAGCCAGACCCGCATTCTCGTGGTCGACGACGACGTCCGCCTGCGCAACCTGCTGCAGCGCTTTCTCGAGGAGCAGGGCTATACGGTCCGTGCCGTCCCTGATGCCGTGCAAATGGACCGGATGCTGGGCCGCGAATTGTTTGCCCTCATGGTGCTGGACCTCATGTTGCCGGGCGAGGATGGCATGGCCATCTGCCGGCGACTGCGCGAAGGCGGCAACAACCTGCCCATCGTGATGCTCACGGCCAAAGGATCGGATTCCGACCGGATCTCCGGACTCGAGGCGGGTGCCGATGACTATCTGCCCAAGCCATTCAATCCCCAGGAGCTCCTGGCCCGCATCCGGGCCGTGCTGCGCCGGCAGCAGCGGGAGCTTCCCGGCGCGCCCTCGCAGGTCGCCGAGCGGGTCAAGTTCGGCCCCTGGCTGCTCGACCTCTCGACACGCCAGCTCACCCGCGACGGCGCCGACGTCTCCCTCACCACCGGGGAATTCGCTGTCCTCAAGGCACTCGTGCAGCACCCTCGCGAACCCCTTACCCGGGACAAGCTCATGAATCTGGCCCGTGGCCGGGAATGGGGCGCCATGGAACGGTCCATCGACGTTCAGGTGTCACGCCTGCGCCGACTCATCGAAGACAACCCGGCCAAGTCCCGCTATATCCAGACGGTCTGGGGAGTGGGCTATGTTTTTGTACCGGACGGCGCGGAATGATGCCGTTAACCAGTCAGTGCAAGGTGTTGCCGTGATCCGCCTCAACAAGCTCTTCAATCGCCTGAAGCCGCGCTCGGCCGCATGGCGAACCACCCTGGTGATCAGCATCGTGCTGATCGTGTCGCAATACCTGTCGATCGCCTTTTTCTGGATCAACCTCTACGTGCCGGAAATGCGCCAGCACGCGCATTATTCGGCCATCCAGATCCGGCTGCTGCGGACGGCGGCACTGGCGGCCGCCAAGGACCCCGACGCACTGCACCTGCGCAGCTGGGTGCGCGAGACCACCGGTGTCGAAGTAGTAGGCAATCCCAGGGAAATCCCGGTGTTCGTCGACAAGCCGCTGGTACAGATATTTACCGACAAGTACGAGCAGCAGCTCAGTCAGGAGCTTAACGAACCCGTTCAGGTGTATTTCAAGTTCAAGCCTGTCCCGGTCGCCTGGATTCAGGTGCCCTCGATCAAGGAAGGCTGGGTGCGCGAGCCACTGCTGTTCTTCGCACAGTACAACCCCTTCATCATCATCGCCTGGGTGATCGGCGTGCCCCTGATGGCGCTGCTCGCCATCGTCATCCTGGTCCGCCAGCTCAATCGCCCGCTAAAGCGGCTGCAACTCGCTGCACTGCGCGTCGGCAAAGGCCAGCACTCCACCCTGCTCGATACGCAGAGTGGCTCGACGGAAATCCGCGCCGTCAATCGTGCGTTCAACCAGATGACGCGGGAAATCCAGCAGGCCACCCGGGAGCGAACCTTCATGCTGGCGGGCATTTCGCACGACTTGCGAACGCCGCTGACACGACTGCGCCTCACGGCGGAACTCATGCAGGACCGTGATGTCGCTGAAGGCATGGTGCTCGACGTGGAGGAGATGGACGCGATTCTCGACCAGTTCATTGCCTACATGCGCGACGGCTCCGACGAACCCGTGGTGGTCGGCAATCTCAACCAGATCATCTCGGAAATCATGGCGCAAACGTCCAACCACGCCGAGATGCATTTCGAGGCAGCCGACGTTCCGGACATGCCGATGAAGCGGTTGTCACTGAAACGCATGCTCGACAACCTGGTCAGCAACGGCTTGCGCTATGGCGGCGCGCCCCTGCATCTGCAAACGACGCTGCTGCCTGAACAACACAGCGTGCAGGTGACCGTGCGCGACCACGGCCCCGGCATCGATGAAAAAGAACTGCCGTCGCTGCTTCAGCCCTTCGTGCGCGGCGAGAGCGCCCGCACTTCACAGGGCTCGGGGCTTGGTCTTGCGATCGTGTCGCGTATCGTGAAGATGCATAACGGCCGACTGGACATTCGCAATCATCCCGAGGGCGGACTGGTCGTGACCATCACACTGCCCCTCAACCGGCGCCCCGGCAAAGCCTGATCGGCGGCGCCGGCATGCGTCTGTCAGTGCAGACGCTCGGTGCCGGTTGCGCCGCCGCGCAACAATTGCTCCACGTCGATCGGATCGAACCGGTATTCCTGGTTGCAGAACTGGCAGGCGACCTCGATCGCGCCCTGCTCGGCGATGATGGAGCGCAGCTCCGCCTCGCCCAACGACAGCAGCACCCGTTCCGTCCGTTCGCGCGAGCAGGTACAGCGGAATACGACCGCCGCACTCTCGTGCAGTTCCACCGTCTCTTCGTGAAACAACCGGTAAAGGAGCTCCGTTGGCGGCAGGGAAAGCATCTCGCCGGGCGTGACGGTCTCGGACAACTGGCAGAGTCGCGGCCAGATGTCGGCATCTTCGCCCTGGTCGTATCCCGGCAACACCTGCAGAAGCAGGCCGGCCGCGCGCTCATCTCCGGCCGCCAGCCACAGCCGGGTGGGCAGCTGCTCCGACTGGGCGAAGTAATGCTCGATACATTCCGCCAGCGTGTCGCCATCGAGCGGCACAATGCCCTGGTAACGCTGGCCACCCTCGGGGTCGATGGTGATGGCAAGCTGGCCTTCGTCGCCGAACAGTTGCGACAACGTCAGCGACTCGGCGGCGGGCGACCAGTCGTCAGCCACGCGGGCGATGGCCCGCAGCTCGCGACGGTCGTTGCACTCCACCATCAATGTTTCGAGCGGCCCGTTTCCACGCGCCTGCAGGATGAGCGCGCCCTCGAACTTGAGGGTGCTGGTCAGCAGGACGCTGGCCGCCAGGGCCTCGGACAGCAGGGCCGCTACCCGCGGTGGGTAGTCATGGCGCTCGAGGACCTCCTCGACGCTGCCCGAGAGCTGCACGAGCTCGCCGCGGACCGGACTGTCACTGAAATGGAATCGCTGTACCTGATCGCTCATCGAAGGCCTCCTGGGTGCTGCAGTCTACCAGTCCGGCACTGTCCGCCCAATCAGCATGCCATGGCACAAATACCTCTGTAGAGGCACGCTTTTTCCGGAGTCCCCAACGAAAATAGCAATTATCGGCCACATTTTGTGCCTTGACCCCTTACAATGCTCTGGGTAGCGTGCAGCACCCTGTTTTGGGGGGGACTGGAGGCGTTGATATCCAGCGCGCCGATCCTGCTGCATTTCGCCTGTTCTTTACTCGTGTCTACGGATACCCCTGGGAGGATCCCCACATGAAGCTGACCCCGTTTGCCGCCGCCCTGCTGCTGGCCCCGCTCACCATGGCGGCCCACGCAGAAGTGACTTTCACCCCCTTCGGCACTTACCAGTGGTTCGACAACCAGACCGTCGAAACGCTGGATCACACCCCCGTCGCTCCCGATATCAAGAAGCACGAAGGCTATGCCCTGGCGCTCGGCTACCGCTACACGCCGGCCTTTGGCGTGGAAGTGAACTACGGCCACACCAAGTCCGGCCTCGACACCTTCCCGGAGTCGGTGCGCAACAGCCGCCTGAGCGTTGACGGCTACTACGCCTTCAATACCGATCACGCCTTCAATCCCTATGTGCTGCTGGGCGTTGGCCAGACCCGCCTGAAGGCCTTCACGGGCGAGACGAACGCGGACACGATGGTGGAAGCGGGCATCGGTGCCTTCTACCGCTTCAACCAATACGTCGCCCTCCGCATGGAAGCGCGTGACGTCCACAACACCGACAACAACCTCGACGACCAGCTCGCGATGGTGGGCCTCGAGTTCTCCGGCGCCGACAGCACCAAGGCCGCTCCGGCCCCGATGCCCGTCGTCCAGGAACAGGCTCCCGCTCCGGTCGAGCAGCTGGCTGCCGCCCCGGCCAAGCCCGCCGACAGCGACAACGACGGCGTTCCCGATGCCCAGGACCAGTGCCCGAACACCCCGGCCGGCGTGGCCGTGGATGCCGCTGGCTGCCCGCTGGATTCCGACAAGGACGGCGTGCCTGACTACAAGGACAAGTGCCCGGACACCAAGGCCGGCGCTGCCGTGGATGAAAACGGCTGCTACCTGACCCTGAAGCAGGAAGTTGAAATCAACCTGGACGTGCACTTTGCCTCCGGCAAGGCCGACATCCAGGGCGATGCAACTGCAGAAATCCAGAAGGTGGCTGACTTCATGAAGCAGTACCCGAACGTCAATGTGACCATCGAAGGCCACACCGACAACCGTGGTAACGCCGCGAAGAACAAGGCCCTGTCGCAGAAGCGCGCAGAAGCCGTGAAGGCCGAAATCGTGAAGCTGGGCGTGGACGGCAGCCGCCTGTCCGCTGTTGGCTACGGCTCTTCCAAGCCCATTGCCGACAACAAGACGGAAGAAGGCCGTGCCAAGAACCGTCGCGTGGTCGCGTCGGCCAAGGCTCAGTCCGAATCCATCAAGATGAAGAAGTAATTCTTCGTCTGACTGGAATGGCAAAGGCCGCCCTCGGGCGGCCTTTGTTTTTTTTGGGGTCGGGGTAGCGGAACGGGACCCCGCCGCCAGTGCCGTCAGGCCTTGCGGCCGAAGATGTCGCGGAAGCTGGTGTAGTAAGTCGCCATCAGGATCGGCGCGGACACCAGAAGGACGCCAATGAACACCAGCAACAGGCCGCCGAAGAGGACCAGGAAGGACAGCACGCCGAACACCAGGAAGGGCAACCAGTTGCGCAAACAGGTAAAGAAGCTCTCCTTCATTGCGTCACCGGCACTGAGCCCGGCATAAAACACCAGACCCGGAGCAAACCAGTAAGCCGCCAGCAGCAGGATCAACAACGCAAAGAACACCAGGAGCAAGATGAGGAGCCCCATCGCCCCGGCACCCCCGAGGAGGTGCGAGACGAACTGGTCCGGATTCATGGCCGACAGTGCGGCAGCGCCCCCCATCAGGATGAAGGCCACCACCCCCAGCACGACCATCAGCCCGAGGAACAGCACGAAATAGATCGCAGCGACGGCCACCAGACTGCCCGTCTTTTCCCTGAAGCCGATGAAGAGCAGACCCAGGTCGGCGCCTTCCCCGCGGGCAATGCCATCCGCAAATGCCAGAATGCCGACCATGAGGATCGGGCCGATCAGCATGACCGCGATGCCGCCGATGAGGGGCACGAAGTTGAGCACCATCTGGACGCCCACGAACACCAGCATGGCCAGAATCCACATTCCCGGATTCGCCTTGAACAACGTCCAGGCCTCGCCAATCCAGGCCGCGCCGCGACCC
>DASSUO010000295.1:0-25260 GCA_035706925.1 Moraxellaceae bacterium
CTTTATTCCGTTTTTCCGAACATGCCCATGAACTTCTTGCCGAGCCATCCCAGGGCTACCAGGATGAGCACGAAGGCCTTCTTGAAGACGAGCAGCAAGGGCGCCAGCCAACCGGCTTTCGCCGCCACGCCACCGGCGACCAGGGCCGCCAGACCGTACTCCGCCGCATGGTCCTTCTTCTTGTCGAAATCCGCATAGCGGTTACCCGGCGTGAACTCGGCCACGGCTACCATGGACTCGAGCTGCGGCTTGATGTCCGCGAGTTGATCCATTCCGGCCACCGCATTCAGGATGAGCACACCTTCGCGGCCCAGCACGCGAATGTTGTAGTTCAGCGTATTGACCTTCTCACCGCCGAAGTGAAGTTCCTTGGCCCAGTGCAGGCGGTTGCTGGCGGCATCATAATAAGGCTTGCTTGCCCAACCGACGATGTCGACAGGCTGGAAGCCCTGTTTGGCGCGTTTTTCATTGGCTTCCTTCGAGTCCTTTTTCATGTCGGCCAGCAGGTCATCGTAATTGATGTCCTTCGCGTCCGCGTCACTGACATGGCCACTGTCTTCATACTCCACGACGACGCCCCATCCCCCGGACTGCAGCGGGCTCACCGTTGCCGGCACGATCATGCCCAGCGTGCCACTGCCGTCAGGATTGCCCCAGGCCTGTTCCAGCAGGCGCTTGGTGTCGTCCGGCGGCAGGTAACGGAACTGGTTTCCGAGATGCAGTACGGCCTTGTCATTGGGCAGGGTGATATCGCCTGTGCGGTAGTGCAAAGTCGACTCAAAGGCCGCCAAACCGGAGTGGTTCGGCGTGCCTGCCGGAACGGAAGAGGCAGATTCCGGTGCGGGCGCCGCCGCGGCGGCCGCCGGCTCATCTGCCGAGACATGTGAAGCAAGGAAAAGGGCAGGCAGGAGAAGGCCGCCCGCAGCAAGGCGGCGGAAAGGAAGAGACATGAGGAACTCCATTTCGGAAAAGACTTTTCGATTTTTTTGTGCGGGCCGTCAGGCCCGTGCGCAGGGTAGCAGGCCACAGAACCGGCGGGAATGCGTAATAACCGCAGCAATTGCCGCAAACGGCAGAGCTGTACGGCATTGCCGGCCCTGCGATGCGACGAACAGCAGTGGCGCGATTGCCTCAAGTCAATCCGGGAGCCGAATCACTTGCCATACTGGTCAAGGCTTCAATCACGGAAGGAGACCCCTCATGAACCTGATCAAGCGCCAGCCCCGCTCGCTGTTCTCCCTTGATCCGTTCGCCGACATGGATACCTGGTCGGATCAGATCCTCAACCTGATGCGCACGGGCGAAAACCACTTCCGCATGCCGGCAACGGACATCCAGGAAACCGAGACCTCGTACGAAGTCAGCGCGGAAATGCCCGGTGTGAAAAAGGACGACATCAAGGTCACTCTCGACCAGGGCGTCCTCACCATCGAGGCGGAATCACACCAGGAAGAAACCCGGGAAGAAAACGGCCGCTTGCTGCGCTCGGAGCGCCGGTATGGCCGCTACATGCGCCGCTTTGCCCTCGGCCCGGGAATCGACGACGGCCATGTGGTCGCCCGCCTGGAAGACGGCGTGCTGCACCTGACGGTGCCGCGGAAGTCCACCAGCCCGAGTGAGCGCAAGAGCATCGAGATCCAGTAGCACTACGTGCACCGGCGGGCCCGCCTCCTCCGTCGGGGCCCGCCAGCGCAACACCCTGATGCCCCGCCACCTGGCGGGGCTTTTTTCTCCGCGCAGGCCCGGCCTAGCCGGCCGATTCCTCATCGAGCCATTCGGGTGGCACGTCACGGCGCAGCATCAGGTCGCACTGCTGCGTCAGCGGATGAAAGACAATCACGGCCTCCCGCCGGTCGAGCGCGTGCCGGGCGCGTCGCACCCGTACATCGAGGGGCGTGTCGTCACCATTGTCGGTGCCATCACGCGTGACGAAATCTTCCAGCAGGCGTGTGAGGGTGTCGGCGTCGAGCAACTCCGGGGGGATGATCATGCCCTTACCACGTACCGGTATTGGGCATCGACTGCCACGGCTCCGCAGGCGGCAGCGCCTCCCCGGCCTGCAACAGCTCAATGGAAATATTGTCGGGCGACCGTACAAACGCCATGCGCCCGTCGCGAGGGGGCCGCAGGATGACAACGCCATGCTCCTGCAGGCGGCGACACGCGGCATAGATATCCGGCACCGCATAGGCGATGTGCCCGAAATTGCGTCCGCCCGTATACGATTCCGGATCCCAGTTGTAGGTGAGCTCGATCTCTGCAGCGCCATCACCGGGTGCGGCGAGGAAGACAAGCGTGAAGCGACCCTGCTCGTGATCCTTGCGTCGCACCACCTCCAGACCCAGGGCATCCCGGTAAAACCGCAGGGACGCGTCGAGATCGGTCACGCGGACCATGGTGTGCAGGTATTTCATCGCGCCTCTCCCGGTCGGGCAAAAACGGCATTGTAGCGTGGCCGAGCCTGACCCTGATGTCCGCCCTTCCATGGGCTAGTCTGGAAGCAGGCGCCCGTGAGGGGCGTCCCACGCAGGAGGAGCCGCCATGATCGTCGCACGCTGGACCGTAGAGGCCCGCTTCGGCCACAAGGCCATCGCGATCGACCTCATGAAGCGCTGGTTGGCCGAGATCGGGCCCCAGCTCGGCTGGACGAAGGACAACACCGTGATGCTGACCGGCTCGGTCGGAGCGAACGAGTCCACCATCGTGTCGGAGGTTCGCCTCAACAATCTCGGCGAGCTGCACCAGGCCTTTGAAGCGCTGGCCCGCATAGAGTCGCACCAGCACTGGGCGCTGGACCTCGAACCCTATGTGGTCTCGGGAACGCCGCGTTGGGAAGTGTTTCGCGTCGTTGAATGACCGTCCCGCTCAGGCGGCACCGTCGGCCGCAGAGAGGACGAGGCGGCGGTGCTGCCAGCTGGCGCGTTGCAGCACTTCAAGACGCTTGACCAGTCGCCACGTCAGTACGAACTGACCCAGATAGCCCGCATATGCCGCGAGCATCCAGTAATTGCCATGGCGCCACTCCCCGAGCGACACCGGATGCCGCAGCGCCAGGATTCCCATGGCCATGCACACGTTGGCGCCGATCAGCACGGCCCACCACCAGGGCACCAGCCAGCGCTCGGCCTGCTCGACCAGGCTTTCGGGCGTACTCTCGCGCCACAGTCGCTGCATCATCCGCACGGCAAAAATCAGGTTGGCCCAGATCTGCAGGTGAATGGCGATGGACCGGCGCGCGCTTCGTGCCGCCAGACCCGTCAGCGCCAGGAGATTGCGGAAGGCGAGGAAAAGCCAGCACACGCAAAAGAACAGGATGAACAGCGCGGTGAGGGCGAGCTGGGTGAGGCGAAGTGCGTCGGCGTGGTGCAGCGTACGCGTCGGCAAAGGCGGCAGATGCGCCAGCCACAGGTCGGACGGCAGCCCGGTGAGCAGGGCATTGGCGTAGAAGGCTTGCAGGAGCGCCACGGTCGTGATGACGACCGGCGGCAGCAGGAGCCAGCCCACCCAGCGGTTCACCTGTCCCAGATCGGCGAATGGATACGGTTCGTTCATCGGTTTGTCCGGTACACAGTCCCTATTTCCGGCGTGTTGTTGTCGTGCAAGTATACCTGCGGTGTTCGTGCGCGGCACGGTCGCCCCATGGCGTATTGCCCCGTTGCCTTCATCCCCCGTGATGGGCAAAGCTTGACCCGTCTGACGGGAGTGCTTCCCTGCAACCGCTCCTCGCCGACCCGCGCCCCGACTGGAATTTTTCGCCATGTTCGAAACCGCCGAGACCGGCCAGCGCGTCTCTCCGGAGGACTACGCCGAGCAGGAGCCTCGCCTGCGTGACGCGTTGCTCGCGGCCCAGTACCGCCTCCTCGACCACCGCGGATTCCCGGTCGTCATCCTGGTGGCCGGCGTGGATGGCGCCGGCAAGGGGGAGACCGTCAACCTCTTCAATGAGTGGATGGATCCGCGCCACATCAGTACGCATGGTTTTGGCCCTCCCTCGCAGGACGAGCGCCAGCACCCACCCATGCGCCGGTTCTGGGATGTGCTCCCGCCGCGCGGCCGCATGGGCATGCTCTTCGGTTCCTGGTACACGGCGCCGATCGTCGATCGCGCCCTCGGAAACATCCCCCCAGGGACGTTCCGTCAGCAGATCGACGAGATCGTGCGCTTCGAGCGCATGCTGGCCACCGAAGGCACCCTCCTGCTGAAGCTCTGGTTCCACCTGTCAAAGCGGGATCAGCGCCACCGGCTCAACGATCTGGAGCGCGATCCGCTCACGCGCTGGCGCGTTTCTGAAAGTGACTGGAACAACTTTCAGCGCTATGACCGCTTCCGTCGCATTTCTGCCGAGGCCCTGACTGCCACCAGTACGGACAGCGCCCCCTGGCATCTCATTGATGGCAGTTGTCCGCGACACCGCAGCCTCGCCGCCGGAGGCCTGCTGCTGGAGCAACTCACCCGCCGACTCGATGCCACGTCCACGCGCGTCGCGCCGTCGCCAACACGCGCGTCCCGCAGCCCCGACAAACTGGCCGCCCTCGACTACGACGCACACCTCAGCCAACCGGACTACGAGCAGCAACTTGAATTGTGGCAAGGGCGCCTGAACCGGCTGATTCGCGATCCCCGTTTCGCCAACCGCTCGCTGGTCGTCGTTTTCGAAGGCCAGGATGCGGCGGGCAAGGGGGGCGCGATCCGCCGACTGACCGGGGCGCTCGATGCGCGTCACTACCAGGTCATTCCTGTCTCGGCCCCGTCTGCGGAAGAGCGTGACCAGCCCTGGTTGTGGCGGTTCTGGCGACGCCTGCCCCGCCGGGGGCATGTCGCGATCTTCGACCGCTCCTGGTATGGCCGCGTGCTGGTCGAACGTGTCGAAAAATTCTGCACACCGACTGACTGGGAACGTGCCTATGACGAGATCAACGATTTCGAACAGCAGCTCGTGGCGCACGGCACGGTGGTGGCGAAATTCTTTCTCGCCATCACGAAGGACGAACAATTGCGACGGTTCCGCGAGCGCGCCAGCGTATCGCACCAGAACTACAAACTGACGCCGGAGGACTGGCGCAATCGCCGCCAGTGGCGCGCCTATGAAGGCGCGATCAACGACATGGTGGCGCGCACCGGCACCGACGCCTCTCCGTGGACATTGGTGGCCGCGAACGATGTGGAGCATGCCCGCATCGCGGTGCTGCGCACGCTGTGTGAACGGCTTCAGGATGCCATCGACCGGCCGCCGCGACGCTGAACGGCCGTGCGCAAGGTGAGGGGGATCGCCCTTGACCCTGCATTTCCTCTCAGGCACGCGCCCCCGTGACATAGGGCGGCAAGCGTCGCGCCACACGCTCGAGACGCAACTCGCCATAGCTTGGCAGGCCGTCGCGGTACGGCGGATAGTCCTCGCCCGCCACCAGGGGGCGGAGGTAATTACGACAACGCGGCGTGATGCCGTAGCCGTCGCGCCGGATGAACGCGCGCGGCAACCGCGTTTCGTGCCGCGCAATGCGGCCGAGTGACTCGGGCACGATGTCCCAGCGAACGGCGCGCCCCGTTCCGCTGCGCCGCAGGGCGGGCATGACCATGTGACGCCCTTCCAGCGCATAGTCCACGGCGGCTTCGCCGACGCGAAACGCCGCGTCGACATCGACGGCAGACGCGATATGGCGGGCCGAGCGTTGCAGGTAATCGCTCACGGAAAAGTGGCATCGCACGCCCAGGCGGCGATGCAGCAGCTCGGCCAGATACGGCGCCGCCTTGCCCGTGTGTACGTTCAGGCGATCCCGGCCGTGTTCGTCTCCCGCCCCGGACAGTGTCCCCTCCAGCGCGGGATTGTGAATCGCAAGCCCTTCTGCCGCGACGACAACGCAGAAGCCTTCGCGCTGCAAGGTGACCGCCACCTGCCGCACGAAATCTGCTTCATTGAACGGCACCTCGGGCATCAGGATCAGGTGGGGTGCCCCGCGGCCCTCCGCGTCCTGCGCAAGGGCGCTGGCCGCAGCGATCCATCCGGCATGACGCCCCATGACTTCCATCACGAACACCTGCGTCGACGTCCGTGCCATGGCGGCGACATCCAGCGCGGCCTCGCGAACGGAGACCGCCGTGTATTTGGCCACCGATCCGAACCCCGGCGAGAAGTCCGTGCGCGCCAGATCATTGTCGACCGTCTTCGGAATGTGGATCACCTGTAGCGGATATCCTGCCGCCTTTGCCGCCGCCGCCACATGCAGACAGGTGCCGGCCGATCCGCCACCGCCGTTGTAGAGGAACCAGCGGATGTCGTGCGCGCGGAACACATCAAGCAGACGCGCATAATTGCCCGGGTGCGATTCCGGCGTTCCCAAGGGATAACGGCTGGTGCCGAACGCGCTGCCCGGCAAGTGGCGCAAGGTCGCGACGGCTGCCGCCGGCTCGCGCGAGAGATCGAAAAGCGATTCCTCCAGCGCACCGAGAATGCCGTTCTCGCCCGCATACACACGACCGATTGCCGCGCGATGACGACGTGCGGCTGCCAGCACACCGGCTGCACTGGCATTGATGACGGCAGTCACACCGCCGGACTGGGCATAGAACAGGTTCGGACGCATGGGCGATTTCGCTGCGGATCAAATGGCTTCCGGTAACGATAGCGGCTCGGCCCGCGCAATGCACCGGATCCGCACCCTGCCGGCGCGCACACACGCACCGGACCGTCGGTTCCACCCTCGGTACCGGTCGGCCCCTGGAGGCCAGATTCGGCGAGAAAGCGGCCCGCCGCGGACTGGACGCCAGGCGCGGGATGCCGCAGTTTGGGGATTGGCCAATCCGCTTTCGCGCCCACTACGACAAGACGACACCATGAATGCCGCCAAGACTGCCCATGCCTTCACCCACGACGTTCTCGCCGACCACGATGCCACGGCCCTCGCGGCCCTGATCCGGCGCGGAGAAATCAGCGCCACCGAAGCCGCGCAAGCGGCCATCGCCCGCGCCCGCCGCGTGCAGCCACGCATCAATGCGGTCGAGGTCGAGGCCTACGACGAAGCCTTGCGCGCCGTTGGCGGCGCTTCACGCGGGGGTGTCTTTGCCGGCGTTCCCACCTTCGTCAAGGACAACACGGACGTGAAGGGTCTCCCCTCGCGCCATGGCTCTGCCGCCATTCCGGCGCGTCCGGCGGAGGCCACCAGTGCATTTGCCCGACAGTACCTGTCCACCGGCCTCACCGTGCTCGGCAAGAGCACGCTGCCCGAGTTCGGTTTCAATGCCAGCACGGAGTTCATGCACCGGGAACCAACGCGGAATCCCTGGAATACCGACTACTCCTGCGGCGCCTCCTCCGGCGGCTCCGCCGCGCTGGTGGCGGCAGGCGTGGTTCCCATTGCCCACGCCAATGACGGGGGCGGCTCCATTCGCATTCCGGCGGCCGCCTGCGGCCTCGTGGGCCTGAAGCCGACACGTGATCGACACATCAACTCCGAAAGCGTGCGCTCGTTACCGGTCAACATCATTTCGGAAGGCGTCGTCACGCGCTCGGTTCGCGACACGGCCCACTTCATGGCGGCCATCGAGCATTACTGGCGCAATCCGCGCCTGAAGCCGGTCGGCCTCGTCGAAGGCCCGGGTCGCCGGCGCCTGCGTATCGGCCTGGTCGTGGACTCGTTCACGGGACCCTCGGATGCCGACACGCGCGCCACGGTTCTGGCCACCGCGCGACTGCTGCAGGGGCTCGGCCACGAGGTATTTGAAATTCCCATGCCGGTCGACGAGCAATTCGCGGAGGATTTCTCGATCTACTGGGGAATGCTGTCCTTTCTGGTATCGAACTTCGGTCACAAGGTGATTCACCCCGACTTCGACAAGCGCCGCCTCGACAACCTTTCGCAGGGACTGGCGGCGCTGTACCGCCGGAACATCCTGAAGACACCCTTCGTGATTTACCGGCTCAAGCGCCTCGCCAGGCAGTATGCCGCCGCCTTCAGCACCATGGACGCCGTCCTTTCGCCGGTGCTGGCCCATACCACGCCCGCGATCGGGCACTTGTCTCCGGCGCAGGACTTCGACGAACTGTTCGCACGACTGACCCGCTACGTGAGCTTCACGCCGCTGAACAATGCGGCCGGCAGCCCCGCCATCTCGTTGCCCATGGGTGCGACGGCAGAGGGACTGCCCATCGCGATCCACCTCTCCGCCAACCAGGGCGAGGAGCGCACACTGCTGGAACTCGCCTTCGAGCTCGAATCGGCCAAGCCTTTCCGACGACTCCAGGATTTCGCAGCCGCCTGAGGGCAGCGCGGGGCGCGGCACCCACGCAGGCCTGCTACCATCTCGCGGTCTGCGGGCCCAGCCACGCAGGCGGGCGTGGCGATCTCCAGGATCGTCGCCCCGCTGCCACGGGGCCGCTTCCTGCCTTGCGAGACCTGTCGTGCGCCTGTTGCTTTCCCTCCTGCTCGCGAGCCTGCTGGCCGCCTGCACGCCCTTTTTTCATACGGCCCCTGCCGGTCCGGTCACCACGCGCTACACCGCGGCCCGCTGGGAACAACTGCCCGACTGGCCGGGGGAGCATCTGCTGGCCACGTGGCCAGCCTGGTTGAACTCCTGCGCGCGTCTCCAGGCCCGTGTGGCCTGGCACGTCGCCTGCGCAGACGCGGCAACGCTGGCACCGACTGACGACGCCGCCGTGCGTGCCTACTTCGAGCGCCATTTCCAGCCCTGGCGCATCGGGGCCAGCGACGGCCGCCCGCACGGACTGATCACGGGCTACTACGAGGCGCTGCTCACTGGCAGCCGTTCACCGCACCCGGGCAGTGTTCCGCTCTATGCAGTCCCCGACGACCTGCTGACGGTGGACCTTGGTGAGCTGTATCCGGAACTCAAGGGCGCGCGCGTTCGTGGCCGGCTGGATGGTCGCACGGTGCGCCCCTACTGGAGTCGCGCCGATATCGATGCCGGCAAGGGACCCGCCACGGACAAGGTACTGGTGTGGGCCGACGACCCGGTCGATGCCTTCTTCCTCGAGATACAGGGTTCGGGACGCATCCAGCTCGAGGACGGCTCCTATGTGCGACTGGGCTATGCGGACCAGAACGGCCATCCCTACCATGCCATCGGCAAATGGCTGGTCGAGCACGAGGGGCTGCCACCCGGCCAGCTCAGCATGCAGGGCATACGCGCATGGGCGCAGCACCATCCCGAGCGCGTGCCCGAACTCCTCCACACCAATCCGAGTTACGTATTCTTTCGTGTACTGCCGGAGGCCGGTGGGGCCATCGGCGCCTTGGGCGTGCCGCTGACAGACGGCGAGAGCATTGCCGTCGACCCGAAATCGGTGCCCCTCGGCAGCCCCGTCTACCTGAGCACGACACGACCCGACAGCCAGGCGCCCCTGCGTCGCCTGGTACAGGCACAGGACACAGGCGGCGCGATTCGCGGGCCTGTCCGCGCCGACTTCTTCTGGGGCTTCGGCAAGGAGGCCGGCGAACTGGCCGGCCGCATGAAGCAGAAAGGCGACATGTGGTTGCTGTGGCCGCGTGACCAGCCCCTGCCCTTCACGACGGGACAGGCCGGCACGGCCACGCCCGCAGCGACAACCCGAGATCGCGACGCTGGCGATAGCTCTGCCTCTGGCTATGGCCCTGGTTCTGGCCCTGGTTCAGGTTCAGGTTCAGGTTCAGGTTCAGGTTCAGGTTCAGCCGTGTCGACGGCCACAATCGAAACTGCAACTGCACAATGACCCTGACATTTCCATTCTCCCGCCCCGCCTGAGCTCCGGCAGTCTGACGAATCCCACCGGACGACGCTTTTAACATTTCCCCGGTTGCCTGCAGGGTATGGCTGCCGTACTTTCGCGCCCGTGCACGAGCAACGCCGTGCCCACTTGTTCCGGCCCTGCCGGCGCGAGTGCCCGCGGAGCCAGTGCCAGGACGGCGCTGCCCGGTGCACATCCCTCATTGCTGCATGGACTGCATCATGGATGACATCGACACCGCTTCCGTCGCGCTGACGGAGCCCGACGTGACCGACACCCTCTCGCCGGCCGCCCTTTCCCCTGCGCCTGATACCCCCCGGCCCATCCCCCG
This sequence comes from Moraxellaceae bacterium, assembly GCA_035706925.1. Lineage (GTDB taxonomy): Bacteria > Pseudomonadota > Gammaproteobacteria > Pseudomonadales > Moraxellaceae > UBA2031. Next base: position 10,050 of record DASSUO010000295.1, read on the forward strand.
CCCGCAAAAGCCCTCACGGCTGCGCGACTTCATTTCGCGCCGCGCCCTGTCGGACTGGTCCGCGGCCGGCATGAAGGACGAGTTCATCCGTCGCACGGAGTCCTTCTGGCGCCTCGTACACGACCATTATTTCCGCGTGGAAACCACCGGATGGGAGCGCCTGCCTGACGGGCCCGTCATCCTGGTCGGGGTCCATGCGGGCACCTGGCTCACCATGGACGCGTGGATGCTGCAGGCGGCGTGGTGGTTCCATTTCCGCGAATCACGCGCCCTGCACTGCACCTGCCATGACGTCCTGTTGGCAATGCCCGGCCTGCGTTCGCTCTTTCACCAGGTCGGCGTGATTCCGGCCTCGCGCGAGGCGGTGACCACCTGCCTGGCCGATGGCCACAGCGTGGTGATCTGGCCCGGTGGTGAAGTCGATGCCATGCGCTCGTGGAAGCGCCGCGGCGAAGTCGAGCTCGGCGGTCGCCGCGGTTTTATCCGCCAGGCCATCCGCTCCGGCGTGCCTATCGTCCCGGTGGCAACCGTGGGCGGCGCCGATACCGTGTTCGTCATTTCCGAGGGCCGCTGGCTGGCCCGCAAGCTTCAGCTCAAGCGCCTGCTGCGCAGCGAAATGGCGCCGATCGTGGCGGGGCTGCCTTTTGGCATCTGGCTGGAAGCGCTGCCGTCGCACATTCCCCTCCCCTCCAAGATCCGCTACGAATTCCTTGAGCCGCTGGCGATCGACGCAACGCCCGGCCGCGAGAGCGACGATGCCTATGTGGATGCGGTGTATGCCGAGGTCGAGGCCCGCCTGCAGTCAGGCGTCGACCGGCTGATGGCCGAGCGGCGCTTTCCGATCCTGGGATAAGCCCGCTTCCGGCTCTGGTTCCGGTTCCGGTTCCGGCTCCGCCAACAGCGTGATGACTGCCCAGCCCTGACAACCCCGCATGACGGTGCCCCGACGGGAGCGCACCGGCATGCGGAGGAGTGCGTTCGGACAGAGGCGCCGGGGCGATCTGCGCGTCGCCTCACCCGACAGTTCCACCATGACCGCCGCCGGCCTTTTCTACCCGAAGGCGCGATGGGCGTGATGTGCGCGAGGAAAGACCGTCACTGGTAACATGTCGTCGCAAGAGGATCCCATGACCACGCGCTGCGACATTTTCTGCACCATCATCGACAATTTCGGCGACATCGGCGTGTGCTGGCGACTGTCACGGCAGCTCGCGGCCGAGCACGGACTCGACGTCTCGCTCTGGGTCGACGACCTCGCCACGTTTGCCCGCCTGGCCCCTGCGCTGAACCCGGCGCTCGCGACGCAGCGCCTCGACGACATCACGGTGCGGCACTGGGCCGACCCTGTCGAAGCGCCAGACCCCGGCGACCTTGTCATTGAAGGGTTCGGCTGCCGCTTGCCATCCTCCTTTCTCCAGGCCATGCGGGCGCGCGCCACGCCTCCCGTGTGGATCAACCTCGAGTACCTGAGCGCCGAAGCCTGGGTGGAAGACTGCCACGGCCTCGCTTCCGTGCATCCGGCGACAGGTCTCACCCAGCACTTCTGGTTCCCGGGATTCACGGAGCGCACCGGCGGGCTGTTGCGCGAAACGGGTCTGCTCGCCGCGCGCAACCACCTGCAGGCCGACGCCACGGCACAGGCCGCCTTCTGGACCCGCATCGGTGTTCCCGAGGCCCTGGCCTGTGCGCAACGGGTCAGCCTCTTCGCCTATGAAAACCCGGCAATTCCCGGCCTGCTGACGGCCCTGGCCGACGCCGGCTCGCCCTGGCTGATCCTGGTGCCGGAGGGACGGGCGCTCGGGAATGTGCAGGACTGGGTCGGCCGGTCACTGCACGCCGGCGAACGGGTTCAGCGGGGCGCGTTGACGGTGGTGGTACTGCCACTGCTGGCCACCGACGACTATGACCGCCTGCTGGCCGGATGCTCCCTGAATGCCGTGCGCGGCGAAGACTCACTGGTGCGGGCCCACTGGGCCGGCGCGCCGCTCCTCTGGCACATCTATCCGCAGGAGGAGGACGCCCACTGGGTCAAGCTGTCGGCCTGGATCACCCGCGTCGAAGCCGCCACGGCCATGCCCGCCCTCTGGGCCGAGGCGCAACGGGCCTGGAACCGGGGCGACGCTTCCCCCGCGCTGTGGCGCGCCCTGGTGGCCGACCTGCCTGCTCTGTCCGGCCCCGCCCGGGCCTGGAGCGACCGCCTGGCGGCCCAGCCGGACCTTGCCGCGAAACTGATGCACTTTTGGCGCGGGCAGGTAGAATAGCGCCCCTTCGAGCCGCCATCCCGAGGCCCACGGTCCTGCGGTAGCGCCTGAGAACCCTGTCAAAAGACCCTGTGAGACAAGCGATATGAAAACCGCCCAGGAATGCCGCGCCGGCAACGTGATCATGATCGGCAGCGCGCCGATGGTTATCCTCAAGGCCGAATACAACAAGTCCGGTCGCAACGCGGCCGTTGTGAAGATGAAGATGAAGAACCTGCTGACCGGCCAGGCGCAGGAAACCGTCTACAAGGCCGACGAAAAGTTCGAGCCGGTCATCCTCGAGAAGAAGGACGTGACCTACTCCTACTTCGCCGACCCGATGTATGTCTTCATGGACACCGACTTCAACCAGTATGAAGTCGAGAAGGAAAACCTGGGCGACGCCATCAACTTCATCGAAGAAGGCATGGACGACGTGTGCGAAGTGGTCCTGTACGAAGGCAAGGCCATCTCCGTGGAACTGCCGACCACCATCGTGCGCGAAGTCGCCTATACCGAACCGGCCGCCAAGGGCGACACCTCGGGCAAGGTCACCAAGACCGCCCGCCTGGGCAACGGCTTCGAGCTGCAGGTCGCCGCCTTCATCGACATCGGCGAAAAGATCGAAATCGATACCCGCACCTTCGAGTTCAAGAAGCGCGCGAACTGATCGCCTGCGTCGCGACTCACGAAAAAGCCCCGCACAAGCGGGGCTTTTTCATTTCCCGGTTCGTCCCGCAAGCCCCACCTTGGGAGAGGCTTCCGCCGCGATCCCACTCAACCGCATCCGGTTGAATCGAAAATGCGCATTCCCGTCGGGGAGTAGCCGCTCCTGCGGGAAAGGGGCCGGGGGTACGCGCAGGGGAAAGAGGGTCAGCGGGCGCCGCCGCTTGCCGCGGCCGCGATGGCGCGGAACATGGCCAGATGCTCCATGATCGGCACGAAATCATCCGATGTGTACCGGTAGTTGGCGGATTGCTTGACGATTACCGTACGGGTCGATGGCGCCACGTAGATGAACTGGTTGTACACGCCGATGCCCATGAAGTCGCGCTGTGCGTCCTCCGGAATCCACCACTGATAGCCATAGCCGATGCCATGCTCATTCTGCTGGCCCGCCTGCGGCAACAGTTGCGGCGCGTCCATGGTCAGCGATTCGCGTATCCACTCGCCGGGAACAACCTGGCGGCCCGCCACCCGCCCCTTGTCCAGATACATCTGGCCAAAACGCGCATAGTCGCGCAGCACGGCATTCAGCCCGCCAAACCCCATGGCCATCCCGGTGCTGTCCACCAGCCAGCGCGCCTCGTGCTCGGCGCCCAGCGGCTGCCACAGCTTGTCGCGCATGTAGTCGGGCAGGCGCTTTCCGGTTGCCCCCTCGAGCACCATTGCCAGCACCTGCGTATCAAAACTCGAATAATGCCGATGCGTGCCGGGTGGAAACTCGCGCCGCAGCTTCTTCGCATAGGCATTGAATGAGCCCCCCAGCACCAGCGTCCGCGCGAGGCGCACCACATCCGCGTTGTCGTCATCATAGTTCTCGTTGAAAGCGACTCCCGAGGACATCTGCATGACCGCCTTGAGCGGAACGCCTTCATACGCCGTGCCGCGCAGCGCGGGCACGTAACGGTCAACCGGATCCTGCACGCTGTGAATTGCCCCGTCGCGAACCGCCATGCCCAGCATGGCCGAGATCATCGACTTGGCGAGCGACCACGAAATATGCAGCGTTTGCGCATCATTCCCCTGAAAGTACTGCTCGAACACGACATTGCCGTCCTGCAGCACGATCAGACCGTCAGTGCCCGTGTCACGCAGGTACTGCGCCAGGGCGAAGTTCTTGCCGAAGGCACTGAAGCGTGCCGGCAGGACCAGCGGAGCACCCTGTGGCAGACGCCGCGGAGCGGTAGACGCCGGCACGGGTGTCGACGGAAAGATTTCCGCCATGTGCGTGAAATGACTGACGATGCTGCCACGGTCAAACAGCGTGGCCGCGACATAGACACGACGGATTACGGGCCACGCCACTGCGAGGACGACGGCCAGCACGACGACGGTGGCGACACCGGCGATTCGCCACTGCCGTGCAGAAAAACGAAGGGAGGCCATGCGGGAAATCCGTTCAGTCCGCCAGCCTGATGTGGCTGATGTCGGGATTCACGAGTGTCTTTTCCTCGCGCAATTCGTCGAGCGGAGCGCCGACCTCCGCCATGGAAATGCCGCTCAGGTCCACCACCACCGGAGTCACCTGGCGTCGTTCCTCATCCTTCAGTACGTCAGTGCCGGCCGCCGACATGCTGAGTCCGGAAATGTCCACCTTGACTGGCGCCGGACGCGGTAACTCTTCCGGCACAACCAGGTTGCCCCCCGCTCGCGCGAGGCTCATTGCACTGGTATCCGGCGCCGGAGGAGGCGGCGGAGCGGGATCGGACAAGCGCGTGCCAACCGGCCGGATGTCCCAGCCAGCCGCCGCTGTTCCGGCTGCGCCACCAGCGGCGGTACCGGACGTTGCGGCAGTGGCAGTCGCCGCCGGTGCTGCGACTGACGACGGCGCAGCCGGCGATACGGCCGTCGCCGCAGGAGCATCACCTGCCCGCGCCATGGCCTGCAGACGCGCGGCCATTGACCCGGGCGCGGGTGTCGGCACGCCGGATGCAGCAGCCACTGCCGGAGCCGGTCGCGGACTACCCGCAGCGGAAGCGGCCTTGGTTGCGCTCGCTGCCGCGGCGACGCCCGACGTAGCGATGCCCGACGTAGCGACGCCCGACGCGACGGCGCCCGACGCAACGGCGCCCGCAGTCCCTCCCACCGAAGCAGCGGGAGCCGGCCTCGGGGCGGCGGCCGCCGGTGAAGCTGCTGCGGCAGCCGGCGCAGCCACCGGCTGGCCCTGCTCATCGACCTGCACCAACCGCGTTTCGGCGCCCGCCTGTTTCATGCGCGCGCGCAACTGCATGGCCGTGGCGCGGTCCGTCATCTTCTTGATGACCACCGGCTGCCCGGAGAAGAGCTTGTCGAGCACGGCATCACTGGCATTGAAGAGCTTGCCGACATTGGCCCGCACGACGGCAGGGTCGGCTCGCCCGACCAGCTCACCCGAAAACACTACGTTGAACAGTTCCGCCATGGTGGCCTTCGTTCCGGAGCGACGATGCCGAGACTGTAGCAGCCCGACCGGCCGCCCGGAATCGGCGGGACGCGCAGCGGCGCCCCCGGACGACCGGACGCCCCTTGATTCAGGGCAAGAAGGGCCGGCGGCAGCGCGCTATGATGGAAGCATTCCCCGTGCGCCCCGGCCGGATGCCGGCACACACTGGAGCCCAGATGCCTCTCAATCTGCCCGTCGTCATTCGTCGCACCCTGTCCATCGGCCTGCCGCTTGTGCTGCTGGCGGGCGGCGCCTGGTGGTACACGCGCCCCGCACCCGTCCCGGTCCGACTCGCGACCGTCGACCAGGGCCCGGTCGAGGCCACCGTGGCCAATACGCGGGCCGGTACGGTAAAGGCCTGTCGCCGCTCGCGACTGTCGCTGCACAGCGGCGGCCGCGTCGCCGAACTGAAGGTCAAGGAAGGGGATCGCGTCAGGAAAGGCGACCTCCTCCTGCGCCTTGAATCCGAGGACCGTGAGGCACTGGTCGCGCAAGCCCAGGCCCAGGTTGCCGCGGCAGAGAAGCGCGAACAACAGGCCTGCCGCAGCGCCGACTTCGACCAGCGCGACTTGCTGCGCAGCCAGACGCTGGCGGCCGACAAGCTGATCTCCGCCCAGGCGCTCGACGCTGCACGCACCCGTGCCGCGAGCAGCAAGGACGCCTGCGCGGCCGCCAGGGCCGACCTCAAGGTGGCCCATGCCAACGATCGCCTGGCCGATACGCAACGCTCGCAAACAGAACTGCGTGCGCCCTTCGACGGCATCGTCGCAGAAGTGAACGGGGAGGTCGGCGAATACGCGACGCCCTCGCCCCCCGGCGTGCCCACGCCACCCGCCGTCGACCTTATTGACGACAGCTGCCTTTATGTCACTGCTCCCGTCGACGAAGTGGACGCTGCGAAACTGCGGGTCGGCCAACCGGCTCGCATCTCGCTCGATGCCTACCGCGGCCGCACATTCGATGGTCACGTGATGCGGCTCGCGCCCTATGTGCTCGACCTGGAGAAACAGGCGCGAACGGTCGATGTCGACGTCGCCTTCGACGCCACGCCGGCCGACGTGCGACTACTGGCAGGCCAGAGCGCCGACATCGAAGTGATCCTGTCCCGCGCAACGCTGCTTCGCCTCCCGACAGAGGCCGTGCAGGAAGGCAACCGTGTACTGGTCTATGACCCCGCCACGCGCAAGCTCGGCTCGCGGCAATTCACGCCGGGCATCGGCAACTGGACGTGGACCGGCGTAAAGGATGGCCTGCACAAGGGAGACCAGGTCGTGCTGTCACTGGACCGCAAGGGCGTGGCCGCCGGTGCCCGCGCTCGCCCGGCGCCGGAAAAGCCGGCCACCGCGCCGTGAGCCTGCCGACATGATCCGCGTGATCGGCGTCAACAAGACCTTCCACCTCGGCGACCAGCTCGTCCACGCACTGCAGGACATCAACCTCGCCATCGCCAAAGGGGAATACCTGTCGGTGATGGGCCCCTCCGGTTCGGGAAAATCGACCCTTCTCAACATGCTGGGCCTGCTGGACCGGCCGGACAGCGGGCAATACTTCCTCAATGAAGAGGACACGGTGCCGCTCCCTGAAGAAGCACGCGCACGTCTTCGCGGACGCCACATCGGGTTCATCTTCCAGAGCTTTCACCTGATTCCCCGCCTCACCGCGCGCGAGAACGTCGAGCTTCCGCTCGTCCTGGCCGGCGTGCCCGTCGCCGAACGCCGTGATCAGGTGGACACGGTGCTCTCGCGCCTCGGCATCCTCAGGCGTGCCGACCACGGTGCCAACCAGCTGTCGGGCGGGGAGCGCCAGCGCGTGGCCATCGGCCGTGCCCTGGTCATGAAGCCGCAATTGCTCCTCGCCGACGAACCCACGGGCAATCTCGACTCCGTTTCCGGACGCGAAGTGCTGACCCTGCTCGAAGACCTGCACGAACAGGGCCTGACCCTGCTCGTGGTGACGCACGATCACGAACTGGGCCAGCGCGCACATCGTCGCCTGCGCATGGTCGACGGCGCGATCGTGCAGGACGAGAGGACCTGATGCGCGTCCTCGACGTGCTGACCTTCTGCACCAGCGCGCTGCGCCGGCAGCGCTTCCGCACCATCATGCTGTTTATCGCCATGAGCATCGGCGTGGCGGCCGTGATCGTGCTGACCGGCCTCGGCCAGGGCGCGCGCGGCTATGTGCTGAACCAGTTTTCCGCGCTCGGCACGGACATTCTCATCGTACTGCCGGGCAAGTCCGAGACCTCGGGGGGCGGCATCCCGATGATGACGGGAGGCACGACGCGCGATCTCACCCTCGCGGACAGCATCGCGGTGACACGACTGCCCCAGGTCTCCGCCGTCGCTCCGGTGATTGCCGGCGCCGCAGAAGCCAAAGGCGGTGACCGCGTACGCGAGGCCATCGTGATCGGCAGCACCAACGCATTCTTCCATGTGCGCAATCTGGCCCTGGCCCAGGGACAGGCCCTCCCCCCCAGCGAACTTGACCTGGCCCAGCCAATCGCGATCCTGGGTCCGCGGATGCGCACCGAGCTCTTCGGAACACGCCCCGCTCTCGGCGAGTGGATCCGCCTCGACAACCGTCGTTTCCGGGTCATCGGTGTTCTCGCCGAAGGCGGCGAATCGCTGGGCATGAACCGCAGCGACATGATCATCATTCCGGTGGCCGCGGCACAGCAGCTGTTCAATACGCCCGGGCTCTTTCGCCTGCTCATCCTTGCCCGCCCCGGCGCCAACATGGCAGTGCTGAAGACCCGTGTCCGTGCCACGCTGACCGCGCGCCACGATGGCATGGACGATGTCACGCTGCTGACGCAGGACGCCCTCCTCAGCTCCTTTGGCAACATTCTCGACACGCTCACGCTGGCGGTTGCCGGCATCGGTGCGATCAGCCTGCTGGTCGCGGGCGTGCTCGTCATGAACGTCACCCTCATCACCGTCACGCAACGCACCGCCGAAGTCGGCTTGCTGAAGGCACTCGGGGCCAGTGCATCGCTGGTCGCCCGCCTCTTCCTGACCGAAGCAGGACTGCTGTCACTGCTCGGGGCACTGGGCGGTCTCGGTCTTGGCGAAACGCTGCTCTGGCTCGGGCGCCGACTGTTCCCGGACATTCCCTTTGCCGCCCCGCTCTGGGCTGAACTTACGGCGCTCGCGGTCGCTGTCGGCACCGGCCTCCTGTTCGCGCTGCTCCCCGCGCGCCGCGCGGCGCGACTCGACCCTGTCACCGCGCTGGCGAAAAAGTGAGGCGCCCATGAACGCCGTCGACTTTCTCCGCTTCATCTTTCGCTCGGTACTCTCGGCGCGCCTGCGTTCGATCCTGACGGCACTCGGCATCGCCATCGGCATCGCCGCCGTGACGCTGCTGACGGCGATCGGCGAAGGCGTGCGCAGCTATGTCACGCACACGTTCTCGCAATTCGGCACCAACATCATGAATCTTTCGCCCGGTCACTCGGAAACGGGTGGCGCCGGCCGGCTGCTGTCCACGGTGCGCCCACTGACGCTGGCGGATGCCGAGGCGCTGGGTCGCCTGCCCGAGATTCGCGCCATGGTGCCGAACGTGTCGGGACAGGCCGAGGTTCGCGGCGGCGGCCGTCGCCGCAACACCATGATTCTTGCCGGCACGCCCGATGCCCTCGATGTCTGGAAGCTGGCAATGGCCCGGGGCAGCTTCCTGCCGCGAGACGACCTGCAATCGGCCCGCGCCTTCGCGGTGCTGGGCTCACGCCTCAATGACGAACTGTTCGGCGGGCGCGGCTCGCTGGGCCAATGGGTACGCATCGGCGACAGCCGCTTCCTGGTGATCGGCATACTGGAACCCAAGGGCACCCTGCTGGGATTCGATCTCGACGACGCGGCCTACATTCCCGTTTCCCGCGGCCTGCAGCTGTTCAATCGCGAAGGGCTGATGGAAGTGGACATTCTGTTCAGTCCCGGTCTCGCACCGGAACACGTGGAGGCACGCGTCCGCGCGATGATGCTGCAGCGCCACGGTGAAGAAGACTTCACGCTGATCACGCAGGCGGAAATGCTGAGTACGCTCGATCGCATCCTCAATGTATTGACCTTGTCGATCGCGGCGCTGGGCTCGATTTCGCTGCTGGTCGGCGGCGTCGGCATCCTCACCATCATGACCACGGCGGTTCATGAACGCGTCGAAGAGGTCGGCCTGCTCAGGGCCATCGGCGCGACGGAGCGACAGGTGCTTCTGCTGTTTCTGGGCGAGGCCGTCGTCCTTGCGCTGGTCGGCGGGCTGGCCGGACTTGCCCTGATGAGCCTGATCGTCGGCGCACTTACGCTGGCGCTGCCCGGCTTGCCCCTGAGCCCGCAGCCCCTGTATCTCGGCGCGGCGCTCGCCGTATCGGCGGTCATCGGCCTCGCCGCGGGTGTTGCCCCTGCCCGCAAGGCCGCGCGACTCGATCCCATCGCCTCGCTGCGGGCGGAGTGAACCGCGTACTGCCCTTGCCCACGGGGGATGGGTCGCTCCTGATCGCGCCCGGCTCAAATCCGCCGTAACGGCGGTTCCAGCAGCAGGGCCGCCTGCTCTTCGAGCTCCGCCACATGCCCCTGCCAGTACGCATCGGTATTGAACCAGGGAAAGGCATGCGGAAACGCCGGATCGTCCCATCGCTGCGCCAGCCATCCCGCATAGTGCACCATGCGCAGCGCGCGCAGTGCCTCAACCAGTGCGAGCTCGCGCGCGTCGAAGTCGCAAAAGGTCTCATAGCCGTCGAGCAATTCGGCCAGCTGGAGCTCCTGCTCCTGACGAGAGCCCGACAACAGCATCCACAGATCCTGTATCGCAGGCGCCGACTGACAGTCGTCAAAGTCGACGAGCCAGGGGCCGTCATCACGCGTCCAGATCACATTGCCGGGATGGCAGTCTCCCTGAGTGCGCAGCGTGACGCACCCAGGAAAGCCGGTCGCCACAATCCGCTCGCGCAGGAGCGACACCACCGTGTGATACCGGTCGCGAAGAAACGCCGGAAGAAAGCCCCGCTCGGCAATGACATGCGCCGGTGCCTCGAGGAAGCGCTCCATCGTCAGCCCCGGCCGGGCCGAAAAGGCGGTCCGCCGGCCGATGGCATGCAGGCGGCCGAGTACCCGGCCAATGCGATTGAGCTGATCCGGATCACCGGGCTCGGGGGCCTGCCCTCCCTTGCGCGGAAACAGGGCAAAGCGGAACCCTTCGAACGTAAACAGCGTCTCTCCTGCCGCATCCGTCAGCGGTGCCACTACAGGCAGCTCGGCAGCGGCCAGCTCCCGCGTGAACGTATGCTCCTCGCGGAGTTGCGCATCGCTCCAGCGCCCCGGCCGATAGAACTTGGCCACGACGGGGACACCGTCTTCGATGCCGACCTGATAGACACGATTCTCGTAGCTGTTCAACGCAAGGACGCGAGCGTCCGAAAGGCGGCCGGTGCTTTCCACCGCACTCAGGACGAGATCGGGCGAGAGTGACGCGTAGTCCTGGAGAGAAAGCATGGGCGGTCCGGCATGACAGGTAATGGCGCGCATCATGCCATAGCCGGACTGGGGGAGGATCAGTCGTCACCGGCCTTCGTGGCCACAGGTCCTCCGCCCTCTGCAGCCTCCTGGCGCAAAAAGCTCGACGGACTCCAGGCGTAGGCCCAAAACGCCAGTAGTGCGGCCAGCAGCAACAATGCCACCAGAGGCCGGCCGCGCGGAATCGCCGCGCCAGCATCCCCGCGCTTGAAGCCGCTCAGCATGGCGCCCACCAGGTTTTCACGGTGCAGCACCGTGCTCAGGATCACGCCCGCGACATGCACGCCAACGATGACCAGCATCGTGGTGGCCAATGCTTCGTGGACCTCTTCAAGGGACTCGCCGCCCCACTCGGCCCACTGCGCCCATCCGCTCAGCGCCGTCGCAATCCCCAACAGAAGCAACAGGACAATGGCCACCGCGCCGGCCGGGTTGTGTCCCACATGATGCTCCGGGCGTGGCGACAGCAAGGAGCGCAGATAACGCACCACAGCCGCCGGCCCGGTAATGAAATTGCGGAAAAGCGCATAGCGCGTTCCCACGACACCCCATACCAGACGGAAGGCAATGAGTCCGAGCAAGGTAAAGCCGAACGTCATGTGCCACAGCGCCAGTCGCTCGCTCTCGGCGGTGAGCCAGGCGCCGGCAAACGACACCACAAGACTCCAGTGGAACAGCCGGGTCGGCCAGTCCCACACCAGAATGCGTTGCGACTCAGTCTTCGTATCCACCACGACCTCCCGGAATGCGGATCTCGCTTTCATTGAACCGCCCCCTGGCGGCATTCGTATGGCAGGCGGCGCAATTCGATGGCGAGCCGATGTCTTTCCGCTTCCAGATGTCGGCCGGCAGCTCCTCACCATGCTCGTGAACAAACCAGGGCGTTTCGGTAATGCGCAGCAACGGCTTTCCGTTTTTCTCGGCGCGACCCCGCCCCGCATGATCGACAAGGAACTTGCGAATGGCGGTGCTTTCATCGGGCGTGAGGCTGGCATCGGCCCCGAAATGCTTGCCCAGCCCGTCCATCACCGCATTCCACGACGAAGCGGGCAGCAATCGCGGCGGATAGGGCACATGACAGCTGCCACACTCCTGTTGCCACAGGGCCTGGCCCGATGTGGCCGCCGGCGCCCCTTCCGCTGTTGCTTCCCCCGTCATCGACATCATCAGCGCAACAATGCCGACCGACCGCCATGCGTTACAAGCCATGATTCTTCTCCTTGATCTCGCCAATGTCCCCGATGCACCGCCCCGGCTTCATCCTGCCCTTCATTTCAGCGACATGAGATACGCCATCACGTCACCTTTTTCCTGCGCCGTGCACTCGCGTGACACCACATCCCGGCAGTTGCGCCGGAACCATTTCTCCACCTTGTCCGCCCGCGCAAAGCGCTCCGGATTGACGGCCGGCGCCATCGGCGCGATGGTCTTTCCCGTCACGGCATGGCGACCGGACTGACGGGGATCCCTGGTGTGGCAACTGGAACAGCTCCACTCTCCCCCGTGCGTCGAATTGAAGAATTGCTGACCGCGCGCGGCATCGAAGGTGCCGGCGCCGCCCCCCGATCGCACCTGCGCTGCGTAGCCGGCCTGCAGCTCGGCAGGACCCGCGCGTAGCAGGGCGGGAGCCAGGAGGACGAAGAGGAAAATGAACAGGCGCATGACAGTTCCCCATGACGCTGAAAGTCAGGGAAAGGATAGTTGCCCGGAACGGAAAGAAGATTAACGCCGGCTTAGCGGCGGCCCGGCGGACAGCATCTCCGCCAATACCCCGGATCACCGGCGCGCCATTGCGCCGGCGCGACACTTCGTCGTCAAACCCGTGCCGCTTGCGCGCGAGACCGCCTGCCACTTCCGCGAAATGCAGGATTCGGCCGCAGCGACCGCACGCATCGGGCCCGCGGAATCAGGAGCAGATCGAATCCCCCGGGCGCCGGACGGAATCGGCTTACTTGCCCATGAGCTCGATGCTGCGCTGCAGCGGATCGGTCTTGGCACCCTCCGGTAGCGGCGGAGGTGATACCGGTGCGGCTTCCGGGCCGATGAGGGCATCGAGCAGCGACGCCGCCGTCGCCGAATCCAGCCCGCCGCCGGTCAGCGCATCCAGCAACGGCTTGCGCCCATGACGACGGGCCAGCGTCGAGAGCGCATCGGCCGCCGGCGCACCGGAGGCGGCGGAAGCGCTCCGCAGCAATTCGAGCCGCTGTGCCTGCGCGTCGTCATGCACGGCTTGCTGTTCAGCGGCCAGTTCGCGCAGGGCCGCCTCGCGCTTTTTGGCGATCCCCTGGTCAGCCTCACGTTCTGCACTGGCAACGGCCTTTGCCGACGGGGTACCGAGTTCACGATCACGCCAGGCCACCAGTTCGCGCTGCATCGACTGGAGTGCCAGGTCACTCGCCGCAGGATCCAGTCGTTGCATCCAGAACCCGTCGGCGCGTTCGGCCGCCGGTTGCTGCCCGAGCAATGCCAGCGGCGGTGCAATCACCGTATTCCAGGACGCCGCCACGACGGGAACCGCCGTGCCCACCACGATGCCATGGTATCCGGCCCGGACAACGGGCCAGCCGAACTCGGCGACCGGCAGCAGCGTCAGACTGCCGGCGCCGACGGCGACTCCCGTCGGCACACCGACCACGACACGAATCACGCTCACACCCGTCGCCTCGATCACTGCCCAGGGATAGGCGAACCACCAGCCGAAGACGCGTTTCTCCACCCGCCCGTGCGCCGTCCTGAACGAGTCGCGCCAGGTATCCGCCGTCCCCTGAAAGGCAAAATCCTGCAGCAGATAGCGCGTACCCACGCGCCAGCCTTGCCGCGAATGGCGATTGATGTCGCGATACATGTCCGCGCCACCATAGTCACTGAGGTCATGTCCGGCATCATGCCAACCGTCCTTCACATGCTTCCACGGCTGCACATAGCCCGGCACGATCCAGATGTTGTACAGGGCGCCGTCGTCCCCGGTGATCTGTCCCCGGGAGATGAGCTCGCCTTTTTGCGGAGCGGAAAGAAAATAATCAGCGGTCGCCAGTGGACTGCCAACCATGAGTGCCGCCATTGCGGCACCTCGTGCAAGCCGGCGCATACGATCTCCCTGTAAGCAATGCGCTCATGATGCGCCCATGGCGTTCGCAAAAAAAGGCAGGCGTCTGCAGGGCGACGCTCAGGCGGCCGTTGCCTGCCCGGCAGGAGCCACCGCGCCGGCCTGGCGGATCAGGTGATCGAAGGCGCCAAGGGCTGCAGTTGCACCATCGCCCATGGCCACGATGATCTGCTTGTAGGGCGCCGTCGTGGCATCTCCGGCCGCAAACACGCCGGCAAGCGATGTCTGGCCGCGCGCATCCACCTCGATCTCGCCCCGCGGCGTCAGCGCGACCACGCCCTTCAGCCAGTCCGTATTCGGCAGCAGGCCGATCTGCACGAACACGCCCTCCAGCTCCAGTTGCCGATGCGTGGCCGAGACCCGGTCCACCAACGTCAGGCCCGTCACTTTCTGGCCGTCGCCATGCACGCCGGTCGTCTGTGCCGACACGATGACGGTCACATTCGGCAAGGTGGCCAGCTTGCGCTGCAGTACCGCATCCGCACGCAGCCGGTCGTCGAATTCGATCAGCGTGACCTGCGCGACGATGCCGGCGAGATCGATGGCCGCCTCGACGCCGGAATTGCCGCCGCCAATGACGGCAACGCGCTTGCCCCGGAACAGGGGACCGTCGCAATGCGGACAATAGGCCACGCCGCGTCCGCGGTATTCTTTCTCGCCAGGCACATTCATCTCGCGCCAGCGTGCGCCCGTTGCAATGACGAGGCTCCGGCTACGCAACGTCGCACCAGAGGCCGTCTGCACCTCCAGCAGCCCGCTTTCCTCATTGCGCCGCAAATGATCCGCACGCTGATTGTTCATGATGTCCGCCGTGTAGACGCGCACGTGCTCCTCGAGAGCGCGCGCCATCGCCGGCCCCTGTGTCCCGGTAACGGAAACGAAGTTCTCGATGGCCAGCGTGTCGAGCACCTGCCCGCCGAAGCGCTCGGCCAGCACGCCGGTGCGGATACCCTTGCGGGCCGCGTAGATGGCGGCAGCAGCGCCCGCCGGCCCTCCTCCCACCACCAGCACATCGAACGGTTCACGTGCAGAAAGCCGTTCTGCTTCCCGCGCCGCTGCACCCGTATCGACGCGCGCAAGAATCTCCTCCAGCGTCATGCGTCCCTGCCCGAACGATTGCCCCGCCAGGAACACGGCCGGCACCGCCATCACCTGGCGCGACTCGACCTCGTCACGGAACAGGGCGCCATCGATCATGGTGGCGCGGATGCCG
>DASSUO010000296.1:0-3834 GCA_035706925.1 Moraxellaceae bacterium
CGGCGCCAGAGCCTGCCACCTGCAGGTGAGGACTTACTGGCCTCCCCTGCCCGTGGGGTCTACGCTAGCTAGGGTATTTCCGGCAATGTCGTGCTTGAGGCAAGTGACGCTCCGGGAAAGGCAGGCGTTCGGGTAGCGACCGGGCGAGGGGTTTCGATGTAATCCGCACCACTCCTCGCCAGCGATCATTCACACGGAGGTTGAACAGCATGCAGAAATATACAGCGGAATTCCTCGGAACCTTCTGGCTCGTACTGGGCGGCTGTGGCAGCGCAGTGATTTCCGCCGCCTTTCCGCAAGTCGGTATAGGACTGCTGGGGGTCGCACTGGCGTTTGGCCTGACGGTCGTCACCATGGCCTATGCCATCGGCCCGATTTCCGGCTGTCACCTCAATCCGGCCGTGTCGGTCGGTCTCTGGGTTGGCGGCCGGTTTCCTTCGAGTGAGCTGGCACCGTACATCATTGCGCAGGTTCTGGGCGGCGTGGCGGCCGGCGCAGTCTTGTACCTGATCGCGAGCGGGGCGCCCGGATTTGACGTCAGCAAGGGCTTCGCCTCGAACGGCTATGGCGCCCATTCACCCGGTGGCTATTCGTTGCTGTCGGCGCTGGTCACCGAAGTGGTCATGACGCTGTTCTTCCTGGTCGTCATCCTGGGCGCCACCGACAAACGACACCCGGCGGGATTCGCGCCGCTGGCCATCGGTCTGGCGCTGACGCTGATTCACCTGATCAGCATTCCGGTCACCAATACGTCCGTGAATCCGGCCCGCAGCACCGGCGTGGCCTTGTTCGTCGGGGGATGGGCGCTGGAGCAGCTCTGGCTGTTCTGGGTGGCGCCCATCGTCGGCGCCGTGCTCGGTGCATTTGCCTACAAGACGATCTCGTCCAGCGACTGACGGCGCGCAATCCATCCCGCAGCGGCCGTACACAGCTGACATCCAGGAACGGCGTACTGCCCCGTCCTGAGTTCTGAGTTCTGAGTTCTGAGTTCTGAGTTCTGAGTTCTGAGTTCTGAGTTCTGAGTTCTGCAAGTAGCATCGCAAAGTTCTTTACACGACACCGGAACCTGCTGATCCATCAATCAACGATCCGCCACATCGGGCGGCGGATCCCAACCTCCACCGGAAGGAGACATGCATGAAACGTTACCTCGCCATTTTTACCGGATCACCGAACGCCATGTCGCAGTGGCAAACATTGCCTGAGCACGAGCGGCAGCAACGGGAGGCAGCCGGCCTCAAGGCCTGGCACGACTGGGCAGAGCGTCATCGCGGATCCATCATCGAGCTCGGCGCGCCACTGGGTCGCACCAAGAGCGTCTCGCGTGCCGGCATTACCGATATCCGCAACCAGATGACGGGCTTTAGTGTGGTCGAGGCCGAATCACATGAAGCGGCAGCACGTTTGTTCGAGAGCCATCCGCACTTCACGATCTTTCCTGGCGACGGCGTCGAAGTGATGGAGTGCCTGCCGATTCCCGACCGTCCTGCGCAATAATGATGAAAAGGGCAACGGGCGTGCGAAACCGATGACGGTCTCTTCCGGCTCCATGAGCGAGTGGCGGGTGTGGCGTATCGATGACAACGGCAATCGCTTCCTCGTTCGGGAGCGGCTGAACGAACCCGCCGCGCGCGATCTGGTCCGCCACTTTGAGACACTCGGCCACAAGCAGCACTATTGGGCAGAGGCCGCACCGGTCCCTGGCACCCCGGATGCCCATCCGGCAATCCCGTCGGAGAGCCCCGCGGTGCCACACGACGAATTCCCGACTCGCGCTGAACCCACTCAGAATGCCGGCGCCGATGCCGATGACACCGCGCACCGTTCTTCCGGCCCTCATCCAATTGCCGCTGGCACGACCATCCCCACTTCTCCGCGCAATGGTGATCCGGAGCGCGCCCGCCAACGCAAAGCGTCGCCATCACGCCCGTCGCAAGCACCGCGCTACTGGTTTCCGGCCAAACGATTCGGATGGGGCTGGGGGCCGCCGTCATCACCCGAAGGCTGGATCGTGCTGGCCGGCTTCATCCTGCTGACCCTGGCCGGCATCGTATGGTTCGATCCGCGACAGGAGTGGCGGGAACTGCTGGCCTACTTCATCGCGTTGCAAGCCCTGCTGCTTCTCGTTTGCTTCTGGAAAGGCGAGCCGCCGCGGTGGCGCTGGGGCGACAAAGAGTAAGGGCTCAGTCCCGCACGCCACCGCCCTGCCGGAATGAAGAGGACCCGCACGATGGCGGGCCCTCTTCATTCCGGCGTTCCTCACACCTGATGCTTGCCCGTGAACAGCACCGGCCCGGTGGGCGCACCGGTGGGAGACCCCCCGGCAGGCTCCAGACTGATGGCGAGCAGCGCGCCGCGTGACAGCCGCTCACGCGCCTGCGCCGAAAGGCGAACCTCAGCCCGTCGCACGCCAGTTCGATGTACCACCCCCAACGACAACGGCGCGCCCCCCTTGGGAATTGACCACAGTTCAAGATCGCGACCGGCAGGTATGTCCACCGCAGCCAGACCCGACAACTCGAGTACGTCACCCTTCTGTCGAACGATCCAGACGGGCTCCGATTTGTCGGAGGCCAGCACAGCAATGTCGGCCACGGACGACACCGGTGGCGCCACCGGACGCGTCACCAGCACAACGGCAAGCAGCGCAGCCACTGCCGTGCTCGCCATTCCCAGCCAGCGCCAGAAGCCTCCCCTTTCTGTTTCAGCGGAACGATGACCCAGCCGTTGCTGGATGCCAATCCACACTCGTTCGGGTACAGGCTCCGGTGTGGCCACATACAACCACGGGACCAGCCGCCGCTCCCACGCCTGTACATACTGTTGCAGTCCGCGATCCTCGACGAGCAGTGCTTCAAAACGGCGACGCGCTCCGCCGTGCAAGGTGCCCAGCACGTATTCCCCCGCCAGCTTCTGCTGCAACTCCGGTTGATCGTATTTCATGCCGCCTCCCCCAGACAATTTCTCAGCTTCTCGAGGCCGCGCCGGACCCATGCCTTGACCGTACCGAGCGGAGTGACCAGGTGCTCGGCGAGTTCGCTATGCGTCAATCCGTGAAAAAAGGCGAGCGATACTGACTCGCGCTGACGCTCATCCAGCGTATCGAGACACTTTCCCAGGCGACGCGCTTCTGCATCGGCCATCACGTTCTGCAACGGGCCTGGGCCGTCATCTTCGATGGCGGCCCAGGCTTCCTCCGGGAGGGACTCGCCCTCCTGCCGTCGCCGACGCAACCGGTCGATGGCACATCGACGCACGATGGTGCCGAGCCATGTCGCCGGACTGCCACGCTCGGGCTGAAAGCTGCCCGCCGAGTGCCATACCTTCACATAGGCTTCCTGAAGCACGTCTTCTGCCAGATCTCTACGTTTCAACATCGCGATGGCGATGCCGAAGAGCTGCGAAGAGGTGTGCCGGTAAAGCTGATCAAATGCACGCTGGTCACCCAGTGCCGTCTGGTAAATCAGCGTGGCAATTTCATCCGCCATAAAGTCACCCCGGAATCAGTTTCAAATCAAACATGCGCTGGCACAGCCAGACAAATGCGAGGACCGCAATCGCCAGCGAGCCCGCCTGTACTCCCCACCGACGATAGCCGAGCCGGTCATGTCTGGCGAACGATATCGCAAGCGGTAGAAAGGCGGCGACGACGAGCATTTGTCCAACCTCGACACCGGCATTGAAGCCGGCCAACGCAACAAGACGGGGGACCGTGGCTGACGGCAGCTCACCCAGCACCGAAGCGAATCCCAGACCGTGAACAAGGCCGAACCCGAATGCCATGATCCACCGTGTCCCCGGCCGCTCGGAAACGACATTGTGAAGAGCCGCAAT
>DASSUO010000297.1:0-2617 GCA_035706925.1 Moraxellaceae bacterium
TCTTCTTCCGGCTCGTACAGCTTGCCGCCGATCAGGTTGGCGTATTCGTTGGACTTGAAGTCCGACATGCGCACGATCACCCGCTTCGGATAGAAGGCGGCAGCCAGCGTAGCAATACCTTCCACCAGCTTCTCCACGTAGAAGTCGACCGGCGAGGCATAGCCGGCGCAACGGCTATCAACCGACTGCTTGATGTCACGCGGCAGGTTGTCGTAGTTCAGCAGTGCCTTGGGGTGCACGCCGATCATGCGATTGATGATGAATTCCAGACGCGCAAGGCCGATACCCTCGTTGGGCAGCTGCGCAAAGTCGAAGGCGCGGTCCGGATTGCCGACGTTCATCATGATCTTGAACGGCAGCTTGGGCATGGAGTCGATGCTGTTCTTCTGGATCTCGAAGTCCAGCTTTCCCTCATAAATGAAGCCGGTGTCGCCCTCGGCACAGGACACGGTCACGTCCATGCCGTCCTTGAGGACTTCGGTGGCGTTGCCGCAACCGACGATGGCGGGCACACCCAGCTCTCGGGCAATGATGGCGGCGTGGCAGGTACGACCACCACGGTTGGTGACGATGGCGCTGGCGCGCTTCATCACCGGTTCCCAATCCGGGTCGGTCATGTCGGAGACAAGCACATCGCCCGGCTGGACCTTCTCCATTTCCTTGATGGAATGGACCACGCGCACGGTGCCGGAACCGATACGCTGACCGATGGAACGGCCTTCGCACAGGACCTTGCCGCCCTTCTGCTTGAGCAGATAGCGCTCCATGGTGCCGACATTCTGGCGGGATTTCACGGTCTCAGGACGGGCCTGCACGATATAGAGCTTGCCGTCGTCACCGTCCTTCGCCCATTCGATGTCCATCGGCGCACCGTAGTGCTGCTCGATAGTCATGGCCTGCCTGGCCAGTTCCTCGACTTCCGCATCCGTGATGCAGAAACGGGCCCGGTCGGCCTTCTCGACATCGACGATCTGCGTGGATTTGCCGGCGGAACCGGTGCTGCCGTAGATCATCTTCTGCATCTTTGAGCCCAGGTTGCGGCGCAGCAACGAGGGACGGCCCGCCTGCAGCGTGGGCTTGTGGATATAGAACTCGTCAGGGTTGACGGCGCCCTGCACCACCATTTCGCCGAGCCCCCAGGAGGCGGTGACGAAGACGGCATCACGGAAACCGGATTCGGTGTCGAGCGTGAACATCACCCCGGCCGCGCCGGTCTCGGAGCGGACCATGCGCTGGATGCCGGCGGACAGGGCGACCAGCTTGTGCTCGAAGCCCTGATGCTCGCGATAGGCAATGGCACGGTCATTGAAGAGCGAGGCGAACACTTCGTGGATGGCATGCAGCACATTGTCGATGCCGCGGATGTTCAGGAAGGTTTCCTGCTGGCCCGCGAACGAGGCGTCAGGCAGGTCTTCTGCGGTCGCAGAAGAACGGACGGCCACGGCGACCTGGTCGTTCCCGCCAGTCAGCGTCTGCCACGCAGCACGCACGTCCTTCTCGAAGGCCGGAAGCAAGGGGGTATCGATGATCCACTGGCGAATCTGGCGACCGGTGTCAGCCAGCGCGACGACGTCATCGACATTGAGGGTGGCCAGTGCATCATGGATGCGCTTGTTGAGTCCGCTCTGCTCCAGGAATTCCCGATAGGCCTGGGCAGTGGTGGCAAAGCCACCAGGGACAGACACGCCGGCGTTGGCGAGGTTGCTGATCATCTCGCCGAGAGAGGCATTTTTGCCCCCTACCTTCTCGACATCGTGCTTGCCAAGTTCCTGAAACCAGAGGACAGACGCTTCCAAGGTGTGACTCCTTAGGATTACGAGGGTGGTCAGCCGCGATGGGCGGCCAAGCTTTTGAAAGACAAGCGGATTTCCTTGTGGGCACCGCTATCCAGGCCAGGAGGTTTGGACATACACTCGGGGGACGCCACCAGGGCCTCGCACCCCTGCCCGTTGCCCGGTCTGAAGCGTGGTAGTTTACTGAAAACTTTGGCAAATTGCTTGGGTAAAAGCGCCCACCCGGCCTGGCGGGCGGGCCAACCCTTCTGGATGGGCTGGATGAAACGCAGCGTCTTCTTTATATCCGATGGCACCGGCATCACCGCCGAAACCCTGGGTCACAGCCTCCTGTCCCAGTTTGAGGGCATCGACTTCGACGAACTCACCATTCCCTATGTCGATACCGTCGAAAAGGCCCTTAGCGCCGTCAACGAGATCAACCGGGTGGCAGAGGCAGACGGCGTACGCCCCGTCATCGTAGACACCATCGTCAGCAAGGAGGTCCGGGAGGTCATCGCCAAGGCCAACGGCTTCATGCTCGACGTCTTCGAGACCTTCGTCGGCCGGCTGGAGCAGGAGCTCCACTCCCACTCCGTAGACAAGGTCGGCAAGAGCCACTCCATCGTCAATAACGAGACCTACAACGTCCGCATCGAGGCCGTCCATTTTGCCCTCGAAAACGACGACGGGGCCCGTACCCGCCATTACGACAAGGCTGACCTCATCCTCACCGGCGTATCCCGCTCGGGCAAAACCCCGACCTCCCTGTACATGGCGCTGCAGTTCGGGGTACATGTCGCCAACTACCCCCTGACCGAAGACGACTTTGACGACCTCCGTCT
>DASSUO010000298.1:0-43103 GCA_035706925.1 Moraxellaceae bacterium
CGCCCACCCTCGATGAACTGAAGGGCGACATCTATCAGTCGCAGGGCAAGATTGCGGAGGCCCGGGCTGCCTATACGTCGGCTGCGACGGCGCTGCAGGCGCGTGACGAGCATCGTCCTCTGCTTGACGTGAAGATGGCGGACGTAGGGCTTGCTCCGCTGGCGCCGAAGAAGACGGATGCTGACAAGGCGAAGCCCACCGATTCGGAGTCGTCCTCGTCGTGAGTCTTTTCCGCCTGATCCGATCCGCGATTCCGGTGCTGGCAGTCCTGCTGGCGGCGTGCAGCAGTACGCCTCCGGCCCCGGAGCCCAAGAAATATCCGGCGCTGCCACCCGATGCCGCCCACCTCAGGAAGCAATGGTCCGTGCGTGTGGGCGAGGGTGTCGGTGAGGAAAATGTCAGGCTCACTCCCGTGGTCGGTGAGCAGCATGTGGCCGCGGCGAGCCGTGACGGTGTGGTGGTCCTGGTCGATCGTGCGACGGGCAAACCGGTGTGGCGTCACAAGACAGGCCTTGCCCTGGTGGGGGGGCCGGCCCTGGGGTATGGCATGGTTGCCGTGGCGACCGCCAAGGGCGAGCTGGTGGCCTATTCCGAAACCGATGGTGCCGAAAAGTGGCGCGCAGCGCTGGGGGCAACCGCGGTCAGTGCGCCGGCCATTGCCTCTGATACGGTGGTAGTCCTTGCTGGTGATGGTGTCGTTCATGCGCTGGCGCGCGAGGATGGAGCCGCTCGCTGGACCTACAATACGTCGGTCCCTCCGCTCAGTCTCCATGGCAACGCGGCACCGCTGCTCGCCGACAATCGTGTTTATGTTGCTTCGGCGGCAGGCAAGATCGCCCGCATCGACCTGACGACGGGGATCCCGGACTGGGAGTTGCGCGTGGCCACGAATAATGGCCGCACGGAGCTTGAGCGCATGAACGACATCGTGGCAGACATGATCCGCGTGGGTGACGGCGAACTCTACAGTGTGGGATTCCAGTCGCAGCTGACACGAACCGACATCGAGGCCGGGCGACGGCAGTGGACCTACGACACCTCCAGTGTTAACGACCTGGCCGAAGGCCTGGGCAACATTTTCCTCACGGATTTCGACGGGAACGTGCTGGCGGTGGACCGTGCCACCGGCAAGTCGGTGTGGAAGCAGCCCGACTTCGCCTGGCGTCACCTCACCAATCCGGTGGTTCTCCGCAGTCTGCTCGCTGTCGGCGACGAAGAAGGAAGCGTTCATCTGCTTTCCCAGGTCGACGGTACGGTACAGGGACGCCGGAGCGTGGGGGGAAGCTGGTTTTCCGACAGCCCGCTGGTCAGCCTGATGGCTCGCGATGATGTGCTGTATGCCTGGGATGCGGACGGGCGCCTTTCCGCCTGGACCTTGAAGTAAGACAACGCCATGAAACCTGTGATCGCGCTAGTGGGCCGCCCCAATGTGGGCAAGTCCACCCTATTCAATCAGCTGACGCGCAGTCGCGACGCTTTGGTCGCGGACTTGCCCGGCCTCACGCGCGACCGCAAGTACGGCGATGCCCGGATCGAGGACAAGTCCTTCATCGTCATCGATACCGGCGGCATCGGTGAGGGGGAGGCGGGAATCGATGCCTACATGGCAGAGCAGTCCCGCCTCGCCATTCATGAAGCCGACATCGTGTTGTTCCTGGTCGATGCGCGGGCGGGGCTGACCGCCGCCGACGAGGAAATTGCTTCGGAGTTGCGCACACTCAGCAAGCGCGTTCACCTTGTGGTGAACAAGATTGACGGGGTGCAAGAAGAGAGCGCCGTCGCAGATTTCCACCGTCTGGGACTGGGTGAAATCTTTGGCATCGCCGCCAGTCATGGTCGCGGGATCGCGCACATGATGGGCGAAGTGCTGGTCGACTTTCCGCCGGATGCCGAAGAGCTCCCGGCAACGGAAACCGGTATCAAGATTGCCATCGTGGGGCGACCCAACGTGGGCAAGTCCACCCTCGTGAATCGTCTGCTAGGCGAAGAGCGTGTGGTGGTCTACGACATGCCGGGCACCACGCGCGACTCCATCTACATCCCCTTCGAGCGACGGAACCAGCGCTATACCCTGATTGACACCGCCGGGGTGCGACGTCGTGGCAGGGTGGACGAAGGAGTCGAGAAGTTCTCGGTCATCAAGACGCTGCAGGCCATCAAGGATGCCCATGTCGTGGTGCTGGTATTCGATGCGCGGGAAAGCATCGTCGACCAGGACCTGCATCTTCTCGGCTTCGTTCTGCAAAGCGGCCGGGCTCTCGTCGTTGCCATCAACAAATGGGATGGTATGAGCGACTATGATCGCGACCATGTGAAGAAGGATATCGAGCGCCGCCTGGACTTCATTCCATGGGCCCGGGTGCATCTCATTTCCGCCAAACACGGGACGGGAGTCGGTGACCTGTACCCGTCAATCGAAAAGGCCTACGCCTCGGCCAACATCAAGGTGCCCACCAATCGCCTGACGCAGATCCTCCAGGATGCAGTCGAGCAGCACCAACCGCCTCTTGTCGGCGGACGCCGCATCAAGCTTCGCTACGCCCATATGGGCGGGCAGAATCCTCCTCTGGTGGTGATCCACGGCAACCAGACGGCATCGGTGCCGGGTGCTTACAAGCGTTACCTCGAGAACGTGTTCCGCAAGGTCCTGCGTATCGAAGGCACCCCGATCGCCATCGAGTTCAAGACGGGTGACAACCCATTCAAGGACAGAAAGAACGTCTTGACCCCGGTGCAGCTGGAGAGCCGCCGCCGGAATATCCAGTTCCATAAAAAAAGAGAGAAGCGTTGACCCCTGGCCGCCCGCCGGCTGCGGGCGGCTTCAGAAGTCGGCGCCACGGGCGCCGAACAGGGGAAATGCATGCCTAACGGGATTTGTCCGCAGGGCGTTTTACGCCTGATTCCGCTGCTTTTGACGTCCTCGCTGGCGGCGGCGGCCGATACGGCAGAGCCACCATTTGCAGATGGCGGCGATGTACCGACCGTCCTGTCAGCGACGCGACTGTCGCAGTCATTGTTCGAAACACCCGCCGCCGTCACCATCATCGATCGCCAGATGATCGAGCAGTCTGGCGTCCGCGAGATTCCGGAATTGCTGCGCCTGGTGCCAGGCATGGTGGTCGGCTACGACCCGGGTACGGACGCATTCGTGAGCTTTCACGGTACATCGGCCGACCTTGCCCGACGCATGCAGGTGTTGATCGACGGCCGTTCAATTTATCAGCCACTTCTCGCCCAGGTCGACTGGATCGGCTTGCCGGTGGAACTGCCCGATATCGAGCGAATCGAAGTCATTCGCGGGCCCGACTCTTCGACCTGGGGCGCGAACAGCTTTCTCGCGGTGGTCAACATCGTCACCCGGCATCCCGCCGATGTGGAGCGCGCACGCATTACCTACCGGTCCGGGGACGACGGCATCCAGGATTACCTTGCCCGTCTTGCACAGCGAACCGGAAACGTCGATTGGCGGCTCTCGCTGGCCGGCCGCAGTGATGACGGGTTTCAGTACAACCTCCGCCAGAATCGTTCGAACTATACCGACAGCAAGGATATCGGCTCCGGCTACGGGCGCGCGGTCTGGACAGCGGATGGCGGCGGCACGCTGGATGTCGGCTTCGGTTTCGCCGCGATGCGGGCCGAGCAGCAATACCGGCCGACATTCTTCCTCGCCACGCCGATTTCACATCGGGACAACGGTTACCTCAGCATGGCCTGGGACCAGGATCTCGGCGACAGTCATCACCTCAAGCTCCAGGCCAGCCAGTCGCGCTTCTCGCGTTTCGAAACCTGGTACGTCCGGCTGCCGAGAGTGGTGTTCTCGCCCGTTCTCGGACAGCTCTATGACCAGAACCGCGCGTGCGCGAACGGGGTGCTGGTTGGTGATGTCAGTGCCTGTACACCCGCCGACATGCCGCTGGTGGTCGAGCTCGGAACGGCAATTGCCACCGATCCGTTGTTGACCCGGAATGCCGACTGGCAGGCGCTGCTCGATGACCAGGAGCGGCGGACGGAAGTGGATATCAACGACACGTGGGCCCTCTCGCCGGACCTCCGCGCGGTCTACGGGCTGACCTACAACCGGTCGCAGGCAGATTCCCGTCTCTATCTGGATGGCCCTGGCGACAATACGGTCTGGCGTGCCTTCGTCCACGCCGAATGGCGCTTCCTGCCTGACTGGGTGCTGAATGCGGGGGGCAATGAAGAGGTGGACGATGCCTCCGGCAATTACTTTTCGCCCCGGGTGGCCGTCAACTGGCTGTTCCAGCCCAACCAGTCATTGCGCGCGGTCTACTCGTCCGCCGTGCGAACGCCCGACATCCTCGAGAATCAGGCCGACTTCGGCTATCGCGTCAGCGCGCTGGATCCGGCCGACCAGAAGTATGCTGGTACGTTCTACATGACCGGCAAAGCCAACGGCACGGCTCCCACGGAAAAAATCGTCTCGCATGAACTGGGGTATTACGCCCGGTTCGATCCAGCGCGCCTGACAGTGGATTTGCGCGGCTTCTACGACAACATGGACCTGGCCGAGCACAAGCTGGCGGTAGACGGATCGGAGGGTTTCCAGATCCGCCCGACGGAACCGATGACCATGCAGGGGGCTGAACTCACCCTCGATTTCCGTCCGTGGCCAAGCCAGCGGTTCCAGCTCAACTACGCTTATATCGATGTGGACAAGGCGCTGCCCAGCAATGACAACACCAATTTCGTTCCCCAGCACATGGGGAGCCTGGGTTGGTGGCAGGATTACGGCAATGGCGTGCAGTTCGGCAATACGTACTATTTTTACGATAACCTGCGAAGCGACAAGAACATATTCTGGGATCGCCTCGATAATCGCCTTGCCAAGACCTGGCGCCTTGCCGGGGGGCACCGACTGACACTGGCGGGAGTCCTGCAGAGCCGCTTGACCAATGTGGCTCCCGAAATCCGCTCCGAGAACGGATCCAGCCGCTATCGCAGCTGGATCAGCATGGATTGGCAATATTAGGGATCACGGGCCCACGCGCATGGATCGCCGCCACCCCGTAGCGCCGCAATGCCTGCGCCTCCTCGCCCGGGGGCTCGGACTGTTGCTGCTGTTCATCGCGTGGCCGGCCTTTGCCCTGACGGTTGAATTGCTGGGTGCGGGGCAGGGGAGCGAGCCGTTTGTTGTCGCCCTGCGGGACTCGCTGGGCGACGGAAACAAGGTTGTAACGACTCCCGGCCCTGCGGATGTCGTCGTGGCCCTTCACGAGGGGGTCATCGAGGAGGCACGCGCCACCCAGCGCCCCCGACTGTTTCTCTTGCCGGCATCGGGGACCGATCTCCAGCCTGATGAAACAGCCGTTTACTGGGCGCCCTCACTCACCGACCAGTTGCGGCTGGCCCAGGAGATCATGCCGGGGCTTCACCGCGTCGGGCTCCTCGTTGCTGCCTCCGACCTTCCCCGTGCCCAGGCCCTGCGCAGCGCCTGGGCCGCTCGTCATGTTGAGGTCCTGGTCCGCGAAGCGGAGCCCGCCCTTCTGGCGCGCGAAGTCGGCGAGCTGGTTCCTTCGGCCGACCTGCTGCTGGCGCCGGTCGATCCCCGTCTCTACAACCGCGACAACCTCAAACCGGTCTTGCTGGCCGCCTACCGTCAGAACCGCGTCATCATCGGGCCGACTCCCGTCTGGGTACGCGCCGGCTCCCTTGCGAGCCTTTATGCGACCCCCGAGGTCCTTGCGGCCGATGTGGCGGCCGCCATCCATGCATGGCAACAAGAGCGGCGCTGGCCGGCTCCGGCCCAGGTCAGCCGTTTCAATGTCATCACCAATCCTCAGGTCGCGCGCTCGCTAGGGGTGCACTTGCCTGACGCGGAAGCACTCACCCGATCCCTGCAGTCCGGGAAGGCGGTCTCATGGCCCTGATGCAAAACTGGCCCTTGCGCTGGCGCGCAATTTTCCTGGGGGTGGCGCCCGCCCTCCTGATGCTGGTGCTTCTGCTCGGCTACCTGTTGCAGGCACGCCTGGATGATGCCGAGCGCGAACTGGCCGCCAGCGGAAGCCTGATGGCACAGCAGCTTGCCGCCGGTGCGGACTATGCCGTGATTTCGGGCAACGTCGAGAGTCTGCGCGGCCAGGTCGATGCCTTGCTGCACCAGCCGGGAGTGGTCGAGGTCCAGATTGTGGACGCCAATCGTGCCGTCCTTCTGCAGCTCCGCTCACCGCAATTCCAGCCGGCGCTGGCCATGCGCCGGTTCGGCAGCGATATTCATTCCGCGGGTGCAGGGACATCAGGGGATGACTGGCTGTCGCCGGTAGCGTCCGCGCCCGTTCGACTGGGTCGTGTGGAAATTGCCATCAGCGAGGAGCTCGCCCTCGCGCGCGAGAATGCGATCCTGAAAACAGGTCTGTTGCTGGCAGGGGTCGCGCTGCTCCTGAGTGCGATTCTGGCGCTGCGCATGGCGGTGCTACTGCGCCGACCACTGGAGAAGGTCGCTGCATTCGTCGAGCAACTGGGTCATCGCGAGTTCGACGGCCGGGTTGACGTCGAAGAGGGCGGAGAGATCGGCCGCCTGGTCAGCCAGCTGAACGATCTGGCGGCGACGTTGGCCGATGCGCGGGACCGTCAGGCCAACTACACGCGCGAGGTAGAGCAGGCGCGCGAAAAAGCCGACCAGGCCAGCCAGGCAAAGAGCCAGTTCCTCGCCATGATGAGCCATGAACTGCGTACGCCGCTGAACGGGATTTCCGGCATGCTGCAGTTGCTCGAGTCGACTGCGCTGGATGGCGAACAGGCAGAATATGTCCGTCACGCCCAGCAAGCGGGCGGCAATCTGCTGTGCCTGGTCGATGACATCCTGGATTATTCGCGCCTTGACCAGGGACGTCTGCTGCTCGAAGAGCGCGTCTTTGATCCTGCCGCCCTCCTGCAGCAACTGGTGGCGCGGTTCGAAGGCGAGGCACGCCAGCGCGGACTCCCCCTCCGGCTGACCATTGAAGGATTGCCGCAGGGGACCCGGCTGGTGGGTGATGCCGCGCGACTGCGACAAATCCTGTCCCAGATTCTCGATAACGCCGTGAAGTTCACGGCAACCGGAAACATCACCGTGGATGCCCGGTTTCTCGATCAGCCCGGGCAGCGCATGCTGTTCAACTGCGAGATTTGTGACACCGGAATCGGCATCACCCGGGAACTGCAGGGGCGCATCTTCGAGCCGTTTTTCCAGGGTGACGCCCGTCCCAGCCGACGCTTCGGGGGCGCCGGTCTGGGCCTTGCCATCGCTACGCGTCTTGCCAGCCTGATGCAGGGCAGATTGCGCGTCGAAAGCGAGCCCGGTGTCGGAAGCTGCTTCACGTTCAGCATCATGTTGCCACGTGCGGATGCGCCGCCGGTCACTCCCCCGGACACGGAAACACCGTCGGTGAGAGTCCTGGTCGTCGAAGACAACCCGACCAACCAGCGTGTGGCAGAAGGCATGCTGCACCACCTTGGCTGCGAGGTGGAGATCGTCGGGGATGGCGAAACGGCACTCAGGCGACTGGAGCAGTCACCGGACCGATACGACATAGTGCTGATGGACTGCCAACTGCCAATTATGGATGGCTATGAGGCCACCCGGCAGTGGCGCTCGCAGGAGTCCGGGCGACGCCTTCCCATTGTGGCGCTTACCGCCCACGCGGCTGATGAAACCGCGGCAGCGTGCCGGGAGGCGGGAATGGATGACGTCCTGACCAAGCCGATCCGGCGTGAGGCCCTGGCGGCCATGCTGGCGGCCTGGGTTCCCGATAACCCCCGGGGGGAATGGGAAAAATCCCCCCCAAACTGATATGCTCGCCGCCTTGTACGCTACAAGGCAGAGTCGGGTGACCAACGACGGTCCTGCCGTCCTACAACGAAAACAACGCAGTTGCCTATGATCGATTTACTGGTTGAGTTCTGGAATCACATGCGAAGCCTGCCCAATTTTTGGGGCTTCGTCACCATTCCCGTCGTGGCGGCTGTCGTTACCTGGGCCCACGTCTGGTTTGCCATGAAAATGGTTTTCTATCCGCTCGAGTTCGTGGGGATCTGGAAGCCGTGGCTGGGCTGGCAGGGCATTGTGCCGCGCAAGGCCGGAAAGATGGCCGGTATCGTTGTCGACAACACGCTCGCCAAGCTGGGTTCGCTGTCGGAAATCTTCCGCGAGATGGATCCTGACAAGATCGCGCGCCATGTCACCGACGGACTTTCCGAGCGAATCGAGGACATGGTCGACGAGATCATGAACGAAAAAAATCGCGTCTTCTGGGAAAACCTGCCCATCAGCTTCAAGAAGCGTGTGTATGCGCGTGTCCGCCGCCAGATGCCCGAAGTGATGGAGAATCTCGTTCGCGACCTGGGCGACAACATCGAGGACCTCATCGATCTCAAGGCCATGGTCGTGCGCCAGATGGAGGGCGACCGGGCGCTTGTCGTGCGCGTATTCCAGGAAGTAGGTTCGCCCGAAATCCGCTTCATCGTGACATCCAGCTTCTGGATCGGCATGGGCTTCGGCATGGTCCAGATGATCCTCTGGTACTTCTTTCCCTGGCACTGGGGTCTGCCGCTCTATGGCGCTGTCCTCGGCTATGCGACCAACTGGCTGGCGCTCGCCATGGTGTTTCGCCCGCTGAATCCCGTGAAACTGGGGCCGTGGCGCATGCAGGGTCTCTTCCTGAAGCGGCAGCCCGAAATCTCCGAGAAATTCGCCGAGCTGTCGACGCTGGAAATGGTGTCGCTCAAGCATCTCGTCAACGAAATGCTCACGGGCAAGTATGCCGAGCGTACGCGTGCCCTGATTCGCCGCCACATCAGCCCGCTGCTCGAAGGCGGGGTAGTGCGCACGGCCATCCAGCTTACGGTGGGACCGACGGGCTATGCCGCCTTGAAGCGTACCATTGTCGAAAAAGCCGCTGCGTTGTCGTTGCAGCCGCTCGACAATCCACAGTTCAATCGCGACAGGGCCAAGGTCATCGCCTCCATCTTCTCCTCGCGCATGAAAGCGATGAGTTCCAAGGAGTTCCAGGATCTGCTGCGTCCCGCGTTCCAGGAGGACGAGTGGATCGTGATCGTGCTGGGTGGCGTGCTGGGCGCGCTGTGCGGCTGGATCCAGCTCATGACCGGATTCGCGCACTGACGCGATATTCCGTATCCCTGCTGCAGCAAAAAAGCCCCGCCACGCGGGGCTTTTTCATTGCCGGCAAGGCGTTCACATTTGACGCGATGCCGTCAACATCCGATGCAGTCTCCACCGGACTCTGGACTCGCGGTTCCTGACGCCAGGCCGTCAAATCGCTTCCCTTGCCTTCCTGTTCCGGTCTGCGTCCCCGCGACCCGCGACCGTTATGCGTCGCTGTTCCGGAGCAGCGTTGCCAGGTCAACTTCGTTACATGTCCATCTAACGTCGTCGTTCGTGACAACCGCCGCCGATAGCCAGGCGAAATCCGCTGGCGTCTGCCAGACCCGAAGTCCGAGTGAGTCGTCTGCCGGCGTGGGCGCAGGCAAGTCGAGTGCAAAGGCGAGGCGCTCCAGATTATGGGCGAGGCCCTGCCCGAGTGCCTTGACGCCTGCCTCCTTGAGTGTCCAGAGGCGGAAAAAATCGCGCCGGGCGAGGTCGGGAGGAAGGGCGGCGAGATGGGCGCGCTCGGACGGCGCGAAATAACGCGCAGCGACGCGCTGATAGGCGACGGCGCGAGGCACCTCGATGTCAACGCCGCAGACGGCCGTGGCCGCCATGACGGCAATGTAGCCATGGCCATGGCTCAGGCTGATGTGCCAGTCCGAAGGCGTCGCCAGCAGAAGGCGGCCCGAGGGGGCGCGTGCGAACTGAGGCGGGGATCCGGTCAGGGAAGGCACACTGCTCAGGACGTCCCGTAACAATCGGCGCGACAACAGGTAGTCGCGCTGTCGGGACGGGTGCGAAAGACGCCGGAATTCGGCGTGCTCGGCCTCGTCGAGTTGTTCGACCCATGTTTCCAGGGGGAGGCCGGGCTCGTCACGTAGCCAGGCCAGCCGGGCCTCGATCATGGCCGTGTGTTTGTTGCGGTTTTTGCGCGGCGAGAGGGTTCGTCGCGCGGAACACCATCGGCCGGCAGCACAAACAACGGGTCGATGCGTGCATCGTTGAGGCTGACGGTCCAGTGCAGATGCGGACCCGTTGCACGTCCGGTGTGACCCACTCGTCCAATGTGGTCACCCGCTTTTACGACGTCGCCGGCCTTGACGTCGATGCGGCTCAGATGACACAGCATCGACACCAGTCCCTGACCGTGGTCAATCATCACCGTACGGCCATTGAAGAAATAGTCGCCGGTCTGCACAACGACGCCGTCGGCCGGCGCCACCACTATTTGACCTTCGGGCGCTTCGATGTCCATGCCCAGGTGCGCCTGGCGCTCCTCGCCGTTGAAAAAACGTTTGCGCCCGAAGCTCGGATTGGCTGTGCCCGATGTCGGCAGCCGGAAGGCGGGCCACGGAGCAGGCGAGCCGTCGAAGCGCCGGTAAATGGTCTGTTGCTCCTTCGCTTCGCGCTCAAAGCGGGCAAGTTCGTCGGGACCCGGATGAACATGCTTGTCGTCTGCGGGCAGCGTGATGTGCTGCTCCGGATAGGCTTTGCCGATCACCGCGAAAGCCAGGGACGGAAGAGCGCTGTGAGTGGCCGTGTCGGTGAGCGTGATGGTCGCTTCGCCCGGCATCTGCGCCAGCGGAATGCCGATGACGAGATGACGGTTGCCGTTGCCGGCACGCTCGATATAGACCGGTTTGCCACCGAATTCCGCTTCCAGGGTGTCTGGCGTGTTGGCGGGCACTTCGACGATGGCGATGCCGCCAGGCACGTGGGCCTCTTGCGGAAGCGCCAGCGTGGGCGGGGAGACGAGACCGATCAGGAGACAGGCAAGGATCCGTTTCATCAGGCAGGGTCCTGGTGCGAAATGGTGGCAGTCAGCACGCCGTCGGCAAGGCGCGCCTTTACAGTATCGCCGACCATCACGTCGTGCACGGAGCGGACAACGTGATGGTCGCGGTCGAGGATGGCGTAGCCGCGCGAGAGGATGGCCAGTGGGCTTGCCAGTTGCGCGCGATCGGCCAGATGGGCGAGGCGCGTCTGGTGCGCCTTCAGGAGCTGGCGCAAGGCCTGCGCGAGGCGCATATCGAGATTCTTGATGTGCCGCTGGAGTCCCGGCAGGCGGTGTCCGGGTTGCTGACCGCGCAAGCGCGCTGCCAGCGCGGCGATTTGCAGCTGACGGGCGCGGAGTTGCTGCTCGCTGGCCCGTCGCAGTCGCAGCTCCAGTTCGTCCAGGCGTTGGGCCAGATCACGCAGGCGCTGTCCGGGGTGACGCAAACGTGCGCGAAGGTGGGTGAGCTCCTGGGTGGCCCGCGTCAGGCGTCGCCGCATGGCCTGCGCCAGCAGCATTTCGAAGCCACTCAGGCTGGCCTGCAACTCCTCACTGTCGGGACTCAGCAGTTCGGCCGCCGCGGAGGGGGTGGGCGCACGCACATCGGCCACGAAATCAGCGATGGTGAAGTCGGTTTCATGTCCCACGCCGGTGACGACAGGCAGGCGGCTTCCGGCTATTGCGCGGGCGACGGTTTCATCATTGAAGGCCCACAGGTCTTCAAGGGAGCCTCCTCCGCGCGCAAGCAGGATCACGTCGAAATCAGGCTGGCCGTTGGCCAGGGCGATGGCCCTCACAATGGCTGGCGGTGCCTCACTTCCCTGCACCGGTACGGGTATCACGGTCACGGGCAAACCGGCAAAGCGCCGGCCCAGCACTGACAGGATGTCACGAACCGCCGCGCCGGTCGGTGATGTGATAACGGCGATATGGCGTGGCGGAAAGGGGAGTTCGCGCTTGCGCTCGCTGTCGAACAGACCCTCGTCCTGAAGGCGCAGCCGCAATGCATCAAAGGCGCGGCGCAGCGCGCCGAGCCCGGCCTCTTCCATCTGCTCGACGATCAACTGGTAGTCGCCACGCGGTGCATACAGGGACAAGCGCGCCTTGACCAGGACCTGTTGCCCGTTTTTTGGCGAGAACCGAAGGAACCGGTTGTTGCCCCGGAACATCGCGGCACGGATCTGCGCGCCCGCATCTTTCAGGGTGAAGTAAAGATGACCGGAGGTCGGCTGCGAGAGGTTCGAGATCTCGCCGTCCACCCACAGGTTGGGAAAGCTGCCTTCAAGCAGGTCACGTACCTGCTCGTTCAGCAAGGTGACCGTCAGGATGTTGCGATTGGTCGTCATGAAGGGGTAGCCGGACGAAAAACTGGGCGCATTCTAGCGCTCCAGAGAGGGTTCCATACTGTCGACATTCCATCAGCCAAGTAAACTGGCACTTTGTCCGGTTTTGAGGATGTTCCATGCAATGGATCAGTGGGTGGCGGGCATTGCTGATCATGGGGATGGTGGCCGTCGGCTGGCACTATCGTGACCAGTTGCACGCCTTTGTATCGCCGGCCGTCGCCCGGTTGCCGGCCGCGCTGCCTGCCATGGCGCCGCCTGCCGCCCGGCGTGCGCCTGCCACGCGCGAGGTGCTTTACACCTGGGTGGACGATCGCGGGGTGACGCATTTCGAGCAGCGGCCTGGCAAAGGCAAGCCGCTGGTATTCGATGGCAGCCGCATTACCCCGCTGGAACCGGTGGATCCCGCCCAGGCGGAGCGTTTGCGCCAGGCGGCGGGGGCCTCGCCCACCAGTGCGACGGCCCCGGAGGGCGGGGCATCGTCCTCCCGCGGCGGTCTGGACAGTATCCGCAGCGACATGGTGACAGGCGCGCGCGCCATGAAGCAGTCACGGGATGCGGAAAGTGGTCTCTAACCGGGCCTGCCCCCTCCCGACGCCCCTCCGCGGCCGTTCGCCGGTTGGCCTTTGTCATGCCGGACCCGCCCGTGGCAGTGT
The DNA here is from genome assembly GCA_035706925.1 of Moraxellaceae bacterium. GTDB lineage: Bacteria > Pseudomonadota > Gammaproteobacteria > Pseudomonadales > Moraxellaceae > UBA2031. The sequence goes on from DASSUO010000298.1 coordinate 12,877, forward strand.
GCCTGCCATGGGCTGAGGCGCCCCTCGTCTGCCCGGAGGCAACATCAAATGCGCATGATTTCCCTGCTTATCACCCTGATGGTCGTGGCCTGGCTCATCTATTCGCAGCTGGGTCATGGCGGGGCGGGGCAGCCGGAACAGGCGACCTACCAGCGGGCGGAGACCAAGGCCGCGGCGGTCCAGGTCCAGGTGGACGACCAGTTTGCCCACCAGGCCGGTCAGCTGCAGCAGATGGAATCCGGCCAGCCAGCCGCCCAGCCCTGAGGCTCATCCGCGTTTCATCCGGGGCTGGCTTTCCTCTATAATCGCGCCCTTCCTTTTGCCAGCCCGCCCGGGTGCCCCATGCTCGATATCGTCCAGGAAGCCCTCACCTTTGATGATGTGCTCCTGCTGCCGGCCTATTCCGAAGTCCTGCCCAAGGATGTCAGCCTGAAGACGCGCCTCACGCGCGGCATCGACCTGAACATTCCGCTTGTGTCTGCCGCCATGGACACCGTCACCGAGGCGCGCATGGCCATCGCCATCGCGCAGGAAGGCGGTATCGGCATCCTGCACAAGAACATGGACATCCTGGCCCAGGCGGCCCAGGTGCGCCGTGTCAAGAAGTACGAAGCCGGCATGGTGAAGGACCCCATCACCGTGAGCCCGGATACCACCGTCGGTCATCTCATCGAGCTGACCAAGGCCAACCGCATTTCCGGCGTGCCGGTGGTGGTCGGCAACGACCTCGTCGGCATTGTCACCAGCCGTGACCTGCGCTTCGAAACCAAGCTCGACCTGCCGGTGTCCGCGATCATGACGCCGAAGGCGAAGCTCGTGACCGTGAAAGAAGGCGAATCGCACGAGCGCATCAAGGAGTTGTTGCACGAGCGCCGTATCGAGAAGGTGCTGGTGGTCGATGACAATTTCCAGCTCAAGGGGCTCATCACGGTCAACGATTTCCGCAAGGCCGAGCTCTATCCCATGGCCTGCAAGGATGACCAGGGTCGCCTGCGCGTCGGCGCTGCCGTCGGCACCGGTCCGGAAACCGAAGCGCGCGCCGAAGCCCTCATCGAAGCCGGCGTCGACGTGCTGGTGGTGGATACCGCCCACGGTCACAGCAAGGGCGTGATCGACCGCGTGGCCTGGATCAAGAAGCGCTACCCGAACATGCAGGTCATCGGCGGCAACATCGCCACCGGCGATGCCGCACTCGCCCTGCTCGACGCAGGTGCGGATGCCGTGAAGGTCGGTATCGGCCCGGGCTCCATTTGTACCACTCGCATCGTGGCCGGCATCGGCGTGCCGCAGATTTCCGCCGTCGACAATGTCGCCCGCGCCCTCAAGGGGCAGATTCCCCTCATCGCCGACGGCGGCATCCGCTTCTCCGGTGACATCGCCAAGGCCATCGCGGCCGGTGCCCACGTCATCATGGTGGGGTCGCTGCTGGCGGGTACCGAAGAGGCCCCCGGTGAGGTGGAGCTGTACCAGGGCCGTTATTACAAGGCGTACCGCGGAATGGGCTCCCTGGGCGCCATGGCGCAGCGCGGAGGCGGTTCCGCTGACCGCTATTTCCAGGATGCCGCCGCCGGCGTCGAGAAGCTCGTGCCGGAAGGCATCGAGGGACGTGTGCCCTACAAGGGCCCCATGAGCGGCATCGTGCACCAGATGATGGGCGGTCTGCGTTCGTCCATGGGCTATACCGGCTCGGCCGATATCGAAACCATGCGTTCGCGTCCCAAGTTCGTGAAGATCACGTCGGCGGGCATGAAGGAATCGCATGTGCACGACGTGACCATCACCAAGGAAGCGCCGAACTACCGCGTCGGCTGATGCCCTGATCGGGCTGTTCCGGCACTACGGGTGGGCGGCGGTACTCGCCGCCGCCTTCATCGTGGTGGTGACGCACGCCGGACGGGTGAAGCGCGTGGCCGTGCTGCAGGAAAAGGATCGCACCGCCGCCCGACGCAAGGCGGGGCCGGACAGCAAGCTACCTGCGCCGTAACAGACATTTTTGCTTTCGCGACGGGGCCTCTGCCCCGTTCGCCATTTCTGGAAGATGATGATGAGCCAGCATGACATCCACGCGCACCGTATCCTGATCCTGGACTTCGGTTCCCAGTACACGCAGCTGATCGCCCGTCGCGTGCGCGAGATCGGTGTGTATTGCGAGCTGCGCGCCTTCGACATGACGGCCGAGGAAATTCGCGCGTTCAATCCGCGCGGCATCATCCTCTCCGGGGGACCGGAAACCGTCACGCTGGCCGATACCCCGCGTGCGCCGCAGGCCGTGTTCGAGATGGGAGTGCCTGTGCTCGGCATCTGCTACGGCATGCAGACCATGGCGCAGCAGCTGGGCGGACGTGTCGAGTCCTCCGAAATGCGGGAATTCGGCTATGCCGAAGTCTCCTACTCGGAAAACAATTCCGGCGAGACGGTGAAAGTCGCCGGTCGATCGGCCCTGTTCGAGGGAATCGAAGACCGCATCGACAATCTGGGTCGTCCCATTCTGGACGTATGGATGAGTCACGGCGACAAGGTGACCGCGCTGCCCGAGGGCTTCCGTGTGGTGGCGGGCACCTCGAGCTGTCCCATCGCTGCAATGGCCTGCGAAGAAAAACATTTTTACGGCGTGCAGTTCCACCCGGAAGTCACCCACACGCATCAGGGCGGCCGCCTCCTCGAGCGTTTCGTGCGCCAGATCTGCGGTTGCGAGGCGCTCTGGACCCCGGCCAACATCATCGAGGACGCCATTGCCACCGTCCGCCGCCAGGTGGGCGATGACCAGGTGCTGCTCGGTCTTTCCGGCGGTGTCGATTCATCCGTTGTCGCCGCGCTCCTGCACCGCGCCATCGGCGACAAGCTGACTTGTGTGTTTGTCGACAACGGCCTGCTGCGCAAGAACGAGGGCGACCAGGTGATGGCCATGTTCGCGCAGAACATGGGAGTGCGAGTGATCCGCGCCGATGCCGAAGACGAGTTTCTCGGCAAGCTGGCCGGCGTCAGCGACCCTGAAGCCAAACGCAAGGTGATCGGCAAGACCTTCATCGACATCTTCGATCGCGAAGCCACCAGGCTGCAGGGCATCAAGTGGCTGGCGCAGGGTACCATCTACCCGGACGTCATCGAGTCTGCTGCCAGCAAGACCGGCAAGGCACACGTGATCAAGTCCCACCACAATGTCGGCGGCTTGCCCGAGGACATGCAGTTCAAGCTGGTCGAGCCGCTGCGCGAGCTGTTCAAGGATGAAGTGCGCAAGATCGGTCTCGAACTGGGCCTGCCCTACGACATGGTCTATCGCCATCCTTTCCCGGGCCCGGGCCTCGGCGTGCGCATCCTTGGCGAAGTGAAGAAGGAATATGCGGACATCCTGCGCGAGGCAGATGCCATATTCATCGACGAACTTCACAAGGCTGGCTGGTATCACAAGACGTCGCAGGCGTTTGCCGTGTTTGTGCCGGTGAAGTCGGTCGGTGTCGTTGGCGATGGCCGCCGCTACGAGTGGGTGATCGCCATCCGCGCCGTGCAGACGGTCGACTTCATGACGGCGCACTGGGCGCATCTGCCGTATGAGCTGCTGGGCAAGGTCAGCAACCGCATCATCAATGAAATCGCCGGCGTATCCCGTGTCGTCTATGACGTGTCCGGCAAGCCGCCTGCCACCATCGAATGGGAATGAGGTTGCAGCAGGTCGACAGTGTACGGGACGAAAGCCCTGAGTCAGTGAGCAACGTGCATGTCCGGGACATTCGCGGGATGGCACCGGGCGGTTGATGGAGTCGGTGGGAAGAGGAACAGTGCATGATCTCTGCCGTGCAACGACATGAAAATGCCGAAGAGGCCGTGCTGGAGTTGAGCCTCTTCTTTGTCCGCCACTCCCTTCCTTACTGGCCGGCGCAACTGGCGCCAGTGCTGCAGGCCCTTCGTGCTTTCGAGGGCATCCGGGCACTGGACGTCTGGGGGCGATTGCCGCTGATGGGGGAGCATGGGCTCATGCAGCTGCGCCTGAGCTACGATGCCGGCTACCGTGCGGCCGATCTCGCAGCCGAGCAGCAACACTTCGAGAGGCTTCTGCAGCAGGCTCTCGATGCAATGAACAATCTTCGCCTTTTCGTCAAATCCGGCGTCAACCGGCCACTTCTCGACATCTATCGTGACAGTCCCCTATGACTGAGCCCTTTTCCACCGCCGACAAGGCGTTCATGCGCCGTGCCCTGGAGCTGGCGCATGAGGGCGAGAAGCTGGGAGAGGTGCCGGTGGGGGCGGTCGTCGTGGCCAATGGCATGGTGGTTGGCGAAGGCTTCAATGCGCCGATCAGTCGCCATGAACCGACTGCACATGCGGAAGTAATGGCCTTGCGTGACGCGGCATCTCGCCTGGCCAACTACCGCCTCGACGAGGCGACGCTGTACGTCACGCTGGAGCCCTGCACGATGTGTGTGGGCGCGCTGGTGCATGCGCGGGTGGCACGAGTGGTATTCGCTGCCACAGAGCCCAAGGCGGGCTCGCTGACCAGCGCGCGGCGGCAGCTCGAAAGTGGCTATTACAATCACGTCTTCGTTTGGCAGGGTGGACTTCTGGCCGACGAGGCGGGTGAGATGCTGTCGGCTTTCTTTCGCCGCCGTCGTGCCGAGCAGAAGGTGGCGGCATCCATGCTGCCTGACGGGGCGGAAGAAGAGGGCAGTCACGTTACGCCGGATGCAACCGGGGGGCCACTTGAGGGCGCCTCACCAACAACGGAGTCTGAATGATGAGTGAGCGCGTTCGCCTGGAGATTCGTGATGACGTCGCCTACGTCACCATGGTGCGTACTGACAAGTACAACGCCCTGGACTGGGAGATGTTGTGCGCCCTCGTCGATGCGGCTGATCGTATTGCCGCCGACAAGCGCATTCGTGCCGTGATCCTGAGCGGCGAGGGCAAGGCATTCTGCAGCGGACTCGACTTTCCGAGCTTCACGAAGCAGCCGATGCGCATGGTGCGCGGTTTCCTCAAATATGGCGTGAAGACCACCAATCTCTTCCAGGAAGTAGCCTGGTGCTGGCGCCGCCTGCCGGTTCCGGTCATCGCCGTCATCCACGGGTACTGCTACGGCGGCGGTTTGCAGATTGCGCTGGCGGCGGATTTTCGCTTCACCACGTCCGACTGCGAGTTCTCCATTCTTGAAGCCAAATGGGGCCTCGTACCGGACATGACGGGTACGGTGACGTTGCGTGAGCTTCTGCCGATGGATCAGGCCAAGCTGCTGACCATGACGGGGCGCATGTTCAATGGCGACGAGGCTCGCCGACTTAATCTGGTCACGGACGTATCGGCTGATCCTCTGTCGGCGGCTGAAGCGCTGGTGGCGGAAATCAAGGTCCGTTCGCCCGATGCGGTGGCCGCCACCAAGCAGCTGTTCCAGGAGACGTGGGTCGCAGGTGTGCGCAGGGCATTCTCGCGCGAGTCGTGGATTCAGCTCGGCTTGCTCATGGGGAAAAACCAGAAGATCGCAACCCAGGCCAACTTCAAGAAGCAGAAGCCGACGTTCGAGCCGCGCAAGTGATCCGCTGACAGGGAAGTGCACTGAAAAAGCCGGCAATGCCGGCTTTTTTTATGGGAATGCCCTGCCGAAACCCCCGGTGGGGGAGTGCGCGCCAGGGGAGTCAGGGTAGGTTGCGAGTGACGGCTAGCGACGCTGGTGATGCTGTGTGAGGAAGCGGTCCAGCGCATTGGCAAAGGCGATGCGGTCTTGCTGGCTGAAGGTGGCAGGTCCGCCCACCTGCACGCCGCTGGAGCGCAACTCCTCCATGAAGTTGCGCATGGTCAGGCGCTGCCGGATGTTTTCAGCCGAGTAGAACGTCCCGCGCGGATTCAGGGCAAAGGCTTTCTTTTCGACGACCTTGGCGGCCAGAGGAATGTCGGCCGTGATCACGAGGTCACCCGGTTGAATCAGTTCCACGATGCGGTCATCCGCAACGTCAAATCCGGCAGGCACCTGCATGGATTTGAGCCATGCGACCTGGGGGACCGGGATATGGCGGTTGGCGACCAACGTACAAGTGATTTGCCGTTTCTCGGCGGCACGAAAGAGGATGTCCTTCACCGGATTCGGGCAAGCATCGGCATCTACCCAGAGTTGAAGGGGCCTGGCGTCGGTCATGAGGTCTCCGGTTGCGAAGAGGGGGCGCAGGGTCGTCCCCGGAACGTGTTCGTCGGCAGGGGGCGACGTCGGTACATCGTACCGGGTCGTTCGTGCCCGTCGAATCGGGGCATTCATGGCTGAAAGGGGGGCACATATAACAGCAAAAAGCCCCGCGCGGGCGGGGCTTTCGGCGTAGGCGCAGGGTGAGGTTACTGCACTCCGCGCACCGCCGGGCCGTTCATTGCCACGCGATTGTCGATGCCGGCGCTGTTGGCGAGGACGAGGGCATCGTAGTAGCGGCGCACCTGCTGCACATAATGCAGGGCCTGACCCACCGGAATGACGCGCCCCTGATGGCGGGCTTCATCCGCCATGTTGCGCAGGTGGTAGCTCACGACCAGCCACTTGTTGCCGTCCTCGTGGGCGCGGTGGGCCCGCTCGCGGGCGCGGTCGATGTAGCCCGGCCCCATGTTGTATGCAGCGAGGGCCATCCAGGTACGGTCGGGCTCGGGCACGGTCGCCAGGTTGTCGACGATCATCTTGTAGTAGGCGGCACCGCCGCTGATGCTCTGGCGCGGGCTGCTGCGGTCCTCGACCCCCATGAAGCTGGCGGTGTCGTTAGTCAGCATCATGATGCCCTGTACGCCCGTCGGGGAGACGGCGGAGGCTTCCCAGTGCGATTCCTGGTAGGCGATGGCAGCCAGCAGCTGCCAGTCCATTCCGTGCTTTTCGGCATTGTGCTTGAACATCAGGCGGTAGCGCGGCAGGCGCTGCACGATATCGCGCTGGAAGGTGCGCAGGGAGTAGGGGTCGACCGAGTCGCTCTGGCTGTAGAAGGCGACCAGGCGGCCGAGTGTGCCGTCAGCCTGCTTGCGGGCCAGGAAGGCCTGGGCGGCGTTGTACAGGCTGCGGTCACGGGTCTTGAGGAAGGCCCAGGCCAGCTCGCTGTAGTCCTGCAGGTTCAGCGACACACCCACATTCGGGAACAGGGAGCGGCGGGCATCGAACTCGCTGGAGTTCAGGGCGGCGAAGTCCAGTTCGCCGTTGTCGACACGCTCGATGAGGGTGAGCGGATCGGTGTTCTCGAACTCGATCACCTGGATGTCGGAGCGCCACTGTGTCAGGGCCTTGAGGCGCTGTGCTTCGGACGAGCCGGCAAGCACCCCGATTCGGGCGGCACCCAGGGCGTCGAAGCTGGCCGGCAGGGGACGGTCCAGTCGCTGCACGAGCTGCTCGCTCACCGCCATGTAGGGGGTGGCCGTACGGAGGCGGGTCAGGCGGGGGTCATCGGAGGCCAGGCCGGTGATGGCAAGGTCGGTATGGTTGTGGCGGATGGCGCTCAGTACGCCCGAGGTATTGCCGCCGTCTTCCAGCACCAGGCGAACGCCCAGTTCGTCAGCGAACATCTTGGCCAGCTCGTATTGCAGGCCACGCGTACCAATGCTGGTGGTGTGGAAGGTCGTGGGACCGCTGACGCCGGTCACCACAAGTTCGCCGCGCTGCTGTACCTGCTGCAGCGCCGTGCGGGTGGGCTGCAACTGGAAAACGGCGAAGAGGAGGATGCCCAGGAGTCCGGCACGGATGACGGAGTGGGGCTGGAGTCGGTTGCGCAGGGACGTCGCGTGCAACGCCTTGATGACGCTGGACATGCCTTAGTACCTCTTTCGGTTTACCGTTTATCAATCGGGACTTCGTGCTGACAATCTCGACCGTTTTAGCGTTTACCCTTGGGGGTGTTTCGGTAGCCAGTGGGCTCACCAACGCGTTACTACTGCCTGTATGGACAGGCCTTTGTCGCTAGGTTGAGCGAAATTTATCGACCACTTCACATTCTGTCTATAGCCAATCTCTTCTATTCGCCAGTGATTGTCGGACAACTTCTCGGGCCGGCGACGGTCCGCAAGCCCCTCCCGGTGTCCCGGAACCCCCGATTCCAGTATGATTGCGGCCTTTTCCGGCCCCCTCTGACCGGTCGTCGCGTGAACCACCAGTCAGCGGATGAGGTACCCGGAAGGCCCCCATCCTCCCTCCATTCGAGAGACCCGACATGCTGATCCTGCCCGGCTCCCTGGCGCTTTCCACCTTTCGACAGAACCGTCTGCTGCGCAGCCTGCAGGCCCTGCTGCCGTCGGTGAAGGCCGTGGAGGCCCGCTTCCTTCACCTGGTCGACGGCGAAGTGGCGGGCGGTGATGCCCATGCCCATCTGGAGGCCTTGCTGGAGTATGGTGACGCCTTCACCGGCAGTGATCGCGGTGAACTGTTCCTGGTGGTGCCGCGGCCCGGCACGATTTCGCCCTGGTCGTCCAAGGCGACGGACATTGCACACAACTGTGGTCTCACAAGTGTCCATCGCATCGAGCGCGCCACCGCTTTCTATATAGAAGGAGGACCGTTCACTGCCGACGAGCGTCGCCTGATTGCGTCCCGTCTGCACGATCGCATGACCCAGTCCGTGCTGGCGACCGTGGCGGATGCCGCCATCCTGTTTCGCGCCGAGGCGCCGCGTCCGCTGGCGACAGTCGACATCCAGGGCGGTGGACGTGCCGCACTCGAGGCAGCGAACCGGGAGCAGGGCTTCGCGCTCTCCGACGACGAGATCGATTATCTCGTGGAGAACTTTCGCGCCCTCGGGCGCAATCCCACCGACGTAGAACTCATGATGTTCGCGCAGGCCAACTCCGAGCACTGCCGCCACAAGATCTTCAACGCCGACTGGGTGATCGATGGCAAGGACCAGGAGCGGTCCCTGTTCCAGATGATCAAGAACACCTATGCACAGGCGCCGGCCAACATCCTGTCGGCCTACAAGGACAACGCGGCCGTCATCAACGGCCACCCGGCTCCGCGCTTTTATCCCGACCCGGCATCGCGCCAGTACGGCTTCCACCAGGAGGATGTTCACATCCTCATGAAGGTGGAGACGCACAACCATCCCACCGCCATTTCGCCGTTTCCCGGCGCATCGACCGGTTCGGGTGGCGAGATTCGCGATGAAGGTGCGACGGGTCGCGGGGGCAAGCCCAAGGCGGGCCTGGCCGGATTCACGGTCTCGAACCTCAGGATTCCGGGATTTGTGCAGCCCTGGGAGCGGGACTACGGCAAGCCGGGTCGCATCGTGTCGGCACTGGACATCATGATCGAGGGGCCGCTCGGTGGGGCCGCCTTCAACAACGAGTTTGGTCGTCCCGCCCTGTGCGGCTATTTCCGCAGCTTTGAAATGACCGTGAACGGACTGCAGGGCGAAGAAGTTCGTGGCTATCACAAGCCCGTCATGATTGCCGGCGGCTACGGTAACATCCGTGGCGACCATGTGAAGAAGAATGCAATCCGCCCCGGCGACAAGCTCATCGTGCTGGGCGGACCGGCTCTGCTGATCGGCCTTGGCGGGGGCGCCGCATCGTCGGTGGCCTCCGGCCAGAGTGCGGAAAGCCTGGACTTCGCGTCGGTGCAGCGTGACAACCCGGAAATGGAGCGTCGTTGCCAGGAAGTCATCGACGTGTGCTGGGCCATGGGCGGCAACAATCCCATCGTATCCATCCATGACGTCGGCGCAGGTGGCCTATCCAACGCGATGCCGGAACTGGTGCATGAGCACGACCTCGGTGCGCGTCTCAACCTGCGCGCCATTCCCAACCTCGAGCCCGGCATGCGGCCGGTCGAAGTGTGGTGTAACGAGGCGCAGGAACGCTATGTGCTGGCCGTATCGCCGGATCGCCTGGCAGAGTTCGAAGCCATTTGCGCACGTGAGCGCTGTCTCTATGCCGTGCTCGGCGAGGCGACGGAAATCCAGGAGCTGAAGGTCGATGATCCGCACTTCGGCAATCACCCGGTGAACATGCCCATGCAGGTGTTGTTGGGCAAGACGCCGCGCATGACGCGCAAGGTCAGTCGCCAGACGCTGATACAGAAATCCTTTGACCTGCAGGGCGTGACACTGGGCGAGGCCGCCGAACGTGTGTTGCGTCTCCCTGCCGTGGCCAGCAAATCGTTCCTCATCACCATCGGTGACCGCTCCATTACCGGCCTCGTGGCGCGAGAACAAATGGTGGGTCCGTGGCAGGTGCCGGTGGCCGATTGCGCCGTCACGGCGACCGGATTCCAGAGCACCACTGGTGAGGCCATGTCCATGGGCGAGCGCACACCGCTGGCCCTGATCGATGCGGCGGCGTCGGCGCGCATGGCGGTGGGTGAAGCCATCACGAATATTGCGGCCAGCCGCATCGGCGCGCTCGGCGACATCAAACTGTCCGCGAACTGGATGGCCGCTGCCGGCTACGGCAAGGAAGATGAAAACCTGTTTGACGCCGTGCGGGCCGTGGGCATGGAATTGTGCCCGGCGCTCGGCATTGCCATTCCGGTAGGAAAGGACTCCCTGTCCATGCGCACGGTGTGGGAAGACGGGGGTGAAAAGAAGGCAGTGACCGCGCCGCTGTCACTGATCGTGACCGCGTTTGCGCCGGTGACCGACATTCGCACAACCCTGACGCCCCAGCTGCGTACCGACAAGGGCGATACGGTTCTGGTGCTGGTCGATCTCGGCCGCGGCCAGAACCGGCTCGGTGGATCGGCGCTTGCGCAGGTGTATGGCGCGATTGGGAGTGTGGCACCGGATGTGGACGATCCTGCGCTGCTTCGCGACTTCTTTGCCGGCATCCAGCGCCTCAATGGCGAAGGCCGGTTGCTCGCCTATCACGATCGCTCCGATGGTGGTCTCTTTGCCGCCGTGTGCGAAATGGCCTTTGCCGGCCGCACCGGGGTGACCATGGAGTTGCCGGCAGAACAACTGCTGGCACAGCTGTTCAACGAAGAACTCGGCGCGGTACTGCAGGTGCGTCGTGCGGATGTCGACGCGGTGAAGGCAGCGTTTGGTCCGCTGCTCGCCGGTGACGTCCGGGTGATCGGTACTCTCTCCGGCAACGACCATGTCGCGATTCGCGCGGGTGGCCACGAAGTGTTCGGTGCGAGCCGTGCCTTCCTGCAAAAGACCTGGGCCGAGACCAGCTACCGTATTCAGGCGCTGCGTGACAATGCCGACTGCGCCGACCAGGAATTCGCCCGCATCGAGGATGCGGATGACCACGGTCTGACCGTCGCGCTGAGTTATGACGTCAACCATGATGTCGCCGCACCCTATATTGCCAAGGGGGTGCGTCCGCGTGTCGCCATCCTGCGCGAACAGGGCGTGAACGGCCAGATCGAAATGGCCGCGGCGTTCGATCGTGCCGGTTTCCTCACGGTTGACGTGCACATGAGTGACATCATCAGCGGCCGCGTGTCACTGCGCGAATTCCAGGGGCTGGTGTCCTGCGGGGGCTTCTCCTACGGCGACGTGCTGGGAGCGGGGGGCGGCTGGGCCAAGTCGGTGCTGTTCAATCCGCGTGCCCGCGACGAATTTGCGGCCTACTTTGCCCGCAACGAGACCTTTGCACTCGGTGTTTGCAACGGTTGCCAGATGATGTCGCAGCTCAAGGACCTGGTGCCGGGTGCCGATCTCTGGCCGCGCTTCATGCGCAACACCAGCGAGCAGTTCGAGGCGCGTACTGCGATGGTGGAAGTGAAGTCGTCTCCCTCGGTGCTGCTCGCGGGGATGGCCGGCTCGCGTATGCCTATCGCCGTGGCGCATGGCGAAGGCCGCGTCAGCGACACGCCGGAGCGGTTGGCGGCGCTGGCGGGCAGTGGCCTCGTTGCAGTGGGCTATGTGAATGCGGCGGGGCAGCCGACCGAGACCTATCCGCAGAATCCCAACGGCTCGCCGGGCGGCATCACCGGCATCACGACGCGCGATGGTCGTGTGACCCTGCTGATGCCGCATCCGGAGCGTGTCTTCCGCGCTGTCCAGCACAGCTGGCGCCCGGACGACTGGCGTGAAGACGGCTCCTGGATGCGCCTGTTCCGCAACGCCCGCGTATTCGCCGGTTGAGGGATCGCCCGGGCACTGTCAGGAGCATGACATGTTCAAGATCACGTTCTATGTGCCCGAGTCGCACCTCGAGATCGTCAAAAGTGCGCTGTTCGCCGCGGGGGCGGGGCGTCTCGGCGATTATGACTGCTGTGCCTGGCAGATCAGGGGGCAGGGCCAGTTCCGGCCGCTGCAGGGAAGCAATCCCTTTATCGGGCAGCAGGGAGTGGTGGAGACTGTCGACGAATTTCGCGTGGAATTGATTTGCGCGGATACGCATCTCGCGGCGGCAGTGGCCGCGTTGCGGGCCAGTCATCCCTACGAAACGCCGGCTTTCGATGTGATTCGCCTCGAGGTCTTGTGACAGGCGCCCTGCATTGAGGTATTGTCTCGCCCATTGGCCGCCGGGACAGCGGCGGCAGCTTGACCGGTCAATAGAACCCGGCAGGCTTCCCACACCGAGGGTGGAGTTCGTTTTCGAGCATGGCTGAACACACCGACGCACATATTTTCCTGCGCCTTGCCTACCAGGGACTCGTGAATGCCGGCCTTCCGGCCGACCAGATCCTCCTGAAGGCCGGCATTGCCCTGAGCCGTCTCGAAGAGTCCAGTTTCTCGCGGACGCCGAGCAACGCGCAGCTCGTGTTCTGGCAGGCCGCGGAAGAGGTGTCCGGGGATCCCCACATCGGTCTCCATCTCGGGGAGCACATGCCGCTCTACCGGGGCCAGGTGCTTGAATACCTCCTTACCTCCAGTCCCACCTTCGGTGAAGGCCTCAAGCGCGCCATGGCGTTCCATCGCCTGTTGAGCGATGCCTTGACCGGCGAACTCGTGGTGGACGGCGACAGCTGCTATCTGGCGACCATTACCGATCGCAAGGCGTCGCGCCATTTCACCGAATGCCTTGCGGCCGGCATGATCAAGTTCTTCAAGTTCGTTACGGACGGCCACTTCAAGGCGCTGGCCATTCACACCGAGCATTCCGAAGGCGCTCCGCCTGAAGAGTACCGCCGCATCTACGGCTGTGACGTGACGCTGGGGTGCAGCGAGTACCGCATGTACTTCAACAAGGACGTGCTGGATTACCGTATCTGGCACGCCGAACCCCGCCTGCTGCGTCTGCATGAGCAGATCGCGCAGGAGCAGCTGGCCGAATTGCAGCGCTTCGATCTTGTGTCGGAGGTGAAGCGCGCCATTGGCGAAACGCTGGAAAGCGGCGATACCAGCCTGGAGTCGGTGGCCCGTCGCCTCGACATTCCCCCGCGCCGGTTGCGCAGCCAGCTCGCAGAAGCCAATACCAGCTTCAACCAGATTCTGGCGGACTATCGTTCGCGGCTCGCGCGGCGCCTGCTCGCCCGTACCGGCGAGCCCATCGAACAGATCGTCTATCTCACCGGGTTTTCCGAGCCCAGCACGTTCTATCGCGCCTTCAAGCGCTGGACCAACGAAACGCCCGTCGAATACCGCAAGCGCAAGCAACAGGCCTGATGCGCGCCGCATGACGACGGGCGATCAAGTGCTCAGGACGAGTGTTCAGCGAGGCGCTGCCGCGCCATCGTCGCCAGTTCCGGTGGCATCTGGTCGAGCAGGGCTTCCAGCCAGGGGCGCAACGGGGGGGACGCGCCGCCTTTGAGGAGGGCGTCGAGGACGGTGGCATCCCGCCAGACCGGCAGGTGCATGAGCCGCCCGATTTCCTGCGGCGACAATCGCTCCATGAGTGGCAGGGCAACTCGCCACATGTCCAGTCGCACAATTCCGGCGACCAGATCACCGAGCAGAGAGTCCCCGTTCTCCAGTGCGTGGACCGCCATGCGACGCTGCCAGGCCGGCGATACCTCCAGCGTTAGAGAAAGCGCCATGGGCAGCAGCGCTTCCGGTGACCGCGCCACCGCCCGCATACTGTCATAGAGCACCCCTTCGGGCAGCATCTCCACAATCTCCTGGCGCCGCGCCGGACTCTCTACGAAGAACATTGTGCGAAGGTAGGGCTCGCCTTCGGTCAGTTCGCGCGCAACGTGGGGCAGTCGTGTGGGGGGGAGCCGGTCGAGCAACTCCCCGAGCATGATGTATTCCTTGCGGGCCAGCACTTCGCGAACGACAGCCCGCAGGATGTCCGGAGGCATGGCCACCGCCAGCTCACTGAGCTTGTCGATATCCAGATGCAGGCCCACTTCGGCGAGAAAGGCGGCCGGGTGGTGGCGGCTGATGCTGACCAATTGCGAGCGATTCATGTAGTCGCTGAAGCGCGCGCTCAACAGGGGACCGAGCGTCTCCCGGCCAATTGATGCAACGAGCGCCGACGGCAGCAGTGTGCTGGCCTGAATGGCGCGCAGGAGGAGCGGGCGCATTGCTCGCCCCAGCCACTCCTTTGTCGCCAGGCGAAGCAGGCGGAGCTCGCCGGCATCCAGGGTATCGAGAAAGCGCAGCTCTTCCGGATCACAGGCGAGAAGGCGGGCCAGTCGCATGCGCTCGGCATCCCGCCGGAAGCTCTCCGCGCCAGCTCTCATTCGGCCAGCATCCGGCGCAAGGTGTCGCGCAGCAGTACAGGTACTTGCGCCACGGCGGCTTCAATGGCGGCAGCCTGCTCCTCGTTGCGTTGCGCATGGGCACGCAGCACCAGTTCGTCAAGGCGCTGGATGTCGTCGTCGGAGAGTTTGCGCAGCGCTGCAGGCGCCAGGCCCTGCAGGCACTCCAGAAAGTTGTTGCGTGGCATGGGGCACCGCAAGGCTGTCGGATTCGGCTCCCCCTCTGATCCGAGGGGATTGGCCGGACCCTACCATGGCGTCCTTCATCGCCGCACGTGTCGGGCGCCGACGTGCATTCATGAGGCGCCCAAATGAAAACGCGGCCGGTTTGAGGCCGGCCGCGTCCCTGAAATTACCCCTCCAGGCGTAGGGTTACTTGAGTTCGGCCGAGCTCTTGCCCAACACGCGACGGGCAATGATGAGCTGCTGGATTTGCTGGGTTCCCTCGAAGATGTCCAGGATCTTGGAGTCGCGGGCCCATTTTTCGAGGAGCTCGTCCTCCGCATATCCCAGTGCCCCGGCCAGCTCTACACACTTGAGGGTGATCTCGCTGCCAATGCGCCCGGCCTTCGCTTTGGCGATCGATGCCTCCTTCGAGTTCGGCTTTTTGTTGTCTGCCATCCAGCATGCCTTGAGGGTCAACAGGCGGGCGGCTTCCCATTCTGCTTCGAGCCGGTAGATCGTGGCTTCAATGTGCGACGCGTTGAGCGGCGGGGTGCGGTAGTCGGGATCGAGCTGGTCAGCCAGCAATTCCTTGATGCGCTCCAGCGAGGCCTTGGCGCAGCCAACCGCCATGGCCGCTACCAGCGGGCGGGTGTTGTCGAATGTCTCCATCACACCGGCAAAGCCCTTGGCGACATCAATCTCAGGGTTGCCCAGCAGATTGGCGGCTGGCACGCGGCAATCGATGAAGTTGATCGCGGCGGTGTCCGATGCCTTGATGCCGAGCTTGTGCTCGAGCCGCGCGATTTCCATGCCGGGCGTGCCCTTTTCCACCACGAACGACTTGATGGCGGCACGGCCGAGATTCTTGTCCAGCGTGGCCCACACTACGACGCAGTCCGCCCGCTCGCCGGAGGTGACGAAGATCTTCTCGCCATTCAGCACGTAGTGATCGCCATCCTTGGTGGCGGTGGTGCGAATGGCGGCAGAGTCGGAGCCGCAGCCTGGCTCGGTAATGGCCATGGCGGCCCACTTGCCGGAGAAACGCTCCAGCTGTTCGTCGTTTGCCACCGCCGCGATGGCGGCATTGCCGAGTCCTTGCCGCGGCATGGTCAGCAGCAGGCCGGTGTCGCCGTAGCACAGCTCGATGACGCCGAGCGCGGTCGACATGTTGGCGCCGTTCTTGATGGAGGCATCATCGGCCTTGCCGCGCTTGCTGGCCGTGGCGGCGCCCGCCGCTTCGGCGGCACCGTCATTGAAACCATCGAGCAGGGCCGCCAGCATGTCGAGTTCTTTGGGATAGGCGTGCTCCGCCTTGTCGTACTTGCGGGAAATGGGACGGAAAAAATTGACGGCGACTTCGTGAGCCTGGTCCACCATCATCTTGAACTTCTTCGGATTCTCGAGATTCATTGTCGGTTTCTCCTCGGAATGGGGACGGGTCAGGCGTGAAGGCCGGAATGCATGACGGCCACCGCGCGCAAGTCGCGATACCAGCGTTCCACCGGGTGTTCCTTGGTGAATCCGTGGCCGCCGACGATCTGCACGCCGTCCGATCCGATCTTCATGCATTTTTCGCTGCAGAGGAGTCGCGCCAGATAGGCTTCGCGGTGAAAGGATTTGCCCGCTTCTGCGAGAGAGGCAGCGTTCCATACGAGCAGTCGCATGGCATCGATCTCGATCGCCATGTCGGCAATCATGAAGGCGACGCTCTGGCGGTGCGAGATCGGTTCTCCGAACGCGACGCGCTCGTTGGCATAGTGGACGACATAATCCATGACGGCCTGACAGGTGCCTACGGCCAGTGCGCACCAGGACAGCGCGCCGAGATCAAGAAAGGACTGATAGTCGAAATCACCGTCGCCAAGCTTTTCCGCGCGCACATCCGTCAGGCGGACCTTTGCGGTTGTGCCCGCCTTCAGGCCCATGCCGGGGTCTTCCTGGAAGGAGAGGCCTTCACTGCCCCCTTCCACCAGGAATACGGCGGGCATGCCGTCGAGCTCGGCCGCCACCAGTAGCAGTTCGGCATCGCGCCCCTGCAGTACCAGCCACTTTTCACCGTTCAGGACATAGTCATCGCCCACGCCACGGGCATGCGTGGCCAGGACGTTGGGATCGAAGGCAGGCGTGGCTTCGTTGATGGCGAAGGCCGCTACCGGCGGTGCTTCCTCCGCGAAGGCTGGCAGGTATTTTTCCTGTTGCGACCGGGTGCCCCAGCGGGTGAGGGCATTGGCCACGCCCATGGGCGCAAGCAAGGTTGCTCCCAGCGAGAAGTCGCCGTAGCCGAGATCCTCGGCCATCAGGATATTGCTGACAACAGCCTGCTCGGCCGCCATGCCGCCGAGTGCCTCCGGCACAGCATAGAAGTTGAGTCCCAGCTCCTGCGCGGCACTGCGTACCGCGGCGGGAAAGCGGGCGTCGTGATCGGCGGTGGCCGCTGCCGGGCGCAGCACGTCGCGTGCGAAGCGCTGCAGCGTGTCGCGCATCATCTGTTGCTCTTCACTCAGGCTCAGGTCGAACACGCCTTTCACGGCGGCCGGAAGTCGCTGCTTTCCTTCCAGCTTGTTGCCCTGCGGAGCGAACTGCCGCGCCACGGCGCCGGCCAGCTGGAAGCCGGTCCGGGAGCCGGCGTAAAGAAGCCTCTCGATGGATTTGCGCATGCCCAGCCGGTCGGGCCAGTCACTTTGTGCGAACCGGTTCAGGACATTGAGGCCGAAGCCTTGCGCCTGGTTGGCATTCATCCCGTGTACTCCTGGTTGGTGAGAGCGGTGATGTCCCGGACTATGCCATGGCCTCCTGATGCCGGATTGACCGGAATGACAGGAGGAGTGGTAGCGCAGGCGAAGTGCCGGGCGATCAGCGGGTGTATGTCAGCGCGCGGCGGTATCGCCCCGGATGGGGCGGGTCAGGCAGGTAGCGCGTTCTGCTCGCGCCAGGCGATGAGCTCGTCAATGCAGTGCAGCAACAGGTCGACTTTTTCGCGGCACGGGGCCGTGGAGGGAGCGTGCGTATCGGCGTCCTCACGCGATGGGGACTGGTGCTGGAAAAGCATGGACTTGATGTCGGTTTCAAGCGCCTGCGCCGCACTGCGCAAGGCCGGGACGCCACAGTAGCGGGTGGCGCCGTGCAGGTAATGCACATGGCCGAGGAGTCCCTCCAGATCGTCGGCACGACACGCGGCATCGATCCGGCTGCGTTCCTGCTCGAGACTGTTGAAGAGCATGGTGAACATGTCGCGCGCCAGGTCGGCTTTTCCTGCGGCCAGCTTGAGTCCCTCCTGCCAGTTCACGATGCGATCGCTGCCTTCTTCAGGGAAGGGTTCGTCAGCAACGATACCCGCCGGCGTGAATTTTTCGCCGCGCGGATCGACACCCGTCCACTTGGCGAGCATGTGTGCCAGTTGAGTGTCCTGTACCGGCTTGGTCAGGTAATCATCCATGCCGCTTTTCAGCAGGGCCTCCCGCTCATTGGCCATGGCATGGGCAGTCAGTGCGACGATGGGCAGCCGCCGTCCCCCCTCGACTGCAGATTCCTGCGCGCGGATCGCACGGGTTGCTTCAAGGCCGGACAAACCCGGCATCTGGATGTCCATGAACACCAGGTCGAACGCATTTTCCTTGCAGAGGCGGATGGCCTGGTAGCCGTCGGTGGCAGGAACGGCCTCCACTTTCAGGTCGGCCAGCAGCGTACATACCAGCTTGAGGTTGGCGGGATTGTCGTCCACCGCCAGCACCCGTTGCGCCGGTGTCTTGCGCGCCGGCAGCAAGGCAAGCTGTGACGGTTGCACGGGCAGGGTGCCGAACATCGCGACGAGACGGCTGTACAGTTCGCGGGGCGGAACCGGCTTGCTGATGACGCCGACCTGATTGTCCTGGTAGTTGGCCTGTTCCTGCGCCGAGTCCGAGCTCCGCGACAGCAGAAGGATGGGGCCGCCGACCTGGCGACGCAGTTCATCGAGCTGCAGCGAGCTGACCGTTCCATGTGCACCGAGCAGTGACAGATTGACGATCAGGGCATCCGGCGCCGGCCCCGATCCGAGTTGCTGGTGCAGCTCGGCGAGGCTGGATGCCGCTGCGCCGCGGGCGCCCCAGTGCTCCAGGGTATTGACGAGAAACTGGCGCGTGACGGGCTGGGGCTCTGCCACCAGGATATGGCGGTTCTGCAGTTGTTCGCCGGTGAAGCCGGAATGCGAATAGCTGTCGATCTCCGCGCGGAAGGTAAACCAGAAGGTTGAGCCTTCGCCCTCCACACTTTCGAAATTGATTTCCCCCTGCATCTGCTCTACCAGATGCTTGGATATGACGAGGCCGAGACCGGTGCCGCCGAATTTGCGGGTGGTCGAGGGGTCGCCCTGGCTGAATGCACGGAACAAGTCCGTGCGGGCCGAGTCGGACAACCCGATACCGGTGTCGGTCACGCTGATCCGTAACACCGCATGGCGCTCGGTCTCGCTTTCCACCATGCACCGCACAGTCACCTCGCCTTGCGGCGTGAACTTGATGGCATTGTTAACGAGGTTGGTGAGAATCTGCTTGAGTCGCAGCGGATCGCCCATCAGGTGGCGCGGCACGTCGTCGTAGATGAAGGCGACCTGCTCCAGGTTCTTTTCTTCGGCGAGCGGCGCCAACATGCCCATCACTTCGAAGATGACTTCCTCGATGTCGAGCGGACTGTGGTCAAGCACCAGCTTCCCGGCCTCGATCTTGGAGAGGTCGAGTACGTCGTTGATGATGGCCAGAAGGTTGTCGGAGGACTTCAGGATGGTCTTGATGTAGTCGTGCTGCCGTGGCGTGAGTTGCGTCTTCTGCAACAGCTTGGCGAACCCCATGATGCCATTCAGGGGCGTGCGGATTTCGTGGGAAATGTTGGCGAGGAACTCGGACTTGATGCGATTGCCCTCGACGGCCTCTTTTCGCGCCAGGGTCAGCTCGATGTTCTGGACCTCCATGGCCTCCATGGTTTCGCGCAGGTCTTCATTGGCCTGGATCATGGAGCTCTTGAGCTCCTCCGTATCGCCTGACAGTCGGGCAAGGAGGGCGTTGATCTCGTTCTCGAGGGCCAGCAGGTCGCCGGACGCGTCGGTGAACAACCGGCGCTCCAGATGCTCGCTGTCGACATGACGCAGGATTTCCGTCATGTCGGAAAGGGGGGCCAGCCAACGGCGTACGAGCCGGACCAGGAGCAAGGCGAGCAAGGCGATGGCGGCGATCGTGATGGCGATGATGAGGACCAGCGCCTGGTATTTGTGAATGGTGAGTCCATCGGTACTGAACTCGAGCATCAGCCAGACGGGCTCGGTGCGAGCACCGGTCAGCGGCAGGTGCGTGTCGAGCGGCTGCACAAACAGGACGGAATCGCGCTGGGTTCGGTAGTGACGCAGTCCCTGTCCGTCCAGCCGCAACACCTGGCCCGCGCCCAGGTCGTGAGGGACGGGGCCGGCGTGGAGCCGGTTGTCGCCGGTTTCATTGAGAAGGCTGAGGGAGCGGAGGTCGGGCTCTTCGAGGGCAGAGTCGGCGAGGGCCTGCACCGCGGCAGGGCGGCGGTCCGCCAGGTGTTCGTAGGCCTGCCGGTATTTTTCCATCACGACCTGATTGCGCGCCTGCTCCACCTCCTCGAGATCACTGAAGCGGGTGAGGACGGCCCAGGTCCCCAGGCCCAGGATCAGCAGGGCGGTGGGCAACAGCAGCAGGGCAATCAGGCGGCTTTGCAGGCTCCAGGGTTTCATCGGCAGGTCCGTTCGCGACGTTGACCGAACTATAACCGCCTGTTCTGTTTGCCGGTACCTTCCGCCGGAGCCATCCCGTACAATCGCGACCCTGCCCAAGTGCCCAGGCCGAGCCCGCCATGCCCGTCTACGCCACCATTGCCGATACGGTCGGCCATACGCCTCTTGTCCGCCTGCAGCGGTTGCCGGGGACGACCACCAATACGGTGCTGGTCAAGCTGGAGGGCAACAATCCGGCAGGATCCGTCAAGGATCGGCCTGCCCTCAGCATGATCATCGAAGCGGAAGCGCGAGGCGACATCCGTCCTGGCGATACGCTGATCGAGGCCACCAGTGGCAACACCGGCATCGCCCTGGCCATGGCTGCCGCCATCAAGGGCTATCGCATGATCCTCATCATGCCCGACAACCAGAGTCAGGAACGTCGCGATGCCATGGCGGCCTATGGGGCGGAACTGGTTTCCGTGCCCCAGGCGCAGGGCATGGAAGGGGCTCGCGACCTCGCGTTGCGGATGGAAGCGGAAGGCCGGGGCCGCGTACTGAACCAGTTCGGGAATCCGGACAATCCCCTGGCGCATTACCGCAGCACGGGCCCGGAAATCTGGGAGCAGACAGAGGGGACCGTTACCCATTTCATCAGTTCGATGGGGACGACCGGCACGATCATGGGCTGCTCGCGCTTTCTCAAGGAAAAGAATCCGGCCGTGCGCGTCATCGGTCTCCAGCCGGGCGCATGCTCGCAGATTCCGGGCATTCGGCGCTGGCCTGACGCCTATCTGCCCACCATTTTCGAGCGCGAGCGGGTCGACGAAGTCGTCGATGTCGCCCAGGCGGATGCCGAGACCACGATGCGTCGCCTGGCACGCGAAGAGGGCATTTTCTGCGGGGTCTCCTCGGGTGGTGCCGTATGGGCCGCGCTGGAACTGTCGAAGCAGGTACAGAATGCCGTTATCGTCGCCATCATCTGCGATCGTGGCGACCGCTATCTGTCCACCGGCGTATTCAAGAGCGAATGACAATCGGTCTGACGGCGGTCTCTGGCCACGTATGGACTGAACACGAGGCGGGCCATGAACAACATCTTCGTCTTTGATATCGAGACGGTGCCCGACATCGAGGGCGGCCAGCGCATTTACGGGCTGGAGGGGCTATCCGACAAGGATACGGCCAACGCGCTGTTTCACATCCGTCGTCAGGAAACCGGGGGTTCCGATTTCCTGCGTCATCACCTGCAGCGGGTGGTGTGCATCTCCGCCGTTCTTCGCACCCGCGACGGCATGAAAGTCTGGTCGCTGGGAGACGAGCAGTCCGATGAAAAGGAACTGATCACGCGATTCTTCAGCGGCATCGAGCGATACACCCCCACCCTGGTGTCCTGGAACGGGGGCGGCTTCGACCTTCCCGTCCTGCACTACCGCGCGCTGCGCCACGGCATCAGTGCGCCGCGTTACTGGGATCTCGGCGAGGACGACCGCGACTTCAAGTTCAACAATTACCTCGGTCGTTTCCACCTGCGCCACACAGACCTCATGGACATCCTCGCCGGCTACCAGGCCCGTGCGGCCCAGCCGCTCGACCAGATCGCCAGCCTGCTGGGCTTTCCCGGCAAGATGGGCATGAGCGGGGCAAAGGTGTGGGACGCCTATCAGGCCGGCGACCTGGCCGGCATCCGTAACTATTGCGAAACGGATGTGCTGAATACCTGGCTCGTCTATCTGCGCTTCCAGCTCATGCGGGGACACCTGACGCCGGAGATGTACGAGGCCGAGCTCACGATGACCCGGGAATTGCTGGAGCGGGAGGCAAAGCCGCATTTTCTGGAGTTTCTGGAGGCCTGGGGGCAGCGTTCCTCCGGTGCGGCTCCGGTAGCCGGCACAACGCTCCCTTCCGATTGACCCAATGCACCGGTTTACGCCGGGCAACAATGGAACCTTCATGTCACGACGCGAAAAACTCCGGGCAAGGCCGGCCGTTGAACTCACTATCGAGGGCCTGAGTCACGAAGGTCGGGGCCTTGCCCGTCTGGATGGCAAGCGACTGTTCGTCGAAGGCGCATTGCCGGGCGAAACGGTGCGGGCCACCTACGTGATGACGCACAAGAAATACGACGAACTCAAGGCGGTGGAGGTGTTGTCGCCTTCTCCCGACCGGGTCGAACCCCCGTGCCCGCACTTCAGCATCTGTGGGGGCTGCTCCATGCAGCATTTGTCACGCGAGGCGCAGATTGCCTTCAAGCAGGGCGTATTGGCCGAGCAATTCCGCCATTTTGGCGGTGTTGAGCCGGAGGCGTGGCTGGAGCCGCTCGTTGATCCTGAACCGGCGTATCGGCGAAAGGCCCGTCTCGGCGTGAAATACGTGATCAAGAAGGAGTCGCTGCTCGTGGGCTTCCGCGAGAAGCAGTCCAATTTCCTCGCCGATATCGAAAGTTGTCATGTCCTCGATACACGTATCAGCAGTCAGCTGATGGCGCTGCGCGCGGTGATTCGTGGCCTGGCGCGATTCGACCAGATTGCGCAGATCGAGGTGGCGGCCGGTGATTCCGAAGTGGCGCTCGTGTTCCGCCACATGGCGCCGCTGTCCCCGGAAGACGTGGCTGCGCTCGTTGCCTTTTCGCGGGAGCGGAACTGGCAGTTGTATCTGCAACCGGGCGGGCCGGACAGCGTGCATCGCGTATGGCCCGCGCAGGGGGAGGACCGGCTGCATTATGCGTTGCCGGACTTCGGTCTGACGCTGGCCTTCCACCCCACGGACTTCACCCAGGTCAATGCGGGAATCAATCGCCGCATGGTGTCGTTGGCGCTGGATTTGCTTGATCCCCAGCCGGGTGAGCGAGTGCTGGACCTGTTCTCCGGACTTGGCAACTTCACGCTGCCGCTGGCCAGGCGGGCCGGCGAGGTGGTGGGTGTCGAGGGCAGTCAGGCCATGGCCGACCGGGGCCTGGAAAATGCCCGTGCCAACGGCCTGGCCAATGTACAGTTTTACGCGCAGGACCTGACCGCCGACTTCTCGGCACAGCCCTGGGCCCGGCAAGGCTTCGAGCGCCTGCTGATCGATCCGCCGCGTAGCGGGGCGGAGGAGGTCGTGCGCTACCTGCCGAAATTCGGCGCACGGCGCGTTGTCTATGTGTCGTGCAATCCGGCCACGCTGGCGCGGGATGCGGGCCTTCTCAAGGAGGCCGGATACCGGCTCACGCTGGCGGGTGTCATGGACATGTTCCCGCACACGACCCACGTCGAGTCGATCGCCGTCTTTGAAAAGAAATAGCATCGCAGGAAGTGGCTCCCGGACTCCGGGCCACTGCCCCTGACCCCCCGCCAGCGGCCCGGTACCTGCGCAGGAGCGGCATTTGCCGCGAAAGCTGACGCAACTGACGCCGTCCGCTCCGGAGGGATACTATGGAGAACCCGGAGCCCGATGTCGGGGATGGCTGGCAGAGGGCGATGGGGCGGGGCTGGGGCTGGGTTCTTGTGAGCGTGATTGGGGTGGGAGTTCGCGGCCGATGCGGCTCCTGCGGATCTGGTGAGTGATGGTGGTGTTACGCCCATGGTGAAGGTTCGCGAAGACTATCCCTGCACGCCGGACGGCCAGGTCGACCTCGATGCATGGCTCGCGCGACTGGAAGCGCGTGTCGAGCTGCATGACGTTGCCGAGCTCAAGCGCGCCTGCGAGTTTGCCGAACGCGTGGATCGCGAGAGTACGGCACGGGAAAATGCCTGGTCCGCCCGAACGTCCAGCTTCCTGACCGGTCTTGCGATGGCGGACATTCTGGCTGACCTGAAGCTGGACCAGGAGTCGCTCATTGCAGCGGTGCTGTACCGTGCCGTTCGCGAGGGAAAAACCACGCAAGCCGTCATCGAGAAGGCGTTCGGCGCAGACATCGCCCACCTCATCGATGGCGTGCTGCGCATGGCTGCCATCAGCCAGATCATCAATCCTGCGCACAAGATCCAGTTCGGCCAGTCCCAGCAGCAGCTCGACAACGTGCGCAAGATGCTGGTGGCCATGATCGACGATGTTCGCGTGGCCCTCATCAAGCTGGCCGAACGAACGTTTGCCATTCGCGAGGTGAAGGACGCGAGCCCCGAGCGCCGGCACCGCGTGGCACGCGAAATCTTCGACATCTATGCGCCCCTTGCGCACCGCCTCGGCATCGGTCACATCAAGTGGGAGCTGGAGGACCTGTCGTTCCGGTATCTGGAGCCAGAGGCATACAAGCACATTGCGCAGCTTCTGGATGAAAAGCGGCTGCAGCGCGACGAATATATCCAGAACGTGATTCGCACGGTGAAGGAAATGCTGTCGCGCATGGGCATGCGTGCCGACGTGACTGGTCGTGCCAAACATATCTATTCCATCTGGCGAAAGATGCAGCGCAAGAAGATCTCGTTCAACGAGGTCTATGACGTGCGAGCGGTCCGCATCCTGGTGCCGGAGATACGGGACTGTTATGCGGCGCTGGGTGTCGTGCACTCACTCTGGAAGCATATTCCGCGCGAGTTCGACGATTACATCGCCACGCCGAAAGAGAACGGCTATCGCTCTCTGCATACGGCCGTGATTGGTCCCCAGGGCAAGCCGCTTGAAGTCCAGATCCGCACGTTCGAGATGCATGAAGAAGCCGAACTCGGTGTGTGCGCACACTGGGTCTACAAGGAAGGGGCGCAGGCGGCCAAGGGCATGGGCAAGGACGCCGGCTACGAAAGCAAGATTGCCTGGTTGCGGCAGGTGCTCGAGTGGCAGGAAGACATGGGTGACTCGCAGCTCGAGGACTTTGCCGAGCAGCTCAATCACGCCATTCATGACGAACGTATTTATGTCTTCACCCGCGACGGCCATGTCATCGACATGCCGTCCGGCGCGACGCCGCTGGATTTCGCCTATCACGTCCACACCGAGATCGGGCACTCCTGCCGCGGCGCCAAGGTCAACGGTCGCATCGTGCCGCTTTCCTACAAGCTGCAGACTGGCGAGCAGGTCGAGATCATGACGGCCAAGGGCGGTGCCCCCAGCCGCGACTGGCTGTCGGCATCGCTCGGCTTCCTCAATACGTCGCGAGCCCAGGCCAAGGTCCGCCACTGGTTCAAGATGCAGGACCGCGACAAGAACGTCGCGGAGGGGCGCGAGCAGCTGGAACGGGAGCTTGCCCGGCTGGCGGTCACGCTCGACCGGAGCGAGATCGATCAGCTCGCCGCCCGTCTCAACGTCCGCTCGGGTGAAGACGTCATGGCCGGCATCGGCGCTGGCGACATCCGCATCAGCCAGGTGATCCAGTTGCTGGGGCGTAACGTGGCCCAGGGCCTGCAACAGGAGCTGTTGCCGCAGGAGGTCGTGCACCGCTCGCGGCATCAGGCGGGCGGGTCGCCCGTCATCATCGAGGGTGTGGGTAACCTGCTCACCCATATGGCCGGTTGCTGCCAGCCGGTTCCCGGGGAGCCGATCGTGGGGTATGTGACGCAGGGGCGTGGCGTGTCTGTTCACAGTCGCGGCTGCCCGGAGTTCCTTCGTCTGCAGTCCGAGGAGCCCGAACGCGTCGTCGATGTGCAGTGGAATCAGTCGGAACGGGATGTTTATCCCGTGGATATCCACATTCGTGCATGGGATCGCACCGGCTTGCTGCGCGACATTACGGGTGTGCTGGCCAACGAGCACGTCAATGTGACGGGCGTGCAAACGCGCTCTGACAAGAACGACGGCACGGCCAGCATGCTGATCACAGTGGAAGTCGCGAGTCTGGATGCCCTGGGTCGCCTGCTCGCCAAGATCGAGCAACAGCCCAATGTGATCGAGGCTCGCCGCAGCGGCGGCTAACGTTCGCCAGCGGGGCGGGTCATTCCGCTGGAGCGGCGTTCGCCGCGAATCCCTCGTCGTTTTGGTGATTCATTTTCAGATGGTTGCGCGGCTGACATTTTTTTGGAGTTGCGGCTGAAGCCGACCCAGCGGGGGAGCGTCCACTGGAACCGACTTGGGTGATTCCCTGTGAGGAATAGGAGCGCGAGTGGTGAGCAATAATCTCGACACGCTGTTGGCCATCATGGCGCGTCTGCGTGATCCGGAGCGAGGCTGTCCCTGGGATCTGGAGCAGGACTTTGCCAGCATTGCGCCCTATACGCTGGAAGAGGCGCATGAGGTGGCGGATGCGATCGCGCGCGGTGACATGCGCAATCTTGAAGAGGAACTCGGCGATCTGCTCCTTCAGGTCGTGTTTCATGCGCAGATGGCGCGCGAGAAGCAGCTTTTCGATTTCGACGATGTAGCACGCGGGATTGCCGAGAAGCTCATCCGTCGGCATCCCCACGTATTTCCCGGCGGCCGGCTCGACGGCGACACCACCGGCATCGACAGTGCCCAGGTGTCCGCCAACTGGGATGCCATCAAGGCGGCCGAAAAGGCGGCCCGCGGCGAACACCCGGAGCGTCTCCTTGCCAGCATCGGCAGTGGCCTGCCGGCGCTGCGTCGTGCGGAGAAACTGCAGCGCAAGGCCGGCAAGGTCGGCTTTGACTGGCAGGATCCGCGCGCCGTGCTGGCCAAGCTTCGCGAGGAACTGGACGAGATCGAGGCCGAGCTGGACCAGACCGATCGTGCCCGGCAGGAAGACGAGGTCGGTGACCTGCTGTTTTGTGTGGTCAATCTGGCACGCCACCTCGAGCTCGACTGCGAGATGGCGCTCAAACGCTGCAACGCGAAATTCGAGCGGCGTTTTACCCACATCGAGGACACCCTGACGGCGGCGGGACGCCCCCTGGAAGACGCCAGCCTGGACGAAATGGACGCGCTCTGGAACGAGGCCAAGTCGCGCGGACTGTAGTCGCGACCGGACCCGCCCGACGCTCTGGTGGTCTGTCATGGTCATCGCTTTGCCGGGAAATCAGCGGTGAGGCGCCAGCCGATTCAAGTGGTCCGGGATAACCGCATGACGCGGATATCAAATAACCCGAGTTGACGCAGGGGTATTCCCGTTCAGCGCTTCGGCACGGCCTGTGCAGGGAGCCGGATTGGCAATCTGGCCTCTCTGGCCGTTGCGACATCCGACTCACCTGCCCACAATGCCCGCATGACTGTCCTGACCGATTCCTTCGAGCGCCGCATCCGCTACCTGCGCCTGTCCGTGACCGACCGCTGCGACCTGCGTTGCGTCTACTGCATGGCGGAAGAGATGACCTTCCTGCCGC
This sequence comes from Moraxellaceae bacterium, assembly GCA_035706925.1. Taxonomy (GTDB): domain Bacteria; phylum Pseudomonadota; class Gammaproteobacteria; order Pseudomonadales; family Moraxellaceae; genus UBA2031. Next base: position 40,460 of record DASSUO010000298.1, read on the forward strand.
GTGCGGAAGTGCTATCGCTGGAGGAGCTGGCACGCATTGCGCGGGTCTTTGTGCGTCTGGGTGTCGAGAAAATCCGGTTGACCGGCGGCGAGCCACTCGTACGCCAGAACCTGCCCTGGCTGGTGCGCGAGCTGTCCTCGCTGCCGGGCCTGCGCGAGCTGGCATTGACAACGAACGGCATGCGTCTCGCGGAGTCGGCAGCCGATTTGCGCGCGGCCGGATTGCACCGTCTCAATGTGAGCATCGACAGTCTCGATCCAGACCGCTTTCGCGCCCTCACGCGTGTGGGCGATCTGGCGCGCGTGCTGTCGGGTCTCGAGGCCGCCCGCGAAGCCGGGTTCACCCGCATCAAACTCAACAGCGTGGTCCTGCGCGGCCGCAATGACGACGAAGTCGAGTCGCTGGTCGAATTCGCGCGTAGCCACGAATGCGATATTTCCTTCATCGAGGAAATGCCGTTGGGCGCCATCGACGATCATGACCGCTCCCTGACCTATGTCCCGAGCGACGAGATTCTCGCACGGTTGTCGGCGCGACATTCCCTGGTGCCGAGTACGGAATCCACCGGTGGGCCCTCGCGCTATTACCGCCTGGGCGACAGCGAGACCCGCGTCGGCTTCATCTCTCCGCACAGCCATAACTTCTGTGCCAGCTGCAATCGTGTGCGCGTGACCGTAGAGGGCCGCCTGCTGTTGTGTCTTGGCAACGAGCACAGTCTGGATCTCCGACACCTGATGCGTCACGAAGGAGCGGATGATGACGCCCTCAGCGAGGCCATCATCGCGGCCATGGCGTTGAAGCCGGAGCGACATGAATTCGATCTTGCGGACGAACCCCGTATCGTCCGTTTCATGAACATGACCGGTGGCTGATTCCGATGAGCAAAGACGCTTCCCCGAAACCTTTCGTTCCCCTTGATGTCGCCGTGCTGACGGTGTCCGACACACGAAACGAGAGCACCGACACGTCGGGCGAGTTGCTCATCGAGCGACTCACCTCTGCGGGGCATCGGCTCGCGATGCGCCGCATCGTGAAGGATGACATTTACCAGATTCGTGCCGTTCTCTCCGCGTGGATCGCCGATGCGGGTGTGCAGGCCGTGGTGATTACGGGCGGAACCGGATTCTCCGGCCGCGACTCGACACCCGAGGCAGTATCGGTTCTTTTCGACAAGCACATCGAGGGCTTTGGCGAGGTATTCCGCCATTACTCGCTCGAAGAAATCGGCACCAGTACCCTGCAGTCGCGTGCGCTGGCCGGGCTGGCCAATGGTACGGTCATCTTTTGCGTTCCCGGTTCGACCAATGCCTGCCGCACGGCATGGGACCGCATCATCGGCGAGCAGCTCGACAATCGTCACCGCCCCTGCAATTTCGTTCCGCAACTGAAGCAGTCGACTTGTGACACGTCGCGGCAGTGAGTCGGACCACATGACCGATTCGTGTTTTCCGCCGGGCTTGCTCGGCGTCGACGCGGCGATCGAGAAGCTTGTTGCAATCGGTCGCCAGGTGACGCCAGCGCAGATGACTCTGTCGTTGACCGCGGCGGCAGGTTTCGTGCTGGCAGAAGAGGTGTTCGCGCCGCTGGATGTGCCGCCCGAGGCCAACAGTGCGATGGATGGCTTCGCGTTCTGCCTGGCGGATCTTCCCCCGTCGGGTGAGCTGCCGGTGAGCCAGCGCATTCCCGCAGGCACAGTGCCGGCCGCACTGATCCCCGGCACGGCGGCGCGCATTTTCACGGGTGCCATTCTGCCCGCGGGTGCCGATACGGTGGTGATGCAGGAGCAATGCGAATATGCCGACACTCACGTGCGTGTAGTGAAGCGACCTGCGAGGGGGGCCAATGTGCGGCCGGCCGGGCAGGATGTGGTGCGAGGGCAGCGTTTGCTGGCGCGTGGCGATCGGCTGTCGCCGGCGTCGCTCGGCCTCGCGGCGTCGGCCGGGTTCGATTCACTGACGGTGTTTCGTCCGTTGCGGGTAGCGGTGCTGTGTACCGGAGATGAACTGCTTGAGCCGGGAGAAGCGTGGCGGCCGGGCGCCATCTACAACAGCAATCGGCCTCTGCTCACCGCGTTGCTTCGCGGATGGGGATTCGACGTGCTGGATCTGGGGCGTGTCGATGACTCTCTCGACGGAACGTTGGCGGCGCTCGATCGCGCTGTCGCCAGCGGCGCCGATGTCATCGTGTCCACGGGCGGCGTGTCAGTTGGCGAAGAAGATCATGTGAAACGCGCGTTGCAGCAGCGCGGCGCGCTCGACTTCTGGAAAGTGGCGATCAAGCCCGGCAAGCCGGTGGCGGTTGGCGAAATCGCGGGCACGCCCTTCATCGGCCTTCCTGGCAATCCACAATCGGTGTTCGTTACCGCGCTGGTACTCGCGCGACCGTTTCTCCTGTCGCGGCAGGGGCAGGCGAGGGTGCTGCCCCCCGTCTTCGATGTGGCAGCCGGATTTGCGCGCGCACGTCCTGCGGATCGCCGCGAATATCTGAGGGTGAGGTATGAGCGCATGGATTCCGTTGCGCGGCTGGTGCCGCATCCGCAGCAATCGAGTGGCGCGCTGATGTCAGCGGTGTGGGCGCATGGCTTTGCGTTGGTGGAATCCGGCACGTCGCTGGCAGAAGGCGATCCAGTGCCGTTTTTGCCGCT
>DASSUO010000299.1:0-5882 GCA_035706925.1 Moraxellaceae bacterium
CCGCCATCGTGGCAATCAGCCTGCCTGCCCTGGTCTCGGCTGCCGACCTTCGCCAGCGCCTGAGCGTGCGGCAGGATGCAAACGAGGTCGTACTCGGCGAGACCATGCAGGACTACTACATGGGCGACAGCTTTGCCGCGCTGTCGAACATCCTGCTCGCCAAATCACTGGGGCGCATCGATGACAGCGTGACGTCCTCTGAAATGCTGCTGGGCGACCTCTACACCGCCTTCGGCATGCCGGATGAAGCCGACAACATCTTCGCCCGCATCGTGACGCGCGACATGCGCTCGCAAACCCGCAACGAAACCATGTTCCGCCAGGGCCGCCTGCAATACCGCCAGGGCAACTTTTTCGACGCCGAGCGCATTCTCAACGTACCGCTCGATACACAGATGTCGCCGCTGGAGACGGAGCGCCGCGTCATGCTGGCCAATGTCCTCATGTCGCGCAATGCATTCGATGAGGCCCGGGCGGCTCTCGCGCCCATCCCGATCACGAACCCCATGGGGCCCTACGCCACCTACAACATCGGCGTGTCGCACCTGCGCTCCAACCACGCCCCCGAAGGCAAGCAGCTCCTTGAGCAGGTGATGAACCTGCCGGTGAGCAACAACGAAACGAACAACGCCCTCAAGGACCGCGCCGCGCTTGCCCTGGGCTATGACTACCTGCAGTTGCAGCAGCCGGACAAGGCCCGCGAGGCCCTGGTCAATGTGCGCCTGAAGGGTCCTTTTTCCAACAATGCGATGCTGGCGCTGGGCTGGTCCTTCTATGAACGCAAGGACTACAAGCGTTCGCTCGCGTACTGGCTCGAACTGCTGACGCGCAACACGGCCGATCCTGCCGTGCAGGAAGCCATGCTGCTCGCGCCGCGCGCCTACGAGGCACTGCAGGCCAACCAGCAGGCGTTGTACGGCTACCAGCTCGCGGCCTCTACCCTGACATCCCAGCTCGATACGCTGGACAAGATCGAAAAAGACATCGATACGCCGGGCTGGCTGGATCGCCTCAATCCATCTCCCATGGATGACCGCTTCGGCGATCCCCTCGCCGTACCCGACACCGTGGTGCCGCGCAATCCGGTGGTCGTCGCGCAGCTCTATGCCCTGTTCAGCAATCATCCCTTCAACGAGGGCTACCAGCAGTACGTTCAGCTGAAGCGTCTTCGTTCGACGCTCGACGAGCGTGCCGGCGAACTCCGCGCCCTGCATGAAATGGCGGCCTATTTTCACAACCGCCAGGCCGCACTGCAGGCCATTGCCACCCGAGTTGCCGCCACGCGCGCCCGCCTGACGGCAGTGTCCGACCGCTTTCCTGCGCTGGACAAGCGCGCCCGCCAGCAGGCGCGTACCGGCGTAACGGCCTCCCCTGCCAATGCGACGTCCGGCCTCAAGACCATGGAGCAGCAATTCAAGCTCCAGCAGATCGACACGGCACTCGCGAAACAGGGCGACACGCCCGCCACCCGCGCCATGCGTGATCGTGTGCGCATCCTGCGCGGCCTGATCATGATGGACAACGCGAGTCGCGCGGCCCCCTCGTCCGAGGAAATCTATGCCGATCTGGCCAAGAGCGACACACAACTGCGCCTTCTGCAAATGCGTATGGAAGCGGTGGAGCAGTTGATGGCCGACAACCAGAAGCTCGCGGCCCGCAATGACGAAATGCGCATCCGTGAATTCGAAACACGACTGCAGAGCGCGTACAAGGATCTCGACGCCTCCCTCTCGGAATATCGCGCGTACCTGAACCAGCTGGCCCTCAATCACCTTGAGGACAGCCGTAACCGGATCAACAACGACATCGCCGAGGCGCACCTGAGCATTGCCCGGCTGCAGGATGTCTCGCTGATGCACGACGAAAAACCGTCCAAGCCAGCCTCCGCCGCAGCGCCCACGCCATGAAGATGACCATGCACCCGACAGCCCGCCTTACGCCCCTTGCACTGGCCCTGCTTGTCCTGGCCGGCTGCGCCAGCGCGCCCCCTCCCGCTCCGGTGACGACACCGAAGAACCGTTTTTCCGGCACGCTGGCCGACCTCGAAAACCGCGAGATCGACATCAAGACCGAGCAGGTGGTGCCGCAAAGCGCCGAAGAGGTGCTGGCGAACTACCAGACAGCCCTGAAGCTGTTCCGCGACCCCGCGGCTCGGCTCGATACGCTGAAGCGCATGGCCGACCTCACGATGGAGTCGTCGCAGTCTCGCGATGACGAGCGCGCCAGCGCCGAAGCCGCGCAGCACAAGCAGTACATGCAGGGACTGGAGAACAAGTCTGCAGCCGGCACACTGCAAAAGCCGGGCGAGCAGCAGCGCAATCTCGAGGTGAACTATGGCGAGGCGGTGCAGCTTTACCTGGCCGTGCTGAAGAATGCCCAGACGCCGGAAGAACGCACCGACGCCTACTACAACCTGGCCAAGGCCTACGACCTGAACGGCCAGCGTGCCGAGTCGGTCGACACCCTGCGCCAGCTGATCGCGCAATACCCCGACAGCCCCTTGACGGTGGAAGCCCGCTTCCGCATTGCCGAATACGAGTTCACCAACGGCAAGTACCTGTCTGCCGCCGACAATTACGCGCTGGTGGTAAAGGCAGACAAGTCCGGCGACTTCCGCGACCAGGCCCTCTACAAGCAGGGCTGGGCGCTGTACAAGGCCTCCGATTACGAACAGGCACAACCGGTTTTCTTCCAGGTGCTCGAAGAGCTCCAAGGCAAGATGCGCAGCCCGGACCCCAAGGTTCGCGCCAATGCGCAGCGCCTGCGTGAAGACACGTTCAACATCGTCTGTCTGGGCTTCATCCAGCAGGATGGCGCACGGTCGGTCGAGCAGTACTTCAAGAAGGTCGGTCCCAAGAGCTACGAGACGGACGTCTACATGAGCCTGGGCAAGACCTACCTGGGCAAGCGCCAGTACCGCAACGCGGCGGACACCTACGAGTTCTTCGTGGCCAAGTACCCGTTCAACGCGCGCGCACCGGAATTCAGCTCGGCCACCATCAAGGCCTTCCAGGACGGCGGCTTCCCGTCGGAAGTCCTCCCGGCCAAGGAAAAGTTCGTTCAGCGCTACAACCAGAAGAGCGAATTCTGGGCCAAGGCTGACGAAAACACGCGCCTGAATCTGGTGCCGCTGCTGCAGTCGCACGTGATCGACCTGGCCAAGTACTGGCATGCCAGCGCACAGCAGTCGCAGAAGGAAGACGACTACCTCAAGGCCGCGAAGTGGTATCGCGAGTATCTGGCGCTGAATCCGTCGCAGATTGACGCGATCACGATCAACCAGCTGCTGGCCGAAGCCCTGTTCGCTGCCAAGCATTTCGACGAAGCCATCACCGAATTCGAAAAGACCGCCTACGATTACCCGCGCAACCCGAAGGCCAGCGATGCGGCCTACTTTGCACTGCTCGCCTACAACGAGCAGGAAAAGCTGGGCGTAAAGGGAACGCCGCAGGAGCAGAAAGCCTGGTGGGACCGCCGTACGGCCAGTACCCTCAAGTTCGCGAAGAGTTTCCCGGCCGACAAGAACACGCCCATCCTGCTGCAGGGCCTGACCAACGACCAGTTGGCCCGCAAGGATCTGCCGGGGGCGATGAAGACTGCCGGTGTGTTGCTGCAGTTGCAGCCGCCCGCGCCGTCCACCATGCAGAAGGAAGCCTGGGCCGTGGTCGCCAATGGCGAGTATGACCTTGGCCGTCCGGAAGCTGCCGAAATCGCCTTTGGCAAGGTACTCGCCTTCAATGACCTGACGCCGGATGAGCGCCACACGTATCAGGAAAAGCTGATTGCGTCGGTGTACAAGCAGGCCGAAAAGCTGAAGGCGGCGGGTGATGTCGACGGCGCTGTCGGCGCCTATCAGCGAGCCGCGCGCGGCACGACCGATCCCAAGCTCAAGTCCGCCGCCGAATTCGACGCCGCCGCCACCTATATGACCGCCGAGCGTTACGCCGCAGCCATTCCGCTGCTGGTCGCCTTCCGTGCCGCCTACCCGACGAGCACCCTGAACGCGACGATTCCCGAAAAGCTCGCACTGGCCTATGAAAAGACGGGTCAGAACGACAAGGCCGCCGGCGAATACGAACTGATTGCGGCCGCCAACACGACGGCAAATCCGGACCTCGCGCGCGAAGCGTTGTGGAGCGCGGGTGACCTGTACGGAAAGGCGGGCCGCACCGATGATTCCGTGCGCATCCTGCGTCACTACGTGGCAGCGTATCCCAAGCCGGTCGATGTACAGATGGAAGGCTTCAACCGCCTGTACACCAACGCGAACAAGCAGGGGAATGCCGCCGAATCGCAGTCCTGGCTGAAGGAACTCTCGTCCGCCTACGACCGCGCCGGAGCCGCCAATACGGCACGTACCAGCTATCTCGGCGCCATGGCCAAGTACCAGTTGAACCGTCCGCTGTATGACGACTTCGCCGCCATTCCGCTGAACCAGCCGCTCAAGAAGAGCCTTGCAGTGAAGAAGGTCGCCATGCAGAAGGCGCTGGATGCGTATGCGAAGACGGCGGCAATTGGCGTGGCGGAATTCACGACCGCCTCGAACTACCAGATCGCTGAAATCTACCGCAAGCTCGCAGCCGACCTGATCGCCTCGGAACGTCCGAAGGGTCTGTCGGATCTCGAACTGGAACAGTACGGATTCCTGCTGGAAGAGCAGGCCACGCCGTTCGAAGACAAGGCGCTGGACCTGTACATCGCCAACGCCAATCTGGCAAAGCAGAACATCTATGACGATGCCGTCCGCAAGAGTTTTGCGGCGCTCGCCAAGCTATCCCCGGGCCGCTACAACAAGCACGAGCAGCCTGAACCCTTTGTCGACGTGATTTACTGAGGCCGCGCATGAGCACTTTCCTCCTCCGTCGAAAGGCGACCGTGGCCCTCTCCCTTGGCCTCCTCGTCGCCGCCTGCAGCACGGCGCCACAGCGTCCCACGGTCGATACCACGAACGTTCCCGACAGCAACGAGCCCGACCTCGTGGCGCAGCTGCGCGAGCGCATGGCGTCCGGCCAGCTGAAGACCAAGGCCAAGACCGAGCAGACGGGCACGACGTCGGCCACGGCCGACACCTCCAGCGCCCCCAAGGTCAGCATCGATCCGGTGAAGCAGCAGGCCGCCATGGCCATTGCGCCGGACTATGCCCGTGCCGTCGGGCTGATGCGCGCGGGCAACGATGCCGAAGCGCTCGCCCTCTTCCAGAACCTCTCGACGCGTGCGCCGCAATTTGCGGGCCCGCTGCTCAACCAGGGCGTGATCCTCCTGCACCAGGAAAAATATCCTGAAGCCGAAGCCGCGCTGCGCGCCGCCCTCAAGACCAGCCCGAACAGCCCGTACGCGAACAACCTGCTCGGCATCGCCCTGCGCCAGCAGGGCAAGTTCCCGGAGGCCAAGGCTGCCTACGAGGCCGCACTCACCGCCGATCCCGGTTATGCGCGCGCGCACTTCAATCTCGGTGTGCTGCTTGACCTGTATATGCAGGACCTGCCGCAGGCCCTGACTCATTACGAACGCTACCAGTCGCTGCAGGCCAAGCCCGACCCGGCGGTGGCGAACTGGATTGTCGACCTGCAGAAGCGCACCGGCGTGTACAAGGCCCCGCCCAAGCCTGCTCCGGCACCTACTCCCGTCAATGACGGCGGCAGCGATGCAACCGGCAGCGACAGCGCACCGGCGGCCGCCGCCACTGCGCCCGCACCGGCCAATGGCGCTGCTCCGGCCGCGCCGGCAGCGGCCCCCACCGGCCCGTCGTCCGCAACCACTGCACCGGCGGCGCCGGCATCAGCACCCGCTACGCCGTCGTCCTCGCCCGCTGACCAGGGGAAGACTGCCGCATGAAAAAGACACTCACGTCCACCCTGCTGCTGCTGCTCGCTGCAGGCGTA
>DASSUO010000300.1:0-25707 GCA_035706925.1 Moraxellaceae bacterium
CACGGTAGAGCTGGTGCAGCCACTGCCCGGCAAGGCCACGGCCACCGCAGAAGAAATCACGGCGGCCATTCGCCCCCGTGGCCTGTCCCGGCGTCGGCTGTCCTGGGGACTGTTCCTGCTGGTAGTGGCGGCCTTTCTCTATCTGCCCATGCTCGCGCCGCAGGGCAAGGCCCACCCGACAGCGCCGACTCCCGGGCTCAGGCAACACCTGCAGAGCGCGGGCAACGACGCCCGGAACAGCTGGAACGCCGGTGATCTGGCAGCCGGTCACCAGTCCTTCGGCAGTCATTGCGAAAGCTGCCACAGCGAGGCCTTCACCCGGGTGCAAGACAAGGATTGCCGGAGCTGCCACCAGAACATCGGTGACCACGTTGCCCGGCAAGAAAAGGTGACCGGCCTCGCCGACGTGCGCTGCGCCAGCTGTCACCGTGATCACCAGGGTCCGCAGGGCCTCGCGCAACAAAACACGCACTACGCCATGGGCGAATGCAGTGCCTGCCACCGGGACATCAAGGCTCATCTGGCCAGCACGCTGACGGGAAATGCCGGCGACTTCGCCACCTTGCATCCGCAATTCCGCGCCAGCGTCGTCACCGGGGTCCTGGCCGACGGCAAGGAGACGATACAGCGGCTGCGGCTAGGTGACTCCACGCTCCGTGCCGAGCACCGCGGACTCAAGTTTCCGCACGATGTGCATCTCGATCCGCGCGGCGTCATGGGCCCGCAGGGCCGCGTGAAGGTCAGCTGCGGGAGCTGTCATGTGCCTGATTCCACCGGCAACGGATTTCGCCCTGTCACCATGAAGGACCAGTGCCAGTCCTGCCATGAGCTGCGCTTTGAGCTCGCTGCTCCGGAGCGGCAGGTGCCGCACGGCAATGTCGATGACGTGATCGCAACCATGCGCGACTTCTACAGTTATCTGGCGGTGAACCACATCGTGCTGAACCCGCGGCCCGACGCCCCGACCGAGCGCGGCATCCCCGGCAAGACCACGCCTGCCCCCGTGCGCCTCGGTAACGGGATGGATGTGGATCAGCAGGTGATGATCGCCGCCACCGAAATTTTCGAAAAGAAGACCTGCTTTGCCTGTCACGACATCCAGCGCACGGTCACGGCTGCCGGCAAACCCTCCTGGAAAGTGAACCCCGTCCTGCCCGAAGCCGCCTGGATGCCCAAGGCGCATTTTTCGCACGCCAGCCACACGATGACGGACTGCGGCTCCTGTCATGCCGCGACGCGATCCAGATCGGCCGACGACGTGCTCATGCCGGGTATCGACACCTGCCGTCGCTGCCATGCGGGCCGTTCACCGGAGCCGCGCAAGGTCACCTCGAACTGCGGCATGTGCCACGGCTTCCACGAAGTGGGTCACCCGCCCGTGACGCCGCATCCGGTGCCGGCATGGCCGTCCTCGCGCGATGCGGCCCTGCTGCAGTCTTCTGCCCTCCTGCCGCCGGCGCGCCTGCCATGAAGATCTTTTCCGCATTCCTCTTCGGTAGCGCACTGGCGCTGACCGGCTGCGGTGGCAGCAACACGTCGTCGCCCGCGCCGGGCGCAGTGGATTCGGTTGCGCTGTCGGCACCGGATGTGCAGCGCGTGCTGGCGCAGGGTGTTGCCGAAGCCTCGGCGCGAGGTCTCGCAGCCACCTTCGCCGTCACCGATCGTGTGGGCAATGTGCTGGCGGTGTACCAGATGCCGGGCGCCGCCTCGACGGTGGACATCGACAGCGGCATGGGTGTGCACGCCGGCCTCGACGGACTCAGCGGCACGATTCCGGCCTCGCTTGCTGCCATCAGCAAGGCGATTACCGGCGCCTATCTGTCGTCATCCGGCAATGCGTTCTCGACGCGGACCGCGAGCCAGATCGTGCAGGCAAACTTCAATCCCGGAGAGGCCAACCAGCCGTCCGGCCCGCTGTTCGGCGTGCAGTTCAGCCAGTTGCCCTGTTCGGATCTGGTCCGGCGCAGTACTGACGGCGACACCGGCCCGAAGCATGCCCCGCTTGGCCTGTCGGCCGACCCGGGCGGGTTGCCGCTGTACAAGAACGGAGTCGTGGTCGGCGGCATCGGGGTGATGGCCGATGGCGTCTATGGCCTTGATCTCGATATCAGCAACATCGACAGCAATCCGGACGAACTCGTCGCCGTCGCCGCCAGCAGTGGCTTCAGCGCGCCCGTCGACATCCGTGCCGATCGCATCACGGCTGACGGCCGCACCCTGCGCTATGTCGATTCCGAAGCCATCGTCTCGACGCCCTCCGCCGCCAGTCCCTCGCTCCTGCTGCCAACCGGCTTCCTCGCCGTCACGGGCTATACCACTGGCACCTTGCGCGGTGGCGCCACCTTCGGAACACCGGCCTCCGGCTTCATGCCGCACGATTCGCTGCCCGGTGCCTGGATGCTGACTGACAGTACGGGCAACAACCGCTACCCGCAGCGCGACAGCCTGCAACCCTTCCCCAGCGCCGGTGGCATGACACAGGCGGAAGTGACGCAATTGCTGCAAAGCGCCCTTGGTGTAACGGCACAGACCCGCGCACAAATCCGGCGGCCGCTGGGGCTAACGGCGCAGGTGTCCATCACGGTCGTCGACACCGGCGGCAATGTGCTGGGTTTTGCCCGCACGACTGACGCACCGCTCTTCGGTGCCGATGTCGCCTTGCAAAAGGCGCGCACCGCCAATTTCTTCTCGTCGGCAAGTGCGGCCACCACATTGGCAGGCCTGCCGGATGCCAGTTATGTCAGCGGTGGGACCTCATCGATCGCCAACTATGTCGGCGCGGCGCGCAGCTTCTTCGGCATGCCGACGCTGCTCGACGGCAGCGTCGCATTTTCGGCGCGGGCCATCGGCAACATTCATCGCCCCACGTATCCCGACGGCATTGCGGGAACGCCGGCCGGTCCGTTCTCCAAGGCGGCAGACTGGAGTCCCTTCAATGTCGGCCTGCAACTGGACCTGGTGTACAACCAGCTGATCCAGAGCGTGGTCGCCAATGATTTTTCCATTGGCTGTACCGGCACCACCACGCTGACCAACGGCATCCAGATTTTTCCGGGTGGCATTCCCGTTTACCGCGGCAATCAGCTCGTCGGTGCCATTGGTGTTTCGGGTGACGGTGTCGACCAGGACGACATGATCGCCCTGCTGGGCACGGCCCGCGCCAGTGCCGCGCTGAGTGCCGCCGGCGCAAGCGCCCCGATCGGCAATGCGTCCGCCGCCATCCGTGCGGACCAGCTTGCGCCCTACGGTGTCCGTTTGCGTTATGCGCAGTGCCCGCAATCCCCGTTCCTCGATGGCAGCGTCCGGAATGTCTGTGCCGGTCTCTGATTTCCTGCCCCGGCGCTTTCATGCCCGCGCGGTGACCCTGCTGCTGGGGGCACTGTCCGTGTCTGGCGTGGCGGTTGCCCGTGCCGACGCCAATGCGGCGTCGAAACCAGCCGACGGTGCCATGACGGCGGCCGTTACCGGTGCTCCGGGTGCAGTCACCCGTGACAACACCACGACAACAACTCCTGCTGCGTCGACTGCCCCCTCCGCTGCCCCCAGGGTAACGGCTCCCGGCGTACCGTCTGCAGACGCCATGACAACGGCTCCCGGCGCGCTGGCCGCTGCCCCTCCGGCCCGCTTCCTGCTCCAGGTACTGGCGCCGCAAGTGACCGTGCGCGAATTACCACGAACAGATGCTGACGCCGTGGCGGGCATCTCGCGTGGCCAGACCCTGCTGGCCGACCAGGAAAAGGACGGCTGGTATCACGTGGTCATTGCAGGCGCGGTTCGCCATGACGGCTGGATCCATCAGGAGGCCGGTCAGTACGGCGATACCGTGCTGTCCGTTCGCGCCGCCCCTGCGGGCAGCGTGATGCCCGTTGACGACAGTTCGGCGGACACCATCGCCCGTCGCCCGGCCATGCCCCTACTGCCCGAAGCCTACGGTGTGCCGGCGGTAGATCCGCGCCACGTTCCCCCGCCTGAGGCCGCGCTGCCGCGCGAAAGCGTGAGCGTGCCGGACCGGTGGCGCATCATGCAGGCACTCGGCTTCGGATTTCCCCTGTACGACCCCTATCACCAGAACGTCCTGAAGGGCGACCTGCCGGCCTTTGGTGATGACTGGTTCACGGCACTGGGCCTGATTTCGGACACCACACTGGAGGCGCGTAACCTGCCCACGCCTGTGGCTCCGCAGACCTCCGCATCGCCCGGCAGCCTCGATGTACTGGGCAAAGGCAAGCAATCCGCCTTTGTCGAAAACGTGGTACTGAACCTTTCGCTGGTGAAAGGCGACACCACGTTCCGGCCGCCCGAATACGAATTCCGTTTTGTCCCGGTATTCAATTTCAATCAGACGCGCGTCGAAGAAGCGCGCGTACTGCGGGTGGATCCGCGCCAGGGCACGGAACGCACCGACAACTTCGTCGGCATCCAGGAACTGTTTGTCGACAAGCATCTGCGCAATGTCTCACCGCGTTACGACTTCGACAGCCTGCGCGTCGGCATCCAGCCCCTGAATCTCGATTTCCGCGGCTTCCTGTTCCAGGACAACGCGCTGGCGGTCCGCCTCTTCGGCATCCGCGACAGTAACCGTTGGCAATACAACATCGGCTGGGCGCGCCGCCTCGAGAAGGACAGCAACAGCGGCCTCAATGACATTCACCAGGATGCACGGGACGACAACCTGTTGTTCTTCAACCTGTACCGGCAGGACTTTCTGGTTCCGGGCTTCACCGGCGAATTCGTCGTGGTTCACGACGACAACCGCGAGGGCGGTCCCGACTACTACGACAGCAACGGCTTCCAGGTGCGGCCGGCGGTGATGGGTGATGCGCGTCCGCACGACTACCGCGTGGACTATTTCGGCCTGAATGGCGACGGACATTTCGGCCGCTACGGGCTGTCGGCGTCCACGTATCTCGCGATTGGACGCGATTCACACAGTCCGCTGGCGCAACGTCCCGTGGACATCCGCGCGGGCTTCGCCGCCGCGGAAATCTCGCGCGACTTTGACTGGATTCGCGTACGCGGCAATGCGCTGTACGCCAGCGGCGACAAGAATCCCTTCGACGGCGTGGCCACGGGCTTCGACGCCATCCTCGAAAATCCGCAGTTCGCGGGATCGGACACCAGCTTTTTCATTCGTCAGGCCGTTCCGCTCATTGGCGGTGGCGGGGTGACGCTGTCGGGCCGGAACGGCCTCCTTCCGGACCTGCGCTCCTCCAAAGACCAGGGGCAGTCCAACTTCGTGAATCCCGGCCTGACCCTGCTGGGCCTCGGCGCGGACGCCGACCTGCTGCCCACCTTGCGTGTACTCGGCAACGTCTCCCTGCTGCGCTTCAACGATACGCAGGTGCTGGGTGTGCTACGCAACCAGCAGCCGCCCTCCGACGACCTCGGCACCGACGTCTCCGTCGGCCTGCAGTACCGGCCGCTCTATTCGCAGAACGTCGTCATCACCGGCTCTGTCGCGACCCTGTTGCCCGGTCGCGGCCTGCACGAACTGTACGGCAGCGACAACTCGCCGCCCCTCTATTCGGCCCTGTTCAACGTAATCCTGGCTTACTGACGATGAAGACCCCGTCCCGCCCCCTGCTCCTGTCCGTCTTCGCCCTGTTGGTGGCGGTGCTGTCGCTGGCAGACATTCTGCCGGCCCGTGCCAGTGGCGACGCGTCACTCGTGAGCCGCCACTACACCATGGCACCTGCTGCCCCCGTCGCGCAGGGCACCGATGCGGCGGCCCGCAAGAGCGTCGGCTGCACAAGCTGCCACAGCGCCAGCGACAACCACACCATGCACGAAAATCCCGGCGTGGTACTCGGCTGCACCGACTGCCACGGCGGCAACGCCACGGTGATGAAGCCTGCCGGCCTCGACGACAAAAAGGCGGCAGCCTATCGCCAGGCCATGGACGCCGCCCATGTGCTGCCGCGCGACACCCACCTCTGGCACGGCTCGGCCAATCCCGAGGGTTCCTATGCCCGCCTCAACAGTGAGCATCCGGCCTTCATCCGTTTCATGAATCCCGGCGACCTGCGCGTCGCGCGGCTTTCCTGCGGAGCCTGTCACCTTTCCATCATCCAGGCGCAGGAACGCAGCCTGATGTCCACGTCCGCCATGCTCTGGGGCGGGGCGAGCTACAACAACGGGATCCTGCCCTTCAAACGCTACATCCTGGGCGAGGCTTATACGGAAGACAGCCAGCCTGCCGCACTGCTGGCCCCGGTGAAACCCACGCCCGCCCTGATTGAAAAAGGCCTGCTGCCGCGCCTTGACCCACTCCCGGCCTGGGAGACCGTGCCGCCGGCCGACATTTTCCGTGTGTTCGAGCAAGGTGGCCGCAACATCGGCAGCCAGTTCCCCGAAGTAGGCCTCCCCAACAGCACCGGCCTGCTGCAGCGACTGGAAGAGCCCGGTCGCCCTGACTTCAAGCAGTCGAACCGCGGTCCGGGCACGGGCAGCCGCATTGCCGTGCCGCTCATCAACGTTACCAAGACGCGCCTCAACGACCCGCATTTGTGGTTCCTCGGCACCAACGACAATCCCGGCGACTATCGCTCGTCCGGCTGCACGGCCTGCCACACCATTTACGCCAACGATCGTGATCCCAAACACAGCGGCCCCTATGCGGCGGCCGGGAATACCGGCACCACGCTCACGGCGGATCCGGTGATTCCCAAGGGCGAACCAGGGCATCCGCTCAAGCATGCCTTCACGCGGGCCATTCCCTCGTCGCAGTGCATGACCTGTCACATGCACCAGCCCAATGTGTTCGTGAACAGCTTCTATGGTTACACGATGTGGGACTACGAAGCCGACGCGCCGCATATGTGGCCGGCCAAACAGAAATACCCGACTGACGAGGAAGCCCGCGCCATTCTGGACCGCAATCCGGAAGAGGCCTCGATTCGCGGCATGTGGAGTGCTCGCGACTTCCTGCGCAATGTCACCGATCTGAATGCACGGCTGAAGGACACGCAGTTCGCCGACTACCACGGACACGGCTGGAATTTTCGCGCCGTGTTCAAGCGGGACCGTCACGGCGCACTTCTCGACAAGAACAACCAGGTCGTCGCTGATGACGACCCCGACAAGTTCCACAAGGCCGTGCACCTGGCCTCCATCCACATGGAAAAGGGCATGCAGTGCGTGGACTGCCACTTTGCGCAGGATGCCCACGGCAATGGCCACATCTACGGCGAAGTCGCGGCCGCCATCGAAGTGGACTGCGTCGACTGCCACGGCACCGCCACCGCCTACCCGACGCTGCGCACCAGTGGCCCCGCGGCCCCGCCGGGCGGCAGCGATCTCTCCCTGCTGCGCACACAGGACGGACGCAAGCGCTTCGAATGGCGCGACGGCCGCCTTTTCCAGCGCGCCGCGCTGGATCCGGACCAGGAGTGGGAGGTCTCGCTGGTAAAGGACTCGGTGAATCCGGCCAACCCGCACTACAACGCGCGCGCAGCGCGTGCCAAGCTCATGGCCGCCGGCGAGGCGGGCCGGCAGGGCCAGTGGGGCGCCAACATGAGCGAATTCGCCCACAGCAACGAGAAGATGACCTGCTACACCTGCCACACCTCGTGGACGACAAGCTGTGGCGGCTGTCACCTGCCCATCCAGGCCAACTGGAAGACTGAGCGACACCACTACGAAGGCGGCGAGACTCGCAACTTCGCCACCTACAATCCGCAGGTGGTCCGCGATGACGTGTTCCAGCTCGGTCGCCATGGCCCGGTCAAGGGCGGTCGCATTGCGCCCGTGCGCTCGAGTTCAGCGCTTGTATTGTCGTCAACCAATGCCAACCGCGAACGGATCTACATCCAGCAACCGCCGATCGCGGCCAGCGGCTTTTCCTCGCAGGCCTTCGCGCCGCATTTTGCGCATACCGAGCGCAAGGAAGAGACCAAGACCTGCTCCGACTGCCATGTCTCGGAGAAGAACGACAACAACGCCATCATGGCGCAGCTGTTGCTGCAGGGCACCAACTTCATGAACTTCGTCGGTTTCAACGCCTGGCTGGGTGAAGCGCGCCATGTCGAGGCCGTTCAGGTGACGGAATGGGATGAGCCGCAGGCCGTGATCGGCAGCTATCTGCACAAATACGCCTATCCGGACTGGTACAAGGCGCATCTCGAGCGTCACCGTGAACTGAAAGAAGCGCACGACCACGACAGCGACGGCGCCGTCGGCTGCCTGCAGCTGCGTGGCGAGTACCTCTACGCGGCCGAGCGCAAAGGTGGCTTGCGCGTCTATGACGTCGCGGCAATCGCCAACAAGGGCGTTTCGCAGCGCATTGTCACAGCGCCTTATTCGCCGCTGGGTCAGCAGGATTTCGTGCGCTCAAAGGCGGCGACGTGCGTGGCATTGCCCACCAACCAGCCCATCGCCCCGGGTCGTAACCAGGGCGACCTCATGCGCGTGACCAACCAGGAGCAGGCCTTCCATCCGATCTATCACTACGCGGTGGTGACCGATGCCGAAGAAGGCCTCATCCTCGTCAATGTCGATACGCTCTCTGATGGCGACGCCCGCAACAATTTCCTGTCGCGGGCCCTCACCTGGAATGGCAACGGCGCATTGAAGGGCGCGCGGCACGTCGTGCTCGGTGGGCATATTGCCTATGTCGCCGCCGACGCCGGCCTCGTCATCGTCGATCTGGACGATCCGCTGAAGCCGCGCGTGCTCGCCACTGTGCCGCTGAACGACATGCGCGCCTCGGCCCTGCAGTTCCGCTACCTGTTCGTGACGACGGCCGAAGGCCTGCGCGTCGTCGACGTAACGCATCCGGAACAGCCGCGTCTGCTGCCCGCCGTGGTGCCGCTGGCCGATGCACAGCGCGTCTATGTCGCCCGCACCTATGCCTATGTCGCGGCCCGGCAGCAGGGCCTCGCCATCATCGATGTGGAAAAACCCGAAGCACCGATGCTCTACCAGCGCTATGACGCGGACGGCCAGCTCAACGACGTGCGCGACGTCATCGTCGCCAGCACCAACGCCTCGCTGTTTGCCTATGTGGCGGATGGAAAGAACGGCCTGCGCGTGCTGCAGCTGACCTCGCCCGACTCGCAACCGCGCTTCTACGGCTTCAGCCCGGCACCGCATCCCGAACTCATTGCCTGGCGCCGCACCGCCTCGCCCGCCATGGCGCTCTCCAAGGGGCTGGATCGTGATCGCGCCGTGGATGAGACCGGCGGACAGATTGCCGTCTTCGGCCGTATTGGCGCCCGTCCCTTCACCAAACCCGAAATGGACAAGCTCTACCAGCGCGAGGATGGTTCGCTGTGGACGGTCACCGACAGCGTGACCGCGCCCGCCAGCCCGCCCGCGCCCAAGGCGACCGGCACGGCCACGAAGGCACCGGCCCGCAAGGAGGCAATGAAATGAGAATGCGGCATGCCCTCTGCCTGCTTGTTCTCGGCACACTGACTGCCATTACGAGCGCCGCGCCCCTGCCCGATGCCGATCCGCACCGCAGCCTTGGCGTGGTGAACTGCGCCTCCAGCATGTGCCACGGCGCTGTCACGGCGTGGAAAGACAGCCACATTGCCCATGACGAGTACACCATCTGGGCGCGCCTGGACCGTCATGCCAATGCCTACAATGTGCTTCGCTCTGCGGACTCGCAGCGCATCGCCCGCAAGCTCGGCCTGAAGAAACCGCCGGAACAGGAAGCGGTCTGCCTGGACTGCCACGCGCACAATCCGGCACCCGCTGAACGCGGCAGCCGCTTCACCGTGAGCGATGGCGTCTCTTGCGAAGCCTGCCACGGCCCTTCGAATGGCTGGATACAGTCGCACACACTGCCCGAAGCCACGCACGCGGCCAACGTCGCCAACGGCCTTTATCCCACCAACGAGCCCGAGCCGCTGGCGCGCCTCTGCCTCTCCTGCCACTACGGCAATGAGAAGAAACTCGTCACGCACCGCATCATGGGTGCCGGGCATCCCCGCCTCTCGTTCGACCTCGACACCTTCGCCAACTTCCTGCCGCCGCACTGGCAGATCGACGCCGACTGGACCGCGCGCAAGGGCCACTTCGATGGCGTGCAGCTCTGGGCCATCGGCCAGGGCGTGGCCGTGGAATCCCTGCTCGATACCTTCACCGATCCGGTACGCGGTCGCGACGGACTTTTCCCGGAACTCGTCGTGTTCGACTGTCATGCCTGCCACCACCCGATGTCGGACAAGCGCTGGCAGCCGCGCCAGGGACTCGCGACCGGCCCCGGCCGCATCCGGCTCAACGACGCCAACCTGCTCATGCTGCGCAACATCGTGAAGGTCGTGAATCCGGCCTATGCGCCGGGCTTCACCGCACAAATCCAGCGCCTGCACCGCACCATCACCGGCGATGCCGACTGGGCTGCCGCGGATCCCATCGCCGAGGCCCACAAACTTCGCGAAATGGTAGCGCAGCAAGTGCGCCTGTTCGGAAAGCATGCCTTCACGACGAACGACCTGAAGGACATCCTGCGTGAGCTCGTGACCGAGGGCACCGCCGACAGCTACACGGACTATGCCGGCGCAGAACAGGCTTACATGGCCATTTCCGGCGTAGCGAGCCACCTTCAAACGACTGGCGGATGGACGCCCGAGGCGGTGCGCCCGATAAATGTCCGTCTGCACCATCTGCGCGAGCTGTTGCGCAATGACGAGGCCTACTCCCCGGCCGCCTTCAAGTCCGAGCTGCTCGCCCTGCGGCAGCTGCTCGGCCCCACCCGGTAATGCCCCCATGAACGATCAAGCCGTTACCCAGGTCCTTCCCACGCTCGACGACGACACGCCCCTGCTCGAAGACCTCGAGCCGTCGCGGCGGGCAGACGGCGGCATCCTGACCGTCGTCATCATCGGCTCCGGGCCGGCCGGGCTGTCTGCCGCCGCGCAGGCCTCCGCACTCGGCATTCCCTACGTGCTGCTCGAAGCGGAAGACCACGCCTCCGACACCATCTTCAAATACCAGAAAGGCAAGCATGTGATGGCGGAGCCCGCCATCCTGCCCCTGCGCAGCGGCATGGAATTCGCCGCCGGCACACGCGAGCAGGTGCTGGAGGCCTGGAACCAGGGCATCAACCGCATCGGCATCAACATCCGCCATGGCCATCGCGTCAATCGCGTCACGCGCGAGAGCCGGCGGCGATTTGTGGTCGGCTGCGAGAACGGCGAAGAATTCCGGACCCGGCATGTCGTCCTCGCCATCGGCCTGCAAGGCAATGTGCGCCGGCTTGGCGTGCCGGGCGAACAATTGTCGCGCGTGCAGTACACACTCGATGACCCGGACGCCTACGAAGGCGAAACCATCGTGGTGGTGGGTGCCGGCGATGCCGCCATTGAAAACGCCCTGGCCCTGGCGCGGCAGAACCGCGTCATCCTCATCAACCGCTCGGGCGAATTCGCGCGCTGCAAGGATGCCAACCTGTCGCTGATCCTCGCCGCGGCGCGCGACGGTGTGCTGGAGATCCGCTACAGCGCCCGCTCGGTGCGGGTCGAGGAAACTCCCGACGGAGAAGCCCCGCTGCGCTATACCGTGCAGCGCGACGGTGGTGCCGAAGAGATTCCCTGCCACCGCGTAATCGGGCGCCTGGGCGCGAGCCCACCCCGGCAATTACTGGAATCGTTTGGCCTCGCCTTTCCGAATGCAGACGCCAACGCGGTTCCCATCCTGTCCACCACCTATGAATCCAATATCGGCGGCCTCTACGTCATCGGCGCACTGGGTGGCTATCCGCTGATCAAGCAGGCGATGAACCAGGGCTTCGAAGTCATCTCCACCCTCATGGAAATGGGCGTGGTTCCCGCCGACGAAGAACTGCTCCTCGACCGGCTGGCGGAGTTCCGCCCGGGCTACACCGTCAACGAGGCCCTGAGCGTCATCCAGCACAACGTTCCGCTGCTGCGCGACCTGACAACCCTGCAGATGCGCGAGCTCGTGCTCGAATCGCAGATCCTTCGCCCCGCGCCGGGCGACGTGATTTTCCGCAAGAACGACTACACCAACAGCTTCATGGCCATCATTGAAGGCGCCGTGAACGTCGAAATCGAGGACGACACCGGCGTCACCGGCACCGTGCCTCTCGGTGCCGGGCAGTTCTTCGGCGAAATGGGCCTGATTTCGGGCCGTCGTCGCACCGCCACCGTGATCGCCGGCGAGGAATGCAGCATCCTGGAAGTACCGCGCCGCCTCATGCTCAAGCTCGTGGCCTCGGTCGAGGCCGTGCGCAAGCAGATCGACACCGCTTTCGTGCGCCGTGCCATCACCACCTACCTGGCGCCACAGTTACCGCCGGAAATGGTGGACGAACTCATGGCCGGCGGCGTCGACGTGCGCCGCTGCGAGGCCGGCGAAGTGGTGTTCCGCGAAGGCGATGCGCCGGATTATCTCTACCTGATCCGCAGCGGCTCGGTGACGGTGTCGCGCGACGTCAGCGGTCGCGACGTGGTGCTGTCCTATGTATCGGCGGGCAACTATGTCGGCGAGATGGCCCTGCTCAACGAGACGCCGCGCTCGGCCACGGTGCAGGCGACGGTGCCCACCGAGATGCTGCGACTGAAGGCCGCAACATTCAAGGACGTGATCGCGCGCAACCCGGCCTGGCGCGAAGCGCTGGAAAAAAAGCTGCTGGAGCGCATCCGCAGCAACGTCCGCCGCGAACAGCAGCAATCGGCCGACAGCGACATCATCCGCTTCCTCATGGGCGAAGGGCTTGGTGAAAGTACCGACGTCCTGCTCATCGACGCCTCGCGCTGCATCCACTGCAACAACTGCGAGACCGCCTGCGCCGAGACCCACCAGGGCATGTCGCGCCTGAACCGCGCGGCCGGCCCCACGCTGGGAAACATTCACGTGCCGACGTCATGCCGTCACTGCGAACATCCGCACTGCATGAAGGATTGCCCGCCGGATGCCATCCGGCGTTCCGAAAATGGCGAGGTGTACATTACCGACGCCTGCATCGGCTGTGGCAATTGCGAACGCAACTGCCCCTATGGCGTGATCCAGATGCGTGCCCCCGCCACGGAAGAAAAGGGCAGCCTGATGTCCTGGCTACTGTTCGGCACCGGGTCAGGACCGGGAGAAAGTGTCGGCAGCTACGATCCGTCTGCGCCCAAGAAGGCGGTGAAGTGCGACATGTGCAAGGGCCAGTCGGGCGGACCTGCCTGTGTGCGCGCCTGCCCCACCGGTGCCGCCATTCGCGTATCGCCGGAGACCTTCCTCAACCAGGCGACCGACGCGGACTGACCGGGCCGCCGGGCGCGGCATAGTGCACCAGGAGCACATCGAGCATTTCCGTCATTTCCGCGATGAGGGCTGCCGCCTCACTGGCGGTGGCCATCAGCGCCATCTGCACCACCTGCTCGCAGACATCACTCAGGATGAGAGCCACCCGCAGCGCGCGATCCGGCGCCAGGCGGGTGCGCTGGTCCAGCACGCCGGCAATGACCCGCGCCATGCGCTGATTTGATTCCTGCACCAGTTCATACAGGGTCGGCTCGGCCCGCAGGACGCGCAGCACCGCCACATAGCCCGGCGCATCACGGTACGCCTCGTACAACGAGGCCAGCACATTTCCCGTATGAAGCTCGTCTGCCACGGCCAGCGCCGCCAGCCGCTCGGTGAGCGCGGCATCGACATTTGCCATGGTACGCCGGGCCAATGCGGCAAAGACTGCCAGGCGATTCTCGAAGTAGTGGTAGACGGTGGCGGGTGTCGTGCGGGCAACGCGGGCGATGGCGGCGGTCGTCGCCGCCTCGACACCCTCGGCGGCCAGCAGGGAGGCCGCCGCGTCGAGAATGGCGTCGATGCGGGCGCGCGACCGTGCCTGAACAGGAACAACCCGCTGGCGGGCCTGGCGGCTTTCGCCCGGCGAGGAGGGGGAAGACGAATCCATGACCACTCGAAAGTTGATGGTTATTCAGGTTTATGCTTGACTAGGTCGCCCATAGTCAATAGCGGCGCCCACAGAACAATAAAGCAGGAGGGGGCCCATGCGCACATACCGCAAAGAGCCGATTTCCCCGGACCGTCGCCGCTTTCTCGCCCTGGCGGGCGCACTGGGTGCTGCCGCCGGCACCGGCCTGCTCCTGCCCTCTACGGCGCACCCGGAGGATGCAGCGCCCGTTCCCGCCTGGCAGAACTGGTCTGGCGGCCAGAAGGCGCGGCCGCAGGGCATCCGCTTCCCCGACAGCGAGGCGAGCCTGGTACAGATCGTACGCGAGGCCACCGGCCCCGTGCGCGCCATGGGCGGCAGCCACTCCTTCAGCCCGGTCGTGGCCACTGACGGCACGATTGTATCGCTCGAGGCCATGAACGGACTGGTCTCTCATGACGCCGCCACCGATACCGCCACCTTCTGGGCCGGCACCCGCGTGGCCGCAACCGGCCCAGCCCTGAAGACAATCGGACAAGGCCTGCTCAACGAGGCCGACATCAACATGCAGTCCCTGGGTGGCGCCGTCAGCACCTCCACCCACGGCACCGGCCGGCAATTGCGCAGCTATTCCGGCAATGTCACGGCGCTGCGGCTCGTCACGGCGGATGGCAGCATCGCTACCTGCTCCGCCGGGAAAGACCGTGACCTCTTCGACGCGGCCCGCGTTGCCGTCGGCAGCCTCGGCATCCTGAGCCAGGTCACCCTGCAGAACCGGGCCGCCTACCGCCTGCACGAAACCGTGCGCGTGATGGACATTCCCGCCGCCATGGCCGCCATCGAAAAAGAACGCGACCAGCACCGGCACATGGAGTTCTTCGCCTTTCCCTTTGGTGGCAAGGCCATCGTCAAACGCATGGACATCACCACCGACGCACCGACACCCGTCCCTGAGGGCGACGACAACGCGCTGCTGGATTTCGCCGCCGACACGGCGCGAAAGCATCCCTGGACGAATGCCTGGGTACAGCGCCTGCTCGGCCTGTTCGTGTCGGACTCCAATCGCGTGGGCGATTCGTTTGCGGTATTTCCCTCGCCACGCACGGTCGCCTTCAACGAGATGGAATATTCGGTGCCAGCCGAGCGCGGACTGGAGTGTTTCCAGGAGGTCGTCGACACCATGCGACGGGCGAACATCAATGTGTTCTTTCCCATCGAGTTCCGCTACATCGCGCCCGACGACTGCTGGCTGAGCCCGTTCTACCAGCGCGCCAGCGCATCCATCAGCGTGCACCAGTACCACAAGCAGGATTACCGTCCCTTTTTCCGGCTCGTCGAGCCGGTCTTCTGGAAGTACCAGGGCCGACCGCACTGGGGCAAGCTGCATACACTCACGGCAAAAAACCTGCGCGCGCTGTATCCCCGCTTTGACGACTTCCTCCGCGTTCGCCGGCAACTGGACCCGCAGGGACGCTTCCTGAACGCGCACGCCCGCGCGCTTTTCCTGGGCTGAGACCATGCACCGACGCACATTCCTTCTCGGTGGAGCCGCGCTGGCGGCCGGTGGCATTGCGCTGCTGCGTCCGTCCGACCAGGGCGGCCCTTACCCGCCCTACTTCGCCGCACTCAACGACCTTCTGCGCGCGAAGGGACCGGGACGCCCCCTCATCGTCATCGACCGTGACCGGCTGCAGGCCAATTGCGTGAAGGTCAAAGCCGGCCTCGCGCGCGGCAAAGCTTTCCGCATCGTCGCCAAGTCACTGCCGTCGCTCCCCCTGCTGCAAGACGTCATGGCACAGATGGACACCCACCGCCTCATGGTGTTCCACCAGCCCCACCTGAACGCGATCGCGACCGCACTACCGAAGGCCGACCTGCTGCTTGGCAAGCCCATGCCCGTCAATGCCGCGGCCACGTTCTACCGCACGCTGGGCACGACATCGTTCGATCCCGCGCGACAACTGCAGTGGCTCATCGACAGCCGCGAGCGCTTGCAGGAATACCTGCAACTGGCGCAGACCCTCGGCACCCGATTGCGTGTGAATCTGGAAATCGATGTCGGCCTGCACCGCGGCGGCCTGCCGGATGCCGCCGACCTCTCACCGCTGGTAGCGCTGATCGTCGCAAATCCCGCACACCTCGAATTCAGCGGCTTCATGGGCTACGACGCTCATGTGGGCAAGATTCCCACCGTCATCGAATCGCGTGCGACCAGCTTCAACAAGGCCTGCACGGCCTATCGCCGCTTTCAGGACGCCCTCTTCCAGCTGCAGCCCGACTGGCGTTCAAAAGCGCTGACGTTCAACGGCGCCGGCAGCCCCACGCTGCGCCTGCATGACGCCGCGTCACCGCTCAACGAGGTCTCGGCAGGCTCCTGTCTCGTGAAACCGTCGGACTTCGACCTCGACCTGCTGGCCGACCTCGAGCCCGCCGCGTTCATCGCCACACCCGTCCTCAAGGCATTACCCGGTGTCACGCTGCCCGGCATTGAAGGAACTCGCCACCTCTTCTCGCTGTGGGACCCGAATCAGGAGCGCAGCTACTTCATCTACGGCGGACTCTGGATGGCGCGCTACGAATCACCCCCTGGTCTGCGCGACAACGGCCTTTATGGAAAGAGCTCCAACCAGGCGATCGTCACCAGCTCCCTGCGTGTTCCCTTGCGCGTGAACGACCAGATCTTTCTTCGACCCACGCAGAGCGAGCGCGTGCTGCTCGACTTCGGCGATCTCGCCGTGACTCAGGGCGGACGCCTTACTGCCTGGTGGCCGGCCCTGCCGTCCTGACGCGAATTCCAGAGACCCGGCACAACAGACCAACAAGGGCAACAAAGCACAATGACAGTCAGCCCATGCACCCACACGTCTTCAGGCAGTCCCTTCACTTGCGCGCAGCGAAAAGGGAATCGCTCTCGCGGAGGCACACATGACTGAGCAGCGCCCCACGTCAGCGGGTGAAGCAGCGTCACGCCCCTCCACCGGCCATTGGCCCCTTTTCGACGCCTTCCCCGCGCTCGAAGCCGCGCTGGCACCGGTTGCCCTCACGGCCACGCCGACGCCGGTCGAGCCCCTCACTGCCTTCGGCCCGCACGCCTGGATCAAGCGCGACGACCTTTCGCACCCGGTCTACGGGGGCAACAAGATGCGCAAGCTGGAGTTCGTGCTGGCCGACATGCGTCGCCGCGGCGCGCGTGCCGTCTACACGCTGGGGGCCACCGGGACCAATGCGGGCATTGCCGCCAGTCTGGTCTGCGCGTCCGAAGGGCTGCCCTGCACCGTCATCACTTTCCCGCAGCCGGAATCAGTGACGGTCGAGCGCAACCGGCAATGGCTCGCGCGCTTCCCGACGCGGTTCGAGCATCGCCCCTCGCTTTGGCGCGCCGTCCTGCGCTTCTACCTGCATCCGGCGCGATGGAACCCGCGTCACTACTTCCTGTTTGCCGGGTGTTCGAATCCGGTCAGCACCTTCGGCCACGTCAACGCCATCTTTGAGTTGCGCGAGCAGATCCGCGCAGGCCTCTGTCCGGAACCGAAGGAGATCGTGGTGGCCGTCAGCAGTGCCTCAACGCTCGCCGGCCTCACCCTCGGCGTTGCGCTCGCGGGATTGCAGACACGCGTGACGGGCATTCGCGTCGCGGCCGAACGGCTGGGGCCCTTTGCGGCCTGCACGACAGCCGTGGTGGAAGCCCTCGAATCACAGGCCATCGCCATGATGCATGCGCGACAAGAAGGCCTGTGGCTGCGACGTGCGCCACGGGTGCATCTGGACGGGCAGTATTTCGGACCGGGCTATGGCGAGGCGACATCGGCCGCGCTGGCGGCCATCGATGACTTCAGGAAACACACCGGCCTCGTGCTCGAAGGCACCTACAGCGGCAAGGCAGCCGCCGCCTTCCTGGACCGGTTGCACGAGACAGCGGAGCCGGTACTGTTCTGGAACACCTTCAACAGCCGGCCCCTGTCTCGCGACTGAGGCTTACTTGCCGTCGGCGCGCAGCAGGCCCTGGACCTTGGCAACGTATCTGGTTTCCGCGTCGGCCTTGCTCGTGCCCTTCAGCTTTGCCCACGCATCGTACTTGAGGCGGCCGGCCACATTCAGCATGCCGGGACGATCGCCCTTCACGTCGCCGTCGGTGGCCTGCTTGTAGAACGCGTAAAGATCCAGCAGGTCGGCATTGTCCGGCTTGCGGCTCAGGGTGTGGACGTCTTTCTGGGCCTGTTCGAATGCGCTCATGGGCGGGTTTCCTGTGTCGATTGGATCAAGGTCGCCGCAGCGACCGCGGCATCGCCCGATGGTAGCGGCTGTGTCCGCCGCTGCCCAGCGTCCGCACGCAACACCGGCATCGTGACAGGCACACTTGCCAGCTGACGCCGACACTGGCACAAACGAATTACCCCCACTCTCCGCCCCGGGAGATCGTCTTGTCCCGCATTGCCGTATTCGGTGCCGGCAGCATCGGCTGCTATATCGGTGGCCGACTGGCCGTCGCCGGTCACGACGTGACCTTCATAGGCCGACCCTACCAGGCCGAGGCCCTCGCCGCGCATGGCCTCACCGTGAGCGATTATCGCGGCTACCGTTCCCGCCTGACGCCTGCCGAGGTAACGTTCCGTACCGACGCCGCCGCGGCAGCAACGGCCGATCTCGTGCTCATCACCGTCAAATCGGGCGCGATCGAAACGGCCGCGCAGGCGCTCGCGCCATTGCTGCGGCACGACGCCCTGGTGATCAGCCTGCAGAACGGCCTGCACAATGTCGAACCCCTGCGGGACGCCCTGCCGCGGCATACCGTGCTCGCCGGCATGGTGCCCTTCAACGTGATGCAGCCGGGGCCCGGCCACTTTCACCAGGGCAGCGAAGGCATGCTGCAGGTGCAGCAATCGCCCAGGCTCGATCCCTTCCTCAATGCCTTTCAGAGCGCCGGACTGCCCCTTGTCCGCGTCGACAACATCGTGGCCGTGCAATGGGCCAAACTGCTGCTCAATCTCAACAACGCGGTGAACGGTCTCTCCGGCCTGCCCCTGCGTGCCGAACTGGAACAGCGCGCCTACAGGCAAGTGCTTGCTGCGGCGCAGCGCGAGGCATTGGCCCTGCTGAAGCGCCGGAAACAGCCACTCGCAAAACTCACGCCACTGCCTGCCGCCTGGCTACCGCCCCTGCTGGAACTGCCCGACAGCTTCTTCCGCCGCTTTGCCCACCGCCTGCTCGCCATCGATCCGCTCGCCCGCTCCTCGCTGCAGGATGATCTCGCGGCAGGCCGTCGCACCGAGATCGAGTGGTTGCAGGGCGAGATCGTGAAGATGGCTGAGGCGGAGGGACAATCCGCACCGGTCAACCGGCGGCTCATGGAACTCGTGCAGGCCGCCGAGCTGGGCGGCCGCCGAAACTGGTCGGGTCCCGAATTACTGAACGCCGTGCGGGCCGCGCGCTAGAATGCCCCTTTCCCCTAACGCGCCAGAACCAGCATGACCCGTATCGGATTCATCGGCATCGGCCTCATGGGCCTGCCCCTGTGTCGCCGCCTGCTTGCTGCCGGCTACCCCCTCACGGTGTGGAACCGGTCACCGGACAAGTGCGCGCCCCTGGTCAACGCCGGCGCCACGCTCGCAACGTCACCGCGCGCACTCACGACCGCGTGCGACATCGTCATGATTTGCGTGGCCGACACCGCCGCGGTGACGGCCGTGTTCCGGCGCGACGACGGAATTCGCGCCGGCCTCTCCGCCGGCCAGACCGTCATCGACCTCTCGTCGATTGCGCCGTCGTCCACGCGCACATTGGCGGAAGAAGCAAGCGCCGCAGGCGCAAACTGGATTGATGCGCCCGTATCCGGTGGCGTCGTGGGCGCAGAGGCCGGCACGCTGGTGATCATGGCAGGCGGCAATGCCGCCGCAATCGACGCCGTACGGCCTGTGCTGTCCCACCTCGCCCAGCGTGTCACCCACATGGGCCCGAGCGGCGCAGGGCAGGTCACCAAGGTTTGCAACCAGCTCATCGTGGCCGCCAATGCCGTCCTGATTGCAGAGGCTGTCGCGCTCGCCGAACGTAACGGTGTCGACGCATCACGGCTGGCGCCGGCACTGGCCGGCGGGTTCGCCGACTCCCGTCCCTTCCAGTTGCTCGTTCCACGCATGAGCGCGCGCACGTTCGATCCCGTGCAGTGGCGTGTCCGCACCCTGCTCAAGGACCTCGACATGGCCGGCACCCTGGCCAGCGAGTGCGACAGCCCCGCCCCGCTAGCCGCCCATGCCGCCGAACTGATGCGCGAGCATGGCAGTCACGGCTATCTGGAGCAGGACCTGAGTACCCTCATCCAGCTATTCGCCCACCGCTAGGAGAACGTCGTGCTCCGCTTCAGCGCCAACCTCTCCCTGTTGTTCACCGAGCGCCCACTGGCGGAGCGCTTTGCAGCAGCGCGCGCACAAGGGTTTCGTGCCGTCGAGATCCAGTTTCCCTACACGCTCGACATCGACACGCTGTCGAAATTGCTGCGTGACAACGGGCAGCAACTCGTGCTGATCAATGTCCCCGCAGGTGACCTCATGGAGGGCGGTGACGGCCTCGCCTGCGTGCCCGGGCGCGAGCACGCCTTCCGCGAAGCGGTCACGCAAGCGATCGACTATGCCAGCGCCCTCAATGTCCCCACGGTGAACATCCTGGCGGGAAGGAAGCCCGAGGGGCGGCACGAGGACGAGTGCGAGGCCGTCCTGCTCGACAACCTCGCCCATGCCGCCGCACGACTGCACGGCGCCGGCATCACGCCCGTGCTGGAGGCAATCAACCTCTTCGACATGCCGCGTTTCCTGGTGCATTCGCTTGAACACATGCGGCGCTATGCGCACACCGTGCCGCACCTGCGCATGCAGTTCGACTGCTATCACATGAGCCGCATGGGCGACGATGTCCTTGCCGACCTGCACGACAACATTGCGGCCATCGGTCATATCCAGTTCGCCGACAACCCGGGGCGCCACGAACCAGGCACGGGTCGCATCGACTACCGGGCGATCTTCTCGTATCTGCGCAATGCGCCCTACCAGGGGTGGTGCGGTGCCGAGTACCGCCCCTCGCGCGACACCGCCGACACACTGGGCTGGTGGCACACATGGGGTGACGGCCAGCCCACCTGACATCCGCCCGCCGTGCACTGCGCCGGACAATCCCGATACGCGACGCAAAGACCCTTGCCGAAGTATGTTCGCCAGAAAGGAGATTCCATGACTGATTGTGTGTTCTGCCGCATCGTACGCGGTGAACTGCCTGCCACCCGCCTTCACGAAGACGAGCACGTCATTGCCTTCATGGACATCTTTCCGCTGCGACGCGGGCACGTGCTCGTCATTCCGCGCGCACACCACCAGCATCTGCACCAGCTTCCCGCCGCGCTACGCGCCCACCTGATCGACACCGGCGCCAGGATCTCGCGCGCACTCTATGACTCGACCCTGGCGCCCGCTGCCGTGCATTTCGCCATCAATGACGGCCCCGAGGCACACCAGACCGTGCCGCATGTCCATCTGCACGTACTGCCGCGCTATCGCGGTGATGGTGGACGCTTTTTGCTGCGCCTGTTGCGCAAACCCCTGGACCTCGTGATCGGTCCGGTCAAAACGGAAAGCCTCACCGCCGACGCCACCGCCATTCGCGCATCGCTGTCTGAACAAGCGCCGTAAAATTCAAGTGAAGAGCGGGCCACCGCGATCGCCCCTGTCAGGCGCCGCGTGAATCAGGCGGGAAACCACCCGGGATGCCGCAGCAACCACGTACGCACGGCATCAAGGCGTGCGGCCCCGTCATCTTCTTCCAGCAGGGATTGGCGCGTATCGGCATCCAGTGGCAAGCCGTCGGCAATGCGCCACGCCAGCATGCCTGCATCCGGGACGGTATGGCCCTGCGCCTCCAGGGTGCGCGCCAGCACGTCGAGATCGTCTGGTACAGGGGAATACCCCGCCTCCGGTAATGGCTCTGTTTTCGCAAACATGAGGCCATCCTCTTCCACCCGCCAGTCACTGAGCCGGACCCGACGTTCTCCCAGCACCAGCGCACCCAGTGTGCCGTCGCGCTGGCTCTGCAGTTGCTCGAAGAAAGCGGCCGTTCCTGTTGGCCAGGTAAAAGCCGGCTCGCCGACTTCCCGACCCTCGCGAATGCGCACGATGACAAACGGCTTGGTCCGGCCGCACAAATCGACGAGCCGCCGGTAACGCAGCTCAAAGATCCGCAACGGCAACTCGCCGCCCGGAAAGAGCACGGTATTGAGCGGAAACAGCGGCAGCTCTTCTTTCATGTCGCTCCTGAACGATGACAGCGCACCCTCGCCATCCTCTCAGCTTAAACGCGTCCGTCAAACTGGACAGAGATTATCCAGACAGTGCGCCCGGTGGCACGAGATACTGCTAATCAGCCGCCCCCACGCGCACCAAAGGCACACACCTCAGAACGACACGCCCAGCGCGAGGTAAAGCGCGCGCTGCTGACGGTCCCCCACCGCGCCCAGCAGGTAGAACGGCCCCAGCACGGTATCGGCCGCCACAAACGCGCCGGCTGACAGCGCCTCCGCCGGTGTTGCATACCCCGGCAACGCCCGGTCGATGCGCCCCGCTTCGAAGGTGGTGCCGGCATAAATGCCACGCCCGAACGCCGCCGGCAACGCCGCCACCTGCCGATACAGCAGCAGCGCACCGCTCACCAGCTGATTGCCGAGATAGAAATCGCGCGGATAGGCACTGAGATTGAAGAGTCCCCCGAGACCGAAGGCATCGTAATAGGGCAGCGATGTGCCTAGGGCTGTGGCGGCGCGCAGATTCACCTGCGCCGTGTTGGCGCCCCAGGTGAAGGCGCGCTTGGTGTTCAGCTCAAGGCGATCATAGGGAAGATCCGCGCCAAGGCCCTCGCGCGACGCCAGATAATTGATGCGGGCGCTGCTGCCTTCGTGCGGAAAATACACGCTGTCGAGCTGGTCATAGACACTGCGGACCGTAAAGCCGCCCTGATGAAAGCTCTGGTCCGGCGCGATCGGCCCGGATTCAGTCGAGGTAGTCGCATAGGCCGACGTCACCCCCGCACGCACCTCGCCGAAGCGTCCGAACACCGACCCCACTTCCAGCGCTGCGCCGGTCCGCGTGTACTGATAGCCGAAGCTGGTCGGACTCGAGAATCGCTGCTCGCGGTGCTGGTCCGTATAAAACACCCGCGGCGCAATGAAAAGTTCGGAACCCAGGCTGGCGGGCTGATACCACTCGCTCTGCAGGCTGAAATCCCGCCCCACCGCGAGTTCAGTGCGCCACTGCCCGTCGAGCCGGTTGAGCCAGGCGCGACGCAGTGACGCTTGCGCCGAGAACCGGCCGTCCCCCTTGAAGTCGGTGTAGAGCCCGAGACCGAAGCGCAGGTAATCGCGCCCCGCGCGTTCGTCCGGCTCGATGTCGAGATCGGCGGTGCCGGGGCCCGTATCCACCAGGTCATAACTGATGCGGTCAAAGTCACCCCGCGCGTACACCCGCTCGATATTGCGATGCAGTGTCGCCATGTCGAAGGGCTGGCCCGGCTGCAATTTCAGCAGGTCACTCATGACATCGGGATTGACCCACCGCATTTCCGCGACCCGCACTTCATCGATCACAGGCGTAGCCGGCTTGCGCGCGGCCACGGCCGCCTTCCAGGCCGCATATTCCGCCGGGCTCACCTGCAGGTCGCGCAGGTGCGCCGCATGATCGAGCACCACCTGCTCACCGCGGTCGATAATCTCTTTCACGCGCTTGAAATCCGAACCCGCCACGTCGTCCAGGTCCGGCACCATCAGCACATCAAAAGGCCGCAGGCGTGCCCGCTCCTCATCCATGCGCTGCATCATGCTGATATTGATCACCTGTTCGCCGATGGCCACGACGCTGTCGAGCTGCTCGGCCTGCAGGCTGGGACTGCTCACGTCGACCGCGATCACCACATCGCCACACAGCTTCTGTCCGAGTTCCACCGGCAGGTTGGTCGCGAGACCGCCATCGACCAGCAAATGGCCTTCATAGGGATAGGGGGCAAACAGCCCCGGCACCGTCATGCTGGCCACCATGGCATCCGCAACCGTTCCCTTGTCCATCACGACAGTATCGCCGGTGACGATGTCAGTGCCCACCGCACGAAACGGAATCGGCAAGTCGTCAAAGCTTGCGGCCGAACGGGCGTTGGTCAACTCGCGGAAGAACAGCCCGATGTTCTGCACGCTCACGAAGTGCCGCGGCGATACCGGATGAAAATGATTCAGCGTGAGGACGAAATTGAAGTAAGGCCGATCGTCTTCCGACTTGCGAAAATAGGGAATGTCGGACCGCCGTGGCCGATCGGCAAAGACCGCATCCCAGTTGGCCTTTTCCACGCGACGCTCCGCCTCCTCGACGGAAATGCCCGTGGCAAAGCCGCCTCCGGCAATGGCGCCCATGCTGGTGCCGACAATGCAGTCGTAGGGAACGCGCAGCTTTTCCAGCGCCTTGAACACGCCGACATGCGCCAGGCCTCGTGCGCCGCCCCCCGACAGCACGATGGCAACACGCTTGCGCCCGTGCACGGGCAACGGAGAGGACAGCGGTGCCTGGGCGGGCGGCGATACCGGGACAGGAATGGGAGTGACGTCCGGCATCCGTACGCGCGAGGCGGCATAGGCACCTGACAGCACGGCCGAGCCGTCGACCGTTGTGACGCGTACGGGGGATTCTGCTGCCGACAGTTCCGCCGCCTGCGCCGATGGTGCCATCAGCGGCAACAAGACCAGTAGCAATGAGGGAACGAGGCCGGTGCCGCGCCGCTCCATGGAACTCTCCCGGACGGATCCAGCCCCCGATTAAACCCGACGGACCTTCCCGGCGGAACCTCTCCCGCCCGGGAAAACCGTGCGGCCGTCGCAGCAGCAGCGCGATTCTCTACCACTGGCCAGCCACGCCAGGGGTGTGCATCAAACGGGGCCACGCCGCGGCGGGATTTCCCGAGCGAGCGCGCCTGGCCAGCCCTCAAACTGCTTCCAGCGCCTCCGACAGGCGCGCCACCGCCACAACCTCCATGCCTTCGACAGGTGTCTTGGGGGCATTGCCCTTCGGCACAATGGCCCGCGTGAAGCCGTGCTTGGCCGCCTCCTTCAAACGCTCCTGACCATTGGGCACGGGACGGATCTCCCCCGACAGGCCGATCTCACCGAATACCACGAGGTCCGTGGGCAGCGACTGCCCCCGCAGACTGGACGTCACGGCCACCAGCAAGGCGAGATCGGAGCCCGTCTCCAGCACCTTCACGCCCCCCACCACATTCACGAACACGTCCTGCCCCACCGTGGCGATGCCGCCGTGCCGGTGCAGCACCGCCAGCAGCATGGCCAGACGGTTCTGATCCAGGCCGATCGCCACGCGACGCGGATTCCCGTAGGCCTCGTCCACCAGCGCCTGCACCTCGACGAGAAGCGGACGCGTCCCTTCACGCGTCACCATGACAATGGAACCCGGAATGGCATGGGAATGCCGCGACAGGAAAATCGCCGACGGATTGTTGACCTCGCGCAGTCCCCGGTCGGTCATCGCGAACACGCCGAGTTCATTGACCGCGCCGAAGCGGTTTTTCACCGCACGAATGACACGGAAGCGCGAATCGGCCTCGCCTTCGAAATAGAGCACGCAGTCCACCATGTGCTCCAGGACGCGTGGCCCGGCCAGTGCGCCTTCCTTGGTGACATGGCCGACCAGGAACAGCGCGCAGCCGGAGTGCTTGGCAAAGCGGGTCAGCAGCGCAGCCGACTCACGGATTTGCGACACACCACCCGGCGCAGACTGCAGCGCCTCCGTGTACAGCGTCTGGATGGAATCGACAACCAGCACACGCGGCTT
>DASSUO010000301.1:0-18690 GCA_035706925.1 Moraxellaceae bacterium
GCGATGTTTGCGAGGTGCCGCGCTCGATTCCGATCACCACCGAGAAGATGTCGCCGGCGCTCGCCGCGCGCGCGCGAACGGCGCTTCGGGGCGAAGGCGCCGTCACGCAACTGCATTACGCGCGCACGGGTGTCGTGACGCCCGAGATGGAGTTCATCGCGCTGCGCGAGGGGTTCGACGCCGAATTCGTCCGCGCGGAAGTCGCGCGCGGCCGTGCCATCATCCCGGCCAACATCAATCACCCGGAAATCGAGCCGATGATCATCGGCCGCAACTTCCTCGTGAAGATCAACGCCAACATCGGCAACTCGGCGGTCTCGTCCTCGATCGAGGAGGAGGTGGACAAGCTGCGCTGGGCGGTGTTGTGGGGATCCGACACGGTGATGGATCTCTCGACCGGCAAGGACATTCACGAAACGCGCGAGTGGATCCTGCGCAATTCGCCAGTGCCCATCGGAACAGTGCCCGTCTACCAGGCACTTGAAAAAGTCGGCGGCGTGGCCGAGGACCTCACCTGGGACATCTTCCGCGATACGCTGATCGAACAGGCCGAGCAGGGCGTTGACTACTTCACCATCCATGCGGGCGTGCTGTTGCGGCATGTGCCGCTGACGGCAAAGCGCGTCACCGGCATCGTTTCCCGTGGCGGCTCCATCATGGCCAAGTGGTGCCTGGCTCATCACCGCGAAAACTTCCTCTACACGCATTTCGAAGAGATTTGCGAAATCATGAAGGCCTATGACGTGAGCTTCTCGCTCGGCGACGGCCTGCGTCCGGGCTCCATTGCCGACGCCAACGATGCCGCCCAGTTCGGCGAGCTGGAGGCGCTGGGGGAGCTCACCAAGATTGCGTGGAAGCACGACGTCCAGACCATGATCGAGGGGCCGGGCCACGTGCCCATGCACCTGATCAAGGAAAACATGGAAAAGCAGCTGGCCTGCTGCGACGAAGCGCCGTTCTATACCCTCGGCCCGCTGACCACCGACATTGCCCCCGGCTACGACCACATCACCTCGGGCATCGGTGCCGCGATGATCGGCTGGTTCGGCTGCGCCATGCTCTGTTATGTCACGCCCAAGGAGCATCTCGGCCTGCCCAACAAGAAGGACGTGAAGGACGGCATCATCACCTACAAGATCGCTGCCCATGCGGCCGATCTGGCCAAGGGGCACCCCGGCGCGCAGGTGCGCGACAATGCCCTGTCCAAGGCCCGTTTCGAGTTTCGCTGGGACGACCAGTTCAACCTGGCGCTGGATCCGGACACGGCGCGCGAGTTCCACGACGAAACGCTGCCCAAGGAAGCACACAAGGTTGCACACTTCTGTTCCATGTGCGGCCCCAAGTTCTGCTCCATGAAGATTACCCAGGAAGTGCGCGACTATGCGGCGCAGAAGGGCGTTGCGGAGCAGGCGGCCGTCAACGAGGGAATGGAGGAGCAGGCAGTGCGGTTCCGCGAGGGCGGAGCGCAGATTTACCACGAGGTCTGAGTCGCTGAATCATGAGCAGTAGCGAATTCGACAAGAACGACGTTGCCATCGAGAAACGTGAGGTCCTGTTCAGCGGCTTCTACCGGGTCGACAAACTGCATCTTCGCCACCGGCAGTTCGCTGGCGGCCTGGGACCCCTGATCACCCGCGAGATGTTTGTTCGCCACCCGGCGGTCGGGGTCCTGATCTACGATCCCGACTCCGACGAAGTGCTGCTGATCGAGCAATTCCGGGTGGGTGCACTGGAGTCGCCCCATCCCTGGCAATATGAGATCGTGGCAGGGTTGGTGGAGCCGGGCGAGTCGCTGGAGGATGTTGCCCGCCGCGAAGCGCTGGAAGAGGCCGGAGTACGGATCGGTGCCCTGGAAAGGGTGATGGAGTTCCTGCCGAGCCCGGGCGGTTCGGATGAGTCCTTCACCCTTTTTGTGGCGCGAGCCGACCTCAGCCAGGCCGGCGGTGTACACGGCCTGTCCGAAGAGGGCGAGGACATCCGCGTCAACGTGATGAGCGTGAACCAGGCCATGGCCGCCCTGCAGCGCGGCCGCATCAATAATGCGCCCTGCATCATTGCCTTGCAGTGGCTGGTACTCAACAAGCCGCGCCTCCAGGGGCGCTGGAAGTCGACCCGATGATGATGCGTCGCCCCGCTGGCAGCGGGGCGGGGGACCGCAGTCCCCTCCTGCGTTACACAGTGGATCTGCAGCACCTGCAGACCGTGTGTGCGCTCAACTACGGCAGGCTTCGGCGGCTGCTGCCCGAGCCCGTGGTCGGCAACCTCTACCGTTTCCATTGGGACCAGCCAGGTCCGGAGCCTGCCCTGCTCGAGATCCGGGTGGAAGAGCGCTCCGTCTACACGGATACCCTGGTGCTGCACCTTCACACCATGCGTCTGCCTTGGTGCCCCCGTCTCGACATGGAGGTGCGCATCTATCACGACGTGGAGCTGGCGGAGGTCCTCCGGTTCCAGCGGTCGAAACGGATTCCGGCTCGCAACCGCTATCCCAATCCCGCCATGCAGGGGAAGGATGAAAAGACCCAGGTCAATGAATTCCTGGCCGAGTGCCTTCATCACTGCCTCCGGGAGGGGTATGCGGACTGGATGCTGCCGGTCGGGAGCCCGGACGGACTGAATCCCGTACTGTGACCGTATTCTGGAAAATCCCGGCAGGATTAAGTTACATTCGCAGGAAGCCCCCTCATCTATGGATGGTCCCTTGACTCAGAGTGAGCAGAGTCCGCTGCGCGTGGTGCAGATTTCTGATTGCCACCTGTTCGGCAAAACGGAAGGCAAGCTGCTCGGGCTAAACACGGAAAGCAGCCTCCTGCATGTCCTGCACCTGGTGGCGCGGGAGCAGCCGCATATCGACGTGATCCTGGCCACAGGTGACCTGTCCCAGGACGGCTCGCCGGAGTCCTATCGCCGGTTTCACCAGCATCTGGAGCAGTTCCATGCGCCGAGCTACTGGCTGCAGGGCAACCACGACCTGACTGACCCCATGGTCAACACCCTGGGCGGCGACAGTCACCTCAGCCCCTGCCTGGTAGCGCTGGGGGCGTGGCGCATCATCATGCTCAATTCCAGCGTAGAGCATGAGGTGCCCGGTTATTTCCAGCCGACCGAAATGGCCTTCCTCGACAGCGCCCTGCAGCAGACGATCGGTCATCCGACCCTCGTTTGCCTGCATCACCATCCCCTGCCCATGGGCTGCCACTGGCTGGACAACCAGGTGGTGGTAAATGCCGAAGAGTTCTGGACCATCATGGACCGCTACGATCATGTGCGTGCCATTCTGTGGGGACATGTCCACCAGGAGTCCGACACCCTGCGCAAGGGCGTGCGCCTGATGTCGGTTCCGTCCACCTGTGTTCAGTTCAAGCCTCAAAGCCACGACTTCGCCATTGATGACGTGGCCCCCGGCTACCGGTGGCTGGATCTCCACCCGGACGGCCATCTCACGACGGGCGTTTCCCGTGTGACCGGCGTCCATTTCGAAGTTGATACGTCATCCACGGGCTATTAAGCATCTGAACCCTCCGTTGCCCCTTTCCTGCCTCTCTTTGTTTGCGGGTCCCGTCCGGCTTCTTCCATGAAGGACCTTCTCTACATCCATGGCTTCCTGAGTTCGCCGCAGTCGCTGAAGGCGCGGCAAACGGAGGCCTGGGTGCGTGCCTGTCATCCTGAGGCAAGGGTGCACGTACCGGCATTGCCGGTGGATCCCCTGGCCGCGCTGGCCTGCCTCGAATCGGTCATCCGGGGATGTAGTACGACCCCGGGGCTGACGAGTCCCGGACTGGCGAGTCCCGGACTATCGAGTCCCGGACTCATTGGCAGCTCGCTAGGCGGTTTTTATGCGAATATCCTTGCCGCTCGCCACGGACTGCGGGCCGTCCTGGTGAATCCGGCAGTGCATCCCCACCGGTTGATGGGGGATTATGTCGGACCACAACGAAATCACCATACCGGCGACGTGTGCGAAGTAACGCTGGCGCACTGTCATCAGCTGGAGCAGCTGGATGTAGTGCCGCCTCATCCGGAGCGCCTGTGGGTGTTGCTGGAAACGGGCGATGAAACCCTGGATTACCGGCAGGCCACGCAGTTTTACGCGGCCTGCCATCTGGATGTGACGCCGGGCGGCACCCACGCCTACGAAGGCTATGTGGACCGGCTGCCGGCGATTTGGGAATTCCTCAGCAAGAAGAGTGTATGAGCAACAACTACAACGCCTCCGCCATCGAGGTTCTCTCGGGTCTTGACCCGGTCAAGAAGCGCCCAGGGATGTACACCGACACCCAGCGCCCCAATCACCTCGCCCAGGAAGTCATCGACAATTCCGTCGACGAAGCACTCGGGGGCTACGCCACGCGCATCGAGGTGGTCCTGTACAAGGACGGCTCGCTATCCGTGACCGACGACGGCCGCGGCATGCCGGTCGACATCCATCCCGAACACAAGGTCTCCGGCGTGGAGCTCATCCTTACGCGCCTGCACGCGGGGGGCAAGTTCTCCAACAAGAACTACCAGTTCTCCGGCGGCCTGCATGGTGTCGGCGTGTCGGTGGTGAATGCCCTCTCGAAGCATCTCATCGTCACCGTGAAGCGCGACGGCAATGTCTATCAGCAGGAGTTCCGCGACGGCGATGCCGCCACGCAACTCAAGACCATCGATTCCGCGCCGAAAAAGCAGACCGGTACCACCGTGCGCTTCTGGGCCGACGAAAAATATTTCGACAGCCCCAAATTCTCTGTCAGCCGCCTCAAGCATGTGCTGAAGGCCAAGGCCGTCCTCTGCCCGCGTCTCACAGTGACCTTCCTGGACGAGGCCTCCGGCGAGACTGACACCTGGTTCTATGAAGATGGCCTCAAGGATTATCTCAAGGACGCCAACCGCGAACTGGTGACCCTGCCGGAAGAGCCCTTCATCGGCGCTTTTGCGGCGAAACATGAAGCGGTGGACTGGGCCGTGCAGTGGTTGCCGGAAGGCGGCGAGCTCGTGCAGGAATCCTATGTAAACCTGATTCCCACCGCGCAGGGCGGCACCCACGTCAATGGGCTGCGTACCGGCCTGCTGGAAGCACTGCGCGAGTTCTGCGAGTTCCGCAACATCCTTCCGCGCGGCATCAAGCTGTCGCCGGAAGACGTGTGGGACCGTTGCGCCTTCGTGCTGTCGCTCAAGATGCAGGACCCGCAGTTTGCGGGCCAGACGAAGGAACGCCTGTCGTCGCGCGAGTCGGCGAGCTTCGTTTCGGGTGTCGTGAAGGATGCGTTCTCGCTCTACCTGAATCAGCACACCGACATTGCCGAGCAATTGGCCGAGCTCGCGATTGCCAATGCGCAAAAGCGCCTGCGCCAGAGCAAGCAGGTGGCGCGCAAGAAGGTGACCACCGGTCCGGCACTACCCGGCAAGCTGGCCGATTGTTCCGGCTCGGATATCACCCGCTCCGAGCTTTTCCTGGTGGAGGGCGACTCCGCCGGTGGCTCCGCCAAGCAGGCCCGTGACCGTGAATTTCAGGCCGTAATGCCGCTGCGTGGCAAGATCCTCAATACCTGGGAAGTCGACTCGGGCGAGATTCTCGCCTCGCAGGAAGTGCACGACATCGCGGTGGCCATCGGCGTGGATCCGGCGTCAGAGAATATTGATGGCCTGCGCTACGGGAAGATCTGCATCCTCGCGGATGCCGACTCCGACGGCCTGCATATCGCAACCTTGCTCTGCGCGCTATTCGTGCGGCATTTCCGTCCCCTGGTGGAACGGGGCCACATCTATGTCGCCATGCCGCCGCTGTACCGCATCGACCTCGGCAAGGAGGTTTACTACGCGCTCGACGAAGACGAGAAGCGTGGCATCCTTGATCGCCTGGAGTCGGAGAAGAAGCGGGGCAAGCCCAATGTGCAGCGCTTCAAGGGACTTGGCGAAATGAATCCCCTGCAGCTGCGGGAAACCACGATGGCGCCTGATACCCGTCGTCTCGTCAAACTGGTGCTGGATGACGACAAGCAGACTCACGACGTGATGGACATGCTCCTCGCCAAAAAGCGCGCCAGCGACCGCAAGATCTGGCTGGAGTCCAAGGGCAACCTCGCCGAGGTGGACGTATGAGTACCCCCACCCTCTCGGCACTTACCCTTGCAGGAGCGGCTTCAGCCGCGATGCCCCGATTCCTGGTGGGAGCGGCTTCAGCCTCAATGCCCCGTCAATCGGGCGCAGGTAAAAGGCGGAATCTGTTCGCGGCTGAGGCCGCTCACGCGGCCGCTCGTATTGCTGCTCGTACGTTTTTTTCATTCTTGCGTGAGCGGGAATGAGGGTAGAGAAACTAGATGACTGATTCCCTGACACTGGACCTCGACGGCAGCGAACGCCGTCCCTTGTCGGCCTTTACTGAGCAGGCCTATCTCAATTACTCCATGTACGTGATCATGGACCGCGCGCTGCCGCATATCGGCGACGGTCTCAAACCGGTCCAGCGTCGCATCGTGTATGCGATGAGCGAGCTGGGCCTGAAGAACACGGCCAAGTACAAGAAGTCAGCGCGCACCGTCGGTGACGTGCTCGGCAAGTACCACCCGCACGGCGACAGCGCCTGTTACGAAGCCATGGTGCTCATGGCGCAGCCCTTCAGCTACCGCTATCCGCTGGTGGACGGGCAGGGCAACTGGGGCTCGCCCGACGATCCCAAGTCCTTCGCCGCGATGCGCTATACGGAATCACGTCTGTCTCCCTATGCCGAAGTCCTGCTCTCCGAACTTGAGCAGGGCACGGTGGACTGGCAGCCCAATTTCGACGGCACCATGGAAGAACCCAAGGTGCTGCCGGCGCGCTTGCCCAACTTGTTGCTGAACGGCACGACGGGCATTGCCGTGGGTATGGCCACGGACGTGCCGCCGCACAATCTGAAAGAAGTGGCGCGCGCCTGCATCGCGCTGTTGCAGGATCCGGGCATTTCCCTCGACGAGCTCTGCGAGATCGTGCCGGGCCCGGATTTTCCCACCCGCGCCGAACTCATCACACCGCGCCATGAGCTCGTCAACATGTATGCCACCGGCCGCGGCAGCCTGCGCATGCGTGCCGTGTACGAGCTGGAAGATGGCGATATCGTCGTGACCGCGCTGCCCTACCAGGTGTCGGGGGCGAAGATCCTTGCGCAGATCGCGGAGCAGATGCAGGCGAAGAAGCTGCCCATGGTAGCCGACCTGCGCGACGAGTCCGACCACGAGAACCCGACGCGTCTTGTCATTGTGCCGCGCTCCAGTCGTGTCGATGCTGATCAGCTGATGAATCACCTGTTTGCCACCACCGATCTCGAGACCACCTATCGCGTCAACATGAACGTGATAGGCCTCGATGGTCGTCCGCAGGTGAAGAACCTGATGGACTTCCTCACCGAGTGGCTGGAATTCCGCATGCTGACGGTGCGCCGTCGTTTGCAGCATCGTCTCGACAAGGTCATCGACCGCTTGCACATCCTCGACGGCCTGCTCATCGCCTTCCTCAATATCGACGAGGTGATCCGCATCATCCGCGAGGAAGACAAACCCAAACCGGTGCTGATGGAGCGCTTCGGCATCTCCGACATACAGGCGGAAGCCATTCTCGAACTCAAGCTGCGCCACCTGGCCAGGCTCGAGGAAATGAAGATCCGTGGCGAGCAGGACGAGCTTGCCGCCGAGCGCAAGGGACTGGAAAAAACCCTGGGCTCGCATGCCGAAATGAAGAAGCTGCTGGTGAAGGAGTTCACCGAAGACATGGAGAAGTACGGTGATGACCGCCGCTCTCCCATCGTGCAGCGCAAGGAAGCCCAGGCGCTGTCAGAAACCGAGCTCACGCCCAGCGAGCCGGTGACCGTGGTGTTGTCGGAGAAGGGGTGGGTGAGGCAGGCCAAGGGTCACGAGGTGGATGCCGCCAGTCTCTCCTACAAGGCTGGAGACGGCTACTTCGCCAAGGCGGAGGGCCGCAGCAACCAGATGGCGCACTTCCTGGACTCGACCGGGCGAAGCTATTCGCTGCTGGCCAGCTCGCTGCCTTCCGCGCGTGGTCAGGGCGAGCCGCTGTCCGGCAAGCTGAATCCGCCACCGGGGGCGACCTTCCGGGGTCTCCTCATGGGCGAGAACCATACGCTGGTGGTAATGGCGTCCAGTGCGGGCTACGGCTTTGTCGCCACGCTGGGTGATCTCGAAGCGGGCAACAAGAACGGCAAGGCCATTCTCAATGCTCCGGAGGGCGCGCAGATATTGATGCCCTCGCTGGTACACAATTCAGAGGAAGATCTGCTGGCGGTGCTGTCCAGCGAGGGGCGACTCCTGGTATTCCCGGTCAAGGACCTGCCGCAACTGTCCAAGGGCAAGGGCAACAAGCTGATGAACATCGCGCCGGACGAAAATGAAAGCGTGATGTCGATCCAGGTATTGCAGCCCGGTCAGAAGCTCACCGTGCAGGCGGGCAGTCGTCACGTCACACTGAAGTGGAGCGATCTCGAGATGTACCGTGGCGAACGCGGCCGGCGCGGTGCCAAGTTGCCGCGAGGATTCCAGAAAGTCGACGGCATGCGTACAGGAGAGTGACGCCTCTGCGCATGAGCGTGCACGAAAAAAGCCGGCAACTGCCGGCTTTTTTCATGCACCTAGCTCCGTGTGCGGGACCATTCCGTGAACCGTGAACCGTGAACCGTGAACCGTGAACCGTGAACCGTGAACCGTGAACCGTAAGCACCGCCCCCGGGAGGATCAGTCCTCTGCGTGGGCCGGCAAAAGGATCTGCTGGCTCTGGTTGACGATGAGACGACGATATTCCGGCGAGAATTCCTCAATGACGGCCGCCTGCCGCACCTCGCCGTCTGCCACGGCCAGCTGATAGGCCGTTCCCAACCGGCAGAAATCGGCCACCGGTGCTTCCGGCAGGCTGGTGAGGATGCG
The DNA here is from genome assembly GCA_035706925.1 of Moraxellaceae bacterium. Taxonomy (GTDB): domain Bacteria; phylum Pseudomonadota; class Gammaproteobacteria; order Pseudomonadales; family Moraxellaceae; genus UBA2031. The sequence goes on from DASSUO010000301.1 coordinate 8,895, forward strand.
GCCTGGAGGCGCCGTGTGGGCCAGTACGGCGGCGATGTCGGGCGTGTCCTCTCCCTGCAGCACGCCGGCCTTGGCGCCAAGACACAGCTGGTTGTGCCGCTGGCGTTCTGCTGTCGCATCCTGCACCAGTTGCAGGAACAAGGCGGCAGCCGCCACGGCATGAAACTCGCGCTCATGCGTGTCGTCATTGCGGAATTGAACAAGGACGCCACCCGGACTGAAAGGCGCCAGAACCTCGCCGCCATAGAGGCGCGCGGCGCGATCGATGAACTGGTCGAACAGCTCCAGCAGCTCATCGGCCATCGTCGCATTGATGCGGGCCAGCAGGCTGTTGGGGTCGTCGATGGCCAGGTGCAGGAGGCTCACCTTTTCGGGCGTTGCCACCGGAGCCGGGACGGGCGGAACAGGGGTCACAGGCGCCGGTCGGTCAGAAGGGGTTGCCGGGGTGGCCTGGCGATGGCCCGCCCGTGCGGGCGACGCGGCACGCCCGGCCATGAGCAGGCCGGCGCCCAGTACGAGCAGGTGCAGGAGTCCTGACAGGCCGATGTTGCCCATTTCCTGGCGCACGATCAGTCCGCGCGGCGGAATCTCCATGCGCAGCTCCACGCGGCCGAGGCCTTGCTGCTGCAGGTTCATGGGGGCGCTGAACAGGCGTCCGTCACTCCGCGGCGTGCCGGTCTCCGCCAGCAACTCCTGCGTACTGCTGTACAGCCGGATGCTGGTGATGCCGGGGCGGTTGTCATAGTGGCTGGTGAGTACCGACAGGCTGACCATGTCGCGGGACAGCACGAGTGGCGCCGCCGCATCCGCCAGCTGCTGGGTGAGGAGGGCGCCTGCCCGTCCCTGTTCGTTCCACCGGGCGGTTTCCGCGCCATTCACCAGTAATGCGGCATGCACCGCGAAACTGGCGGCTACCAAGGTCGCCCAGCGTCCCCTTCCCTTCGTTCCCATCTTCCGGCCCCCGTGAGATGGCCGCGATTATAGCGGGGGGGACCGGGGCGGCCTACGCCCGGGACAGGCATTTTGCAGAGCGCTTCGGTACAATCGCGGCTCTTAACGGAACAGCCCAGCATGCGCGAAATCATCCTCATCACCATCGCCGGCCCCGATCGTCCGGGTATCAGTGCCCGGCTGACCCGAATCCTGGCCGACCATTCCGTCAACATCCTCGACATCAGTCAGGCGGTCATCCACGACCATCTGTCCCTCGGCATGCTGATCGAAACGCCGTCCGAAACGGAGTCGGCACTGCTCATGAAGTCCGTCCTGTTCGCGGCCCACGGTCTCGGACTCACGGCGCGCTTTACCCCCATCACTGCCGACAGCTATCAGCACTGGGTCGCGGGCCAGGGCAAGCCGCGCTACATCGTGACCTTGCTGGCACGCAAGATCACGGCCGAGCACATTGCGGCGGTATCGGCCCTGGTGGCTGAGAACGGGCTCAACATCGACGGCCTGCAACGACTGTCGGGGCGCGTTCCGCTCGAGAACGAAGATGCTCCGGATGCCTCGCGCAAGGCCTGTGTCGAGTTCTCCGTGCGCGGTGAACCGCGCGACATTCAGGGCATGCGAGCGGCGTTCCTGCGCCTTGCCAACGAGCTGGCGCTCGATATTGCGTTCCAGAAAGACAACGCGTTCCGGCGCAACCGCCGCATCGTCTGCTTCGACATGGACTCCACGCTCATCCAGCACGAAGTGATCGACGAGCTCGCCAAGGCTGCCGGTGTGGGTGCCGAAGTGGCGGCGATTACCGAGCGCGCCATGAACGGCGAGCTCGATTTTACCGAAAGCTTCAAGGCGCGCGTCGCATTGCTACGAGGTCTGGATGAAGCCGTCCTGTCGGGCATTGCCGAACGCCTGCTGCTCTCTGAGGGCGCCGAGCAGCTGATTCGAACGCTCAAGGCCCTGGGCTACAAAACTGCCATCCTCTCAGGCGGTTTCACCTACTTCGGACACTATTTGCAACAGCGGCTGGGCATCGACTACGTGCATGCCAACGAGCTGGAAATCCATGAGGGTCGCGTTACCGGCAATGTCATCGGGCGCGTCGTCGACGGACAGCGCAAGGCCGAATTGCTGCGCGAAATCGCGCAAAAGGAGGGCGTGAACCTGGAGCAGGTGATCGCCGTGGGTGATGGTGCCAACGATCTGCCGATGCTGGGTATCGCAGGGCTGGGCATCGCCTTTCGCGCCAAGCCGCTGGTCAAGCAGAACGCCAAGCAGGCGATCTCGAACCTGGGTCTCGACGGCATCCTGTACCTGCTGGGCGTTCGCGATCGCGACCTCGATCACCCCCGGTAAGCGAGGCGTTTTTGGCGAACTTCATCGCTCATTCGGAGCGCATTGCCGGCGCAGGAGCGAGCGCACCCCCGAAGAGGTGTCGAGCGCCGGGGGCAGTGCATGTGAAATGACAAAGGCCGGCAATTGCCGGCCTTTGTCATTTTTGTGTCGGTCGCTTCAACTCTGCGACTCGTAGTGCATGGTCTCGCCTGGCGGCTGCAGGAAGAATCCCTGCAGGTACTGCACGCCCAGCGTCCACAGCTTGGACAGGGTTTGTGCATTTTCGACGTAGGAAATGATCACCTGCTTGTCGAATCCACGCAGTTCGCCGGTGATCTTGCGAATCTGCCCCATGCCTTCCTCATTGCTCAGGTCTTGCGTGAACGAGCGGTCCAGCTTCACATACGATGCGGCAACGTGCTTGAGCGTGTTCATCGGGTTCAGCGAGGTGCCAAAATGGCTGATGGACACCGGGCAGCCGGCCTTCGTCAGTTCTTCGGTCTGCTGGGACGCCGCCTTCAGGTAGGCCACCATGTCGCCTTCCGTGAATTGCAGCACCATGGGGGATCCTTGCGGATCGATGGCCTTTGAAAGTTTGCTGATCCACGCCGGGAGCGACACATCCTGCAGCGACTCGGCCGTCAGATTGAGCAGCATGCGGGAGTTCGGGTGGTTGCGGGTATGTTCCTTCAACTGCTTGGCGGCATTCAGCATCACCCAGCGGTCAACGCGCACGCCCAACTGATGCTTGTGTGCTACCGGCATGAACTCGTCGGGTGTCAGCAGCTTGCCGTCGGGCAGGGGAAGTCGGACAAAGACTTCATAGAACTCGCCATGCCCGCCTTCGACATCAACGAGCGGCTGGTAGAACAACTTGAACTTGCTGTTGTCGACGGCATCGACGAGCAGTTCGAGCATCGCGGAATCCGAACTGCCGGCCTGCTCGGCCGCATTGAATACATGCACGCCATTGCCCTTGGCGAGCTTCACCTTCTCCGATGCACCGACGACACGCGAAAGCATTTCGTCAGGTTCGGGCGCCGTCTCGCCGATCATGGCGACGCCAACGCTGACGGTGGTCTGTTGCGTCTTGCCACCCGGGATCTGGAACAGGTGGTCATGAATCTGCTGGCAGATCTGTTCCGCATGAGCCTGCGCCTTTTCCGGCTCCATGCCGGCAACGAGGGCCGTAAAGCTGGAGTCGTTAAAGCGCGCCACGGAAGCGTTTCCGAACTGGGTCACCAGCATGCTCGCGAGGGTCTTCACCACGGTGTCGGTGCCGGACAGGCCATGCGTCGCACTGATCTGGGGGAGATTATCGATCGCAATGCAGAAAAGGGCATGACGAGACTTGTCCTTGCGCGCCTTGTACACCGCGGCGGACACATCCTCTTCAAAGCGCTGCCGGTTGGGCAAGCCGGTCAGGGGATCCATGCTGGTCGCTTCTTTCAGCTTTTCGGCCAGCATCGCCGCGTTTCCTGCACCGTCATCGCGACGGATGATGATCTGCGTGCAGGGCTCGCCGTCATAGCTCGCGGCAGAGAGCTGCATCATGGCATCGATCTTGTCGCCGTCGGCCTTGATGCCGTGGAAACGAAGGTCTTCCGACGCCCCTTCGCCCTTGCCGTAGGCGCGAAGGAAGTCCTTGAAGCGGCTCAGGTCTTCCTTGGCCACCAGGTCGATGACGGGCATGCCTTCGACGTCTTCGGTGCTTTCATGGCCGAAGAGTTCTGCATAAGCCGAGTTGGCATAGATGTGCATGCCATCGTGGACATAGGCAATGGCGTCCCGAGAATTGTCGAGCAGCAGGCGGTTGCGCTTTTCGGCTTCGGCCAGCGCCGCCTCGGCCTTGCGCCGTGCGCGACGGTGCTGCAGGTTGTCGAGCTCGCGCAGGATGACAGTGGAGAGATGCGGCAGGGCATTGAACACCACGGCATCCGCGGCTCCACCCTTCATGGCCTCGTCGACAATTTCCTGGTCGAACTTGTCGAGCAGGACGATCAGCGGAATGTCCTTGTCCTGCTTTCGGATCTGCAGAAGGGCGTTTTCGTAGGGGACCCCATTGGTCACCTCGCCCGCAAGCATGATGTCCCAGGCGCCGTTCTTCAGTGCCTCCAGCATCTCATCTTCGCTGCCGACAAGTTCCGGGCGCGTGGCGATGCCCTTGTTCTTCAGCGTATTGATGATCTGTTCGGCGTTGTCCTGGGACTCGTGAAGGACGAGAAGGCGGACCGTGTCGGGTTTGGGTGGCATGCGCGAACGGTTTCCTGCAATAAATCAGGCGGCTATTGTCCTTTCCCCAGCCGGTTTTGCAAGCGCGAGCGGGGAGAGGGGATGGGCGGACGGATCCGCCCGGTTGCCACCGGGCCCTAGAGGCTGGCCCAAATGGAGTCGAAATCTTCTTCGTCGCCCCCCGGGGAGGAGCGGCGGGTGTCCTGGCCGGCGGCGGGCTTGTGCAGTTGGCTGAATTCGAACTGGCAAAAGCTGGGGGTCGCGGCGACCTGTCGTGAAAGGTGGATCTTGACCTCCTCGCCGTCAATATTGAGCCCGACCTTGTAGCCGGAACGGAAGGTCAGTGCGGGCGTAATGAGTGTGGCGGGCCGTCCGATGGACTTGAGCTCGGGCAGCATCAGCGTACGCATGTACTCGGACGAATCGCCGGTCTTCTTGATCACGCGGGCGCCGCAAGGCTTTGCCTTCGGAGCCAGAACCTCGATACCCAACTGGGCGCCGTGGCCGGGCAGCTGCTTGACCCACCGGATCACCCCGATGCTCCAGGCAGGCTGCGACTCTTCCCGAAGGCCGAGGATTTCGCCAGCCCGTACCCCGGACGGAACATCGCCCGACCATTCGATACAGTAACCGCCCGGACTCATGTTGACGATCTGGCAGCTGAAAACGTCGTAGCGGGGGGCGCTGTCCACCTTTTCCTGGAACTTCAGGTTGTAGTCCGAGGAGGTCTTTTCATTCACCCCACTGCCGAAAGCAAGGGCCCAGACGTCCTTTCCCTGGCGGTCATCCGGGCGGTGCTCCACCGTCTTGGCCTTGAGGAAGGGGTTGTCGGACTCGGACACCAGGTAGCGTCCCTGGTCACCCCGCATCATGGTCTCGAAGTCGCGACCTCCCGACAGGAAATAGTGGAGCGCCGTGAGGCCGAGACAGGCGTGCAGCGTGCCTTCCGCCGCCACGCGGGAAAAGCTGCGCTCGCTGAGTTCGCTCCAGGCCTGGACGAGATGCTGAAGGAGACTGGCCGAGAGGCTGGCCTCTCCGTGTGCCTTTGCCATCACGCCGGGGGCGGACAGCCGGAGTTCTCCAAGGCGGGCAACGAGACGGGAGGGGTCGATCGCACGCACATGGTCGGCTGATCCGGGCTGTGCAAGGGTTCGGTAGGTCGGTGGCGCATCCCGCGACAGGTCGAAAACGAACAGCTCGCTGGTGCCGCCGATCTCGCGCAATGTCACGAGTGGCGCCCACAGGTCGGCCAGTTGATGGATCTGGGCGATCTCGTTCTGACGCAACTTGTTGGCTTTGCAGGTGGCCAGCAAAAGGGCGCGCACATAAGCCTGCTCGATGGTGGAGGACTCCACTTGCCGGTGAAGGACAGGGTCGGGCAGGGGAATGCCGGCAAGTTGTAACTCAACGGCACCCAGATAGAGCGAATGCAGTTCCAGCCAAAGTCGGGGAGGGGTATTGAGATAAAGCTGCGTCGACCGTAGCAGGTTGTCGGTGAGCTCGCTGACGGCCCGGTGCAGGGCCAGGGCGGCCACTCGGACCTGTTCGGGTTCACGCTTCTGGCCGAGTTTGTCGAACGTGGCCAGTGCCACCAGCTTGTACCCGACAGCCAGATGGCTCTGCATCGATTGTGCGAGGGTGGCCACCTTGGTGGCGCGCTCCGGGAGAACGACCGACTGACCAAGGTAATGCTTGGAGAGGGCGCGACACAGGGTGTGAACGACCGGACGCAGGATTTCCAGCAGTTCGAGGCGCGTGGCCGGATCGACCTGCAGCCGGGCCAGTTCCTGAACCGTCTGGAAAACCTGTCGGGATGTATCGCCGACATTGATCATGGGCAACTGCTCCACCCACTCGCGCAACTTGCGCGGCTGGTGGCTGACCAGCGTCAACCGTCCCAGATCCTGGGCCGGAAGGCGCTGTCGAAGGATGTCCGCACTGCTGACCATGATGGTGTTCCCGGTTGTTGTTTTGCCTGGCCCCCGTGGCAGTGGCGCGTCTGCCGCCGTGAGAAGCGGCAGCTGGATGCCGGCGTCATGAAGACCATTCTTATCCCAGCGACTGAAGGTCGGCAACCCGGCTCAGGGAAAATTGATGAAATTGAGGCACTTCCTGAATATTCCTCGATTTTCTGGAAGGTATGCTGCCGGAGCCGGACGGGCGGTAGACTGTGACGCCTGTCAGGTTATTGCTGTGACGCCCGTCTGACAGTGCTGCAGAAACAGTTCGAGGCCCTGGGTGCGGAACTTTTGACGGTGAATCAGCACATACAGGTCACGTCGGAGGTTGAGAAACGGCGTGGCCAGTGGAACGACGCTGCCGGTCCGGAAGGCATCTTCCAGTGTGCGGCGCGAAGCGCAGCCAATGCCGATGCCCGATGCCACCGCCTGCTTGATCGCCTCTGTATGTCCAAATTCCAGTAGCAGGTTGAGGCGGCGGATGCGCCCCATTACCGCATTGTCGAAGACCTCGCGGGTGCCGGATCCCGGTTCCCGCAGGATCCAGTCCGCATTGCCCAGGTCTTCCTCGTCCAGCACCGACTTCTGCGCCAGGGGGTGGGAGGGGGCCGCAAAAATCACGAGTTCGTCCTGGCTCCAGGGCAGAACTTCGATTTCCGGTTCGTGGCAAAAGCCCTCGATGAAGCCCAGGTCGACCTGGAACTGTCGCAGCGCTTCAATCACATGCCGCGTGTTACCGACCTCCAGTGTGAGCTGGGCCCCGGGGTGGGCCTTCATGAAGCTGCCGATCAGCCCGGGCATCATGTAGTTCCCGATGGTCAGGCTGGCCCCGATGCGCAGGGGGCCGATCATCGCAGCGTCGCTGGCGGCCATGTGCTCGATGTCGGCGACACGCGCCACCGCGTCCAGAGCCTTGGGCAGCAGCAGGCGGCCGGCATCGTTGAGCTGCAGACGCTTGCCGATGCGGTCGAACAGCTTGCGACCGAGCTGGTTCTCGAAATCGGCGAGGGCCATGCTCGTGGCGCTCTGGGTGATGCTCAGGCTTTCCGAGGCCCGAGTCACATTGCCCGCCTGGGCGACGGCAATGAAGACTTCCAGCTGCTTGAGAGTGATGCGCATGATTCATCAGTCAAGTTGATGAATCATGGAGCGTAAGTTCGTTTAGTGAGATATGGCAAGGCCCGTAACCAGGTGCTGGTGCGGGAGAAGGCCGACGTTGGCGAGGCCGCCGCCGGATGAATCAATCGGCACAGCGCCGGGACCTGCAGACCTCTCTCGATGCAGGCCGTGCGGTCGCAAGCCGGAGGGTGCTTTTACCGCACCCTCGTCCGCCTGCCTGATCCGCTTGGCGCCTCAGCCGGCCCGAAGCCCGAGCTTTTCGCCCATTCGGGTCGGCGTGCCGGCCTGGAACCGTTCCTCCCAGGCCATGACATCGTGGCCAAAGCACACGATTGCCGTGGACCCCAGATAGAAGCGGCCGAGTTCGTCTCCCTTCTTGAGCACCACTGGCTGGGGGGCATCGCGATAGTCGGTAACGGAGATTTTCCGGAGCTTCGACGGCGCGACACGGCCGGCCCATACGGTTTCAATGCCGGCCACGATCAGGGCGCCGACCAGGACGACGGCCATGGGACCGATGTCGGTGTCGAAGATGCACACGAGGCGTTCATTACGGGCGAACAGGCGCGGCACGTTTTCGGCGGTGCGGGTGTTCACCGAGAACAGGTCGCCCGGCACATAGATCATTTCGCGCAACGTGCCGGTGTAGGGCATGTGTACGCGGTGATAGTCGCGCGGCGACAGGTACACCGTGGCGAAGCGTCCGTTCAGGAAGGGATGGGCACGTGCCACATCGCCGCCAAGCAGTTCGTTCAGCGTGTATTCCTGGCCCTTGGCCTGGAAGATGAAGTTGCCCTTGATTTCACCGATCTGCGAGATGGCGCCGTCGGCGGGACAGGCAATGCTGCCCGGGGTGGCATCGATGGGGCGCATGCCATGCTTGAGCGCACGGGTGAAGAAGGCGTTGAAGTTCTCGTAGGCGAGGGGATTCTCCTCGACGGCTTCGCGCATGTTGACGTCATAACCGGCAGCGAAGTTGGCAATGAAGGTATTCTTGATGACGCCGATGCGGCTCTCGGCCAGCCAGCCTACAAAACGGGACAGCAGGTGCTGCGGCACAAGGTGCTGGAACAGGATGAACAGGCGATCACGGGTCTGGGGTTTCATTCAGGGTCTCGCAAGTTCCCGCCGTGGCGGGAAGGGATCGGGCGGTCGGACGAGGGTGTCAGGTCTCGACCGGTGTTCCGGGGTGATTGCCCCATTCGCTCCAGGAACCGGCATAGGCCAGCATGTGCGGGAAGCCGAGCAGCTTGCCGAGCAGCCAGGTGAAGCCGGAGCGGTGATGAGTCTGGCAATAGGTGACGACGGTCTTGTCGCCGGTGATGCCGAGCGCCGCCAGTTCGGCACGCACGTCGGCGAGCGGGCGCACGCGAAGCGCGTTGCCGCGATCGATGGCCCGGGTCCATTCGTAGTTGCGCGCGCCGGGAATATGGCCGGCCCGCTGTGCCCGCACCATCCGGCCATCGAACTCTTCGGGCGAACGTGAGTCCCAGAGCACGTGGTCGGCATCGCGGTGATGGGCGAGCAGATAGTCCATGTCCGCTGACACGGCCGCCGCCGGCGTTGCGGTGAATGTCGCCGGCGTAGCCGTGACGGGACGGCTCTCCACGGGCAGGCCATCGGCCAGCCACGCATGGATGCCGCCATCGAGATACGACCAGCGGGTATGTCCCAGCAATTCCAGCGTCCACAGAAAGCGGCCCGCCCAGGCGCCGCCCTCGTCATCACAGGCAACGACATGCGTGTCGGGACCAATGCCGAGGGCACTCATCACGGCGATCAGCTGCGCTTCGCCTGCCGGTTTGCCGGGCGAGGGCAGCTGGTTGCTGATGAGTGTGCGGCCGTTGCAGGAAACAGCACCCGGCACATGGGCCTGGAGATAGACCGATTCCTTGCCGAGGTCGACGACCAGCAGGCCGGGGGTGCCCAGCGCGGCGTTCAGCGCAGAGGGTTCCAGCAGCAGGGGCAACGTCATGGAGGAATCCGGTGAGGGGTCAGGACGCGGATTGTAATGCACAGAGACGAGGTGCTGAACCCTTTGTGCCAGACAGCGGCAGGGCCGTTTTCTGCCGGTGGAGCATGTAAACTGTTGTTTCTACCCTTGTTTCAGGGCGATGGCCGCCAGTTGTGCCGTCATCGCGGAGCCTTGCCATGCAGACGCTGTTTCCCGAGATCGAGCCCTACGCCACGCATCGACTGGCAGTGCA
>DASSUO010000302.1:0-4115 GCA_035706925.1 Moraxellaceae bacterium
ACCTTGCCCATCACCAGCCAGAACGGCACGGCGGTGAGGATGACCGACAGGATGAAGCCGACCGCATAGCCACCGACGGTAGCGTGGTAACCACCACCGTGGTGTTCGTCGTGGCCGTGATCGTGATCGTGGTGGGCGTCGTGGCTCATGGCAGCACTCCCATCAGGTAGACAAAGGTGAACACACCGATCCACACGACGTCCAGGAAGTGCCAGAACATCGACAGGCAGATCAGGCGGCGACGGTTGGCTTCGGTCAGGCCGAACTTGCCGACCTGCGTCATGAGCACGAACAGCCAGATGATGCCGAAGCTCACGTGCAGACCGTGGGTACCGACCAGCGAGAAGAACGAGGTCAGGAAGCCGGAACGCTGCGGGCCGGCACCTTCATGAATGAGGTGCGCGAACTCGAAGAGCTCCACGCTCACGAAGGCGAGACCGAACAGGGCCGTTACCAGCAACCAGCCCTGCACCATCGGCACACGGTTCTTCAGCATCGCGATCATGGCGAAGCCGTAGGTGATGGACGACAGCAGCAGGAAGGACGTGTTGAGCGCCACCAGCTTGAGGTCGAACAGCTCGGCGCCCGTGGGGCCGCCGGCATAGCTGCGGCCGAGCACGCCGTACACGGCGAACAGGCAGGCAAAGATGAGGCAGTCGCTCATCAGGTAGACCCAGAAACCGAGCAGCGTGCCGTTTTCGGGGTGATGTGCGCCGGCCAGGTCGTAGAACTGCGGCTTTCCGTCCGCAGTCATCATGGGAACAGGGGCGTTAGACATGGACTTCCTCCAGCGCCTTGGTGCGGGCATTTTCCGTGGCGGCCACTTCTTCCGCCGGGATGTAGTAGTCACGCTTGTAGTTGAAGGTGTGCACGATGGTCGACACGACCAGGGCCACGAAGGACACCGCGGCCACCAGCCACATCTGCCAGATCAGCGCGAAGCCGCAGAATGCCGCCAGCGATGCCAGGACGAAGCCGGCGCCAGTGTTCTTCGGCATGTGGATGGCGAGGAAACCGTCACGCGGGCGGACGAAGCCACGCTGCTTCATGTCGTGCCAGGCGTCGTTGTCATGGACCACCGGCGTGAACGCGAAGTTGTAGTCCGGCGGCGGCGAGGAGGTGGACCACTCCAGGCTGCGACCGTTCCAGGGATCGCCGCTCACGTCGCGCAGCTGCTCGCGCTTGCGGAAGCTGACGTAGAACTGGATCAGCATGGCGGTAATGCCGATGGCGATCAGGACGGCGCCCGCGGCGGCGATCTGGAACCAGATCTGCAGCGAGGGGTCATCGAAGTGGCTCAGGCGACGGGTCACGCCCATCAGACCAAGCACGTACAGCGGCATGAAGGCCATGTAGAAGCCGACGATCCAGAACCAGAACGACACCTTGCCCCAGAACGGATCCAGCTTGAAGCCGAAGGCCTTGGGGAACCAGAAGTTGATGCCGGCGAGCAGGCCGAACAGCACGCCACCGATGATCACGTTATGGAAGTGCGCAATCAGGAACAGCGAGTTGTGCAGCACGAAGTCGGCGGGCGGCACGGCCAGCAGCACACCGGTCATGCCCCCGATCACGAAGGTGATCATGAAGCCAATGGTCCACAGCATGGGCACGTCGAAACGGATGCGTCCGCGGTACATGGTGAAGAGCCAGTTGAAGATCTTCGCTCCCGTGGGGATCGAGATGATCATCGTCGTGATGCCGAAGAAGGAATTCACGCTCGCGCCCGCACCCATGGTGAAGAAGTGGTGCAGCCACACCAGGTAGGACAGCAGGGTGATCACGACCGTTGCGTACACCATGGAGGCATAGCCGAACAGGCGCTTGCCGCTGAAGGTGGCCACGACTTCGGAGAAGATGCCGAACACGGGGAGGATCAGGATGTAGACCTCGGGGTGGCCCCAGATCCAGATCAGGTTCACGTACATCATGGCGTTGCCGCCGAGTTCGTTCGTGAAGAAGTGGGTACCGAACACGCGGTCCAGGGAGAGGAAGGCCAGCGCGGCCGTCAGCACCGGGAAGGCGGCGACGATCAGCACGTTGGTGCAGAGGGCGGTCCAGGTGAACACCGGCATCTTCATCATGGTCATGCCGGGGGCACGCATCTTCACGATGGTGACGACGAAGTTCACGCCGGTCAGCAGGGTGCCGACGCCCGCGATCTGCAAGGCCCAGATGTAGTAGTCGACCCCGACATCCGGACTGTAGGCAATGCCCGACAATGGCGGATACGCCAGCCAGCCGGTGCGCGCGAACTCGCCCACGAACAGCGACATCATGACGAGGCCGGCGCCGAAGGTGGTCATCCAGAAGCTGAAGTTGTTCAGGAAGGGGAAGGCCACGTCACGGGCGCCGATCTGCAGGGGCACCAGGTAGTTCATGAAGCCGGTGATCAGCGGCATCGCCACGAAGAAGATCATGATCACGCCGTGGGCAGTGAAGATCTGGTCGTAGTGGTGCGGGGGCAGGTAGCCCACATTGTCGCCAAAGGCCACGGCCTGCTGCAGGCGCATCATGAGCGCATCGGCGAAGCCGCGAAGCAGCATCACGAGGCCGAGGATGATGTACATGATGCCCAGCTTCTTGTGGTCGATGCTGGTCAGCCACTCCCTCCAGAGATAACCCCAGAGCTTGTAGCGGGTGATGAGGGCGAACACGGCCAGACCGCCGAGCGCCACCATGATGAAGGTGGCGAGCAGGATGGGCTCGTGATAAGGGATGGCGTCCAGTGTCAGACGGCCGAAGATCAGGGAACGGGAAGCGGATTCAGTCATTTCAGCTCCGGAAGCGGCTCAGGCTGCATGCGTGAAGTCGGATGGGCCGGCAATGCCGGCTCAGGGCATTGCGTGGCCGGCAGGCATCGCGTGGGCATCGTGCCCGGCAGGGACGGCGGCATCGTGCTCACCGGCGGCGGGTGCCTCGCCTTCACTGCCTTCGCCGTGGCGGGCAGGACGCGGACGCATGCCCATGTCCATGGCCATCAGCTCGTCGGCGCAGGGCTGGCCCGCGGCGACACAGCGATTGAGGATGGCGTGGTACAGGCCGGCGTCGACCTTCGCGAAGACATGCTCGGGCTCTTTCTTGCTCGGGGCTTCCAGCTTGAGGTACCCGGCACGGTCCAGGGTCTCGGTACCGGCCTGCGCCTGCTTCACCCAGGCATCGAAACCGGCGTCATCGAGGCCATGAAAGCGGAACTTCATGTCGGAGAAGCCGGCGCCACTGTAGTTGCCGGAAAAGCCCTCGTAATTACCCGGCTTGTTGATCACCGCATTGAGCTGCGTCTCCATGCCGGGCATGGCGTAGATCTGGCCTGCCAGTGCCGGGATGTAGAGCGAGTTCATCACCGACGACGCCGTGATCTTGAACAGCACGGGACGATCCACCGGGGCGGCCAGCACGTTCACCGTGGCAATGCCCTGCTCCGGATAGATGAACAACCACTTCCAGTCCAGCGCCACCGCGTCGATTTCCAGCGGCTTTACATTGGCCGGCAGCGGTTTCCCTTCCGCAATACGGTCCAGCGGACGGAACGGGTCCAGCGTGTGGGTGGTGATCCAGGTAATGGCACCGAGGGCAATGATGATCGCCAGGGGCGCGGCCCAGATCACGAGCTCGAGCTGGGTCGAGTGATCCCAGTCGGGGGTATAGGTCGCCTTGGTGTTGGAGGCGCGGTAACGCCACGCAAACAGCAGGGTCAACACGATCACCGGCACGATGATCAGCAGCATCAGCAGGGTTGAGCTGATGACCAGCTTGCCCTGCTGCGCGGCGATGTCGCCGGAAGGATGAAGAACGACCGTGTCGCAACCGGCCAGAAGCAGCAAAACGCCGGTGACGAGCAAGGAGCGGAACGGGAGTTTGGAGAAGGTCATGGGACAGGCCATTTCACGGGGGGAAAACCGCGACTACTGCGGCGGCGCGCAATCTATTGCCTGACGCGCCTGGAGTCCATAGGACTTTTTGTCCTATATCAGCATTTGGTAGGTGGCACGAACTTGACTTCCATGCCACTCTCGGGATTCGCGACGCTGTTACCTCACAATAATCCCTACAAATCTTGAGGCCATTTCGCATGCATACCGCACAGCCCCTGCCCCATGGAAACCACCAGGCTC
>DASSUO010000303.1:0-4004 GCA_035706925.1 Moraxellaceae bacterium
CGCTTCAAGCCAGTTTGCCTGGCGACCATAGCGAGTGTGAACCACCTGATCCCTTTCCGAACTCAGAAGTGAAACCGCTCCGCGCCGATGATAGTGTGGCATTCGCCATGTGAAAGTAGGTCATCGCCAGGCACTTAATAATGCAAAAGCCCGTCTCGCCTGAGTCGGGCTTTTTGCTTTTGGGCGGTCTTTACGCCAGCGCCTCCTGGGCACACCCGCCGCCAGCCCCCGTCCCCCTGATCCCTGGCAGCCATCATGCAGTGGTAGCGGGGACAGCCCCTCGTCCTGGCCAGAATGCGGCTTGCCGTACCCCTCCTTTGCCTTTCCGCCAGTTCCCGACCGCCATGGGGCAAGATGACCTCTGCGCGGACAGTCGGGCCAGCCCTGCGCTGCTTGCCCCTCCGGTGGCTTCGTGAGAATGTCCGCAGCCTGGAGGCAAGTCCCATGCAAATCCTGCAATTACTTTCTGACGGCAATATTCACTCAGGCGAGCGTCTGGGCGAGGTGCTGGGTATCAGTCGTGCAGCGGTCTGGAAGCAGATCGATGCCCTGCGCAAGAAGGGACTTGAGGTCGAGGTCATCCCGGGCAAGGGCTACCGTCTGCCGCGTACCGTCGAGGCATGGAATCGCGAGCGCTTGCTGGAGAGCATTGCGCCGACCTACCGGGGCCTGCTGGCTGACGTGGTGATAGAGGAGGTGACAACCTCGACCAACGATGTGGTGGCTGCCCGCCTGCGTGACGATCCTGCGGGCGCCGTCGTATGCCTGGCAGAGGAGCAGACCGCTGGCCGTGGTCGCCGTGGGAGGGAGTGGTTTTCTCCCTGGGGCAGGAGCTTCTACGGAAGCCTGGGCTGGATCTTTCCCGAGGGCATTGCTGCCCTGGAAGGCCTCAGCCTCGCAATTGGCGTTGCCGTGGTCAGGGCACTCAAGCGCCAGGGAGTCGAGGGCGCACAGCTCAAGTGGCCCAACGACCTGGTGGTAGGGGAGGCCAAACTGGGCGGCATCCTCATCGAAGTGCAGGCGGAGGCGGGGGGGCCGTGCCAGGCCATCATCGGGCTCGGCCTCAACCTTGAACTACCGCCGGACTCATCCGAACGACTGGGTCGTCCCGTTGCGGACGTCAAGGCTCTGGTGGGGCGGACCATCGAGCGCAACCGGCTGGGCGGGATCATCATCGAGGAGATACTCCGGCTGCTGCAGGACTACTCCCGCCAGCGCTTCGAGTCAGTCCGGGCCGAGTGGCAGGCCCTGGACTCCCTGCAGGGGCAGCGCGTCGAGGTCTCAGGCCTCGCTCAGCCCGTCGAGGGGATCGCCAGGGGCGTGGATGAGCATGGCGCCCTGCTGGTCGAGACACCGGAAGGCATCCAGCGTGTCCAGGCGGGAGAAGTCTCGTTAAGGAAGCAGCCGTGACGGCGCCGGTCTATTACTTCGACCTGGGCAATACCCGGGCAAAGTTCTGGCGCTGCGAGGAGGGCAGGGTCGTCGGCCACTGGGCGGCGGTCCACGCCGGGCAGCCCGGCCAATTGTTGGGGGCGTTGCCGGAGGGCTTCGGCGACCCGGCTGCCGCCGTCCTCGGCATCAGTGTGCTGGATCCTGCGGCGGAAGCCCGGTTTGCCTCGGCCGTACAACAAAAGTGGACCGTTGCGCCAGAGTTTGCCCGCGCCGGCGCCAGCTTCGGCCAGATTCGCAATGCCTATCGCGATGACCCCTCCAGGCTGGGCATCGACCGCTGGATCGGGCTTATCGGAGGAGCCGGGGACTGTGATGTGCTTTGTGTCGTCGGGTGCGGTACAGCGATTACCATAGACGTGCTCGACGGAGCCGCGCACAAGGGCGGTTATATCCTGCCCGGACTGCGGCTAATGCAGGGGGCCCTGCTTGCGGGCACCCAGAAGGTCCGCTTTGACGAGGGCACGCCTTGCTCGGCCTCGCTGGGAACCAGCACCGCCGAGGCTGTGCGGAATGCGGCAGTGGCCGCGGTCGTGGCCCTGGTAGAGCGGGTTGTCGCCAGTGAGCGCGTTGACAGGCTGGTCCTGACCGGCGGGGATGCTGACCTGGTGGCGCCGCTCCTGGCAGTGCCTTGCGAGGTGGATGCCGGGCTGTTGCTCAAGGGAATGATGCGTTACTTTGCACACAGGAATGGCTCGCCCGCCTGAGGGGAGGGCCGAAAGAGGTTTGGGGGAAAGAGATGCCTTGGATTTTCATGTGCCTGATGGCAATCAATGCGGTGTTCTTCGGCTGGAAGTTCATGGAGGGTTCCGCGCCCCAGGCCACCAGCAGGGAAAAGGCGATGCCCCAGGTGGGAGCCCGCATCCAGCTGCTGAGCGAGGCGAAGCTTCCGCCGGCAGCAGCGCCGGCACCGGCCGTGGCCGAGGAAGCCCCAGCCGCCGAGCCGGTCGCAACGGCCGGCGAGGCTCCGGCCCGGCAGTGTTTCAACGTCGGCCCGTTCGGGACCGAAGGCGAGGCGCGGTCCTTTGCCAGCAGCATGCGAGGCAAGCACTTCATCGCGCGCATCGACAAGCGGAAGGTGGACGTGAAGGACTACTGGGTATTCATTCCGGCCTTCACCAACCGTGAGAAGGCCGACGAGAAGCTCCGCGACCTCCGCTCGCGGGGGATCCAGGGCTTCGTGGTCAAGGATGGCATGTTCGTCAATGCCATCTCCCTGAATCATTTCTCCCGCAAGGAGCTGGCCCAGTCCTATCTCGAGAAGATGCACTCCTCCGGCGTGCAGGTCGAATTCCGTGAAATGGCCAGCGTGGGGGCGGAACCCTGGACCTACCTCAGTCCCGGCTCGTCCAAGGATGACCTGCGCGGGGCCATCGATGGCTTCCTGAACGGCCATCCTGGCCTGAAGCGCGAGATCACCGCCTGCGAGGACTGAAAACGTTTGAAGGAGCCCGGGGCTCCTACTAGAATCCCCGACCCCGTGCCGGTATAGCTCAGTCGGTAGAGCAACTGACTTGTAATCAGTAGGTCGTGAGTTCGATTCCCACTGCCGGCACCATCAGCCACATCCCCGCATTTGTCCTGGCCAATCGCCCCGGAAGCCTGTCCCGGCCACCCTGGATGGGCCTGGCTTGGCTACTTATTGAGCGAACGAGCGGGGCAAGCAGCCCAATAGGCTGTTTTTTGTGGAAAACCTGCCTTTCCTGTGTTGACAAGGGGTAGGGGGGTGATGAAAATAGCGGCCCTCGCGTGGGTGGGGTTCCCGAGCGGTCAAAGGGATCAGACTGTAAATCTGACGGCTCAGCCTTCGAAGGTTCGAATCCTTCCCCCACCACCAATCGCCCTTCGGGTGCGAGGCGCGCGGGTATAGTTTAGTGGTAGAACCTCAGCCTTCCAAGCTGATGGTGCGGGTTCGATTCCCGCTACCCGCTCCATGTGATGTTGCAGTGCATGCGAGTGTCAAAGCTCATATAGCTCAGTCGGTAGAGCACTTCCTTGGTAAGGAAGAGGTCACCGGTTCAAATCCGGTTATGAGCTCCATCTTCCCGGGTGGGCGCGACAGCGCTCGCCCTTGATTTATTGATATCTGAACAACCGGGCAATTCAACCGCGAGGGAGAAGTTACGATGGCCAAGGCAAAATTCGAACGTAACAAGCCGCACGTGAACGTGGGCACCATTGGTCACGTGGACCATGGCAAGACCACCCTGACCGCGGCGATCACCACGATCTGCGCCAAGACCTACGGCGGCGAAGCCAAGGGCTACGACCAGATCGACTCCGCGCCGGAAGAAAAGGCCCGCGGCATCACCATCAACACCGCGCACGTCGAATACGACAGCCCTATCCGCCACTACGCCCACGTGGACTGCCCGGGTCACGCTGACTATGTGAAGAACATGATCACCGGTGCCGCCCAGATGGACGGCGCGATCCTGGTCTGCTCCGCTGCTGACGGCCCCATGCCGCAGACCCGCGAGCACATCCTGCTGTCCCGCCAGGTGGGCGTGCCCTACATCGTCGTGTTCCTGAACAAGTGCGACATGGTCGACGAC
>DASSUO010000304.1:0-4718 GCA_035706925.1 Moraxellaceae bacterium
TTGGCGATGATGGCTTCGTTCTCTTCATCCACGGCGATGGTGCCGTCGAAAGGACCGTGCACGGAATCGCGACGTAGCAGCGACGCGCGCTTCTGCAGGTCGCCATCCTGGGTCTTGCGCACGACGATGGCGCGCAGGCGCATGCCGTTGCCGGCACCGGTCTTCTCGACCAGGAGGCGGGCCAGCATGCGGCCGATGCGGCCGAAGCCGAACAGCACGATGTCGGTGGCCTTGCCTTCATCCTTCACGCCGACCATGGGCGCCACGGCGGCCTTCAGGAAGGCTTCGGCGTCACCGCCGCCCTTCTCGCGGAACTCGATGGCGAGCTTGCCGAGGTCGACCAGGCAGGGGCCCAGGTCGAGCTTGGACAGCGCCGTCAGCAGCGGGATGGTGTCAACGACGGACAGGTCACCGGCGATCATGCGCACACGACGGTGGTGCTTGAGGATCTGGATGACGGAGTTGTTGACCAGGCTGCGGCCGTACACGGCGACGATGACGTTACGCTCGCGGTAGAGCTTGCCGATCATGGGGATCATGGTTTCGGCAATGGCTTCACGGTTCTTCCAGCGACCGAAATGGTCGTCCTGAAGGCTTTTGATGGTCTCGGCGCTCACGGCGGGGTCCTCATCGACGGCAGGGGTGATTTGAGGGCGCGGATTCTAGCGGTTTTCGGGGGGAATGTCAGGACGGCCGCCAAGGGCCGCTGCGGCCAGCCCGGGTGGCTTTTCCGGACGAACGGCTTACCGTCCGGGCGGACTCCCCAAAGGCCGGATCCCCACATCTCACTTCTGGAATTTTGCCTTCCACTCGTCATAGGGCATGCCGTAGACGATCTCGCGGGCCGCCGGGTCGGACAGCTCGATGCCCCGCTCCTCCGCTGCGGCCCGGTACCACTTCGAGAGGCAGTTGCGGCAAAAGCCGGCCAGGTTCATGAGGTCAATGTTCTGCACGTCGGTCCGCTCACGCAGGTGGGCCACCAGGCGGCGAAAGGCGGCCGCTTCCAGCTCCAGTCGCTGCTGCTCGGTCAGGTCGGTCATCGGGTACTCCGGTCAGGCCCCGGCCGGGGCGGTCAGGTGGACGCCAGATAGCGCCACACGCGGGAATGGGATGGTAAATGATAACGCTTTCCCTCCCCCCGCCTGCAGGCGTTGCCGGCACATGCCAGCCGCCGACCGGCACGGCACGACATGGCTTGGCTTGGCTTGGCACACAGGTCACCCACTGGCCGGAAATGATCCGGAGTTGCAACGGGCTCGCTGCATTTCGACCTCGCGATCAAGCCCAGGCGCAGCCATACTTTCGACCCCGGCGGTCTTTTTCGTCCAGCGCCGGAAGCCGTTCCGCTTTCACAAGGAGTTCCACATGAAGCCGTCTTCCCTTCTCAAGCCCCTCGGTGTCGCCATCACCACCGTAAGCCTGCTGTGCAGCAGTGGCTGCATGGGCAGCTTCTCCCTGACCCACAAGATCTACAACTGGAACCAGCACGCCTCGGGCGAGCGCTGGGTCAATGAAATGATCTTCGTGGTGGGCCTGATTCTCCCCGTCTACTCGCTGTCCCTCCTGGCGGACGGCATCGTCTTCAACTCCATCCAGTGGTGGAGCGGCAAGAATCCGGTGGCCGCTGCGGGCACCCAGAAGCGCGTGATCGGCGCGGACGGCAGCATGGCGGTCATGACCATGCGCGCCGATGGTGGCATCGATGTGATGGCCAACAGCGTCGACGGCGATGTTGCGCACTTCACCCTGGTCCGCAATGGCGAAAAGGTTACGGCCGTTGACTCCAAGGGCAAGGCCCTGGA
Organism: Moraxellaceae bacterium; assembly: GCA_035706925.1. Classification (GTDB taxonomy): domain Bacteria; phylum Pseudomonadota; class Gammaproteobacteria; order Pseudomonadales; family Moraxellaceae; genus UBA2031. The sequence continues at coordinate 1,803 of DASSUO010000304.1, forward strand.
CATGGCCGCACTGTAATTGCCTGAACGCAGGGGCCGGTCTGCAATCACGGGCCGGCCCCTGCCAACCTTCCGAACCGCCTGCGGGAGCCCCGATGAAGTCCCTTGCCTTTGTGCACCGCAACGACAGCCGCTCGGCCGTCGGCGACTTTTCCCCGGTCGTATCCGTATTTTCCCACTATGAGCTCGGCAACACGGTCTCGCCGTTCCTGCTGCTGGACCATATCGGTCCGGGTCGCTTGCTGGTGGGTACGCCCCCGAAAGGCGTGAATGACCATCCACATCGCGGCTTCGAGACCGTGACCATCGTCTATGCGGGCGAGATCGAGCATCGCGACTCGGCGGGCGGAGGCGGCCTTGTCGGCGCGGGCGACGTGCAATGGATGACGGCGGCGTCCGGCGTCGTGCACCGCGAATTGTTCAGCGCCGCGTTCGGGCGCACGGGCGGCCCCTTCGAGATGGTGCAACTCTGGGTCAATCTGCCCGCGGCCAACAAGATGGACCCTGCGCACTACCAGTCACTGTCACGGGACGCCATTCCGGTGATCGAATTGCCCGGCAGCATCGGCACCGTGCGCGTGATTGCGGGGCAGTTCAACGGGAAAACGGGTCCCGCGCGCACCCATACGCGCATGAATGTTCTCGACGTTCGATTGAAGGCCCATGCGGAGGCCGCGTTCCCTACCGAAGCGGGCGACACGGCGCTCGTCTATCTGCTGTCGGGCCGATTGCGATTCGCCGCCGATGAGGAAATGGAGGACCAGGGCATGGCCGTCATGTCGCAGCATGAGGCCGACGTTTCCGTAACCGCAATGGAGAACAGCCGTTTTCTGGTGTTAAGCGGCGCCCGCATCGACGAACCGCTCAATGCCCATGGCCCTTTCGTCATGAATACCTATGACGAAATTCTGCAGGCCTATGATGACTTCCGGAACGGACGGCTGACGTCCCATGCCCCCCTACCGGACGGGAAGACCAACGCCTGAGCATGCACCGCGCCAGGCATCCACGTCCCTTGCCGCCTCCATTCCCCTCTTCTCGCCAACACACCCTCGCTGATGATCCGGGTTTCAGTACGAGGCATTCGCGCGACCACGCATGAGCCATGCATTGCATTTCGCCACGCTGGTCTTTCAGCGAGGGATAGCGCCGTCGCCCCCTCTGCCATCGGTTACCACAAATTAGGTAGTAATAATGCATCATTCCCGGGGCGGCACTTTTGACCGATAGTGTCGTGTAATCTCGAGGTGAAGCGCCCGGGAACATTTCCCTGCCGAACATCGCCCCGCTGCTGCTTCCGCACACGCAGATTCGCTGCTCACCCGCGACTCGCGGCAGTCACTGTCGCCGCGCGAGTTCGAAGCGCCGGGCCATGCCGGCATCGCGTGACGGTTTCCGCATCCGCCAATGAAGTAATCGGGAGCCCTGACATCCCATGGCATCGACCGAAAAGGAATTCGAGCTCATTGGCGATATCTACGATGCCGCGCTGGAGCCCTCCCGCTGGCCGTTTGTGTTGCAGCAGCTTGCGACCCTCAGCGAGTGCAACAGCGCCATCATCACAGCGCTGGATACGCTGAATCCCGCCTACACCTTTGCTTTCACCCACAACATTCCCGAATCCGCACTGCGCGCCTACCGCGAAGCGCGTCTCGATGCGTTCGAGATGGAGTTTCACGGCAAGCCCATGATAGCCAACGGAGTCGGATCCACATTGCTGTCGTCAGAGGTATACGGCAACCAGGCGACTTACATCCGGATGGGGGGCGAGTTTTACGAACGCTGCCTCAAACCCTCGCGAATCCATTATCTGGCCGCCGCCCTACTGGACCACGACGAATTTCGCTGGGGCGGCATTGGCATTCACCGACCGGAAGACTGGGCGCCACTGACACGGGATCACACGGCGCTACTGCAGCGGGTGGGCCAGCATGTTCGTCGTGCCCTGGAAATCCACCGGCAGATCACGGCCGTGCGCCAGCAAAATGCGCAGCTCTACCGCATGCTCGACGGGATGGTGGCAGGGGTGATCCTGGTCAATGGCAAGGCGCAGGTCCGCTATGCCAATCCGCGTGCCGAGCAGTTGCTGAAGCGGCACAGCGCGCTGCACCTCAACCCCCACGACGGACTGCGGGCGTCCCTGCCCGAACAACAGCAGCAATTGCTTCACCTTCTGCGTGGCGCGATCCAGACGGGGCAGCGGGAAAGAACGAGGCATGCGGGCGGCGTGATCGGCCTGAGCGGCTCCGGCAACGAGTCGCCGCTCATGCTGACCATCACGCCACTTTCGGAATTTTCCGGCTTCCACGAGCTCGCGAACGACGGCGTCGCGGCGGCCATTTTCCTGACTGATCCCTCGGCCGGTCATACCTTGTCGCGCCAGGTGCTGCAGCAATCCTATGGATTGAGTCCCCGTGAAAGCGACGTCTGCCAGGCGTTCGTCAACCACGCCACCCTCGAGGGAGTCGCCGACGAGTGCGGGCTCTCCATGGCATCGGTCCGAACGTACATGAAAGAAATCTATGCGAAGACTGCCCGGCACTCGCAGGCCGAGTTGATGCGCCTGCTGATCGGCTTGCGCCTGGACTTCGAACACATCCGGTAGTTCCGGAGGCACCTGCCCCGTAGTGGCGGTGAGCATGGCGGGCCGGCATACGGCCTGGCGCCGCCGATCGGCATCACGGCGCCCGCCCCATCTGCCCCGCCCCTGCCGCCACAGCGGCGCCCACCAGAACCGGGCCCAATCCGTCATGGGGCACGTCCGGTTTTGCAATATGCCGCCTATCGCCACTTCTCCTACGCTCATCGCCACAAGAACAGCGCAGTGGTGGCCTTTGCCGCCTGCATCCGCGCCATAACAACAACAGCAACGCACGGATGACTCACATGAATCGGATGTTCCCGGTCCTGACGGCGACT
>DASSUO010000305.1:0-2902 GCA_035706925.1 Moraxellaceae bacterium
CCTCCTCCGCCGCCATCGGCACCGGCCTCGCCCAGCGCGGGCACAAGGTCGTCCTCATCGACTTCGACGTGGGCCTGCGCAACCTCGACCTGATCATGGGCTGCGAGCGTCGCGTGGTGTATGACTTCATCAACGTGATCAACGGTGAAGCCAGCCTCAACCAGGCGCTCATCAAGGACAAGCGCGTCGACAACCTTTCCGTGCTGGCCGCCAGCCAGACCCGCGACAAGGACGCCCTCACGCAGGACGGCGTGGAACGCGTGCTGAACGAGCTGTCGCAGCAGTTCGACTTCATCATCTGCGACTCCCCGGCCGGCATCGAGAAAGGCGCGCACCTGGCCATGTACTTTGCCGACGAAGCCGTCGTGGTGACCAACCCGGAAGTATCCTCCGTGCGTGACTCCGACCGCATGCTGGGCCTGCTCTCGGCCAAGTCGCGCCGTGCCGAGCAGAGCCTGGACCCGGTGCGTGAACACCTGCTGCTGACCCGCTACAACCCCGAGCGCGTGCAGAAGGGCGAAATGCTCTCCGTCGAGGACGTGGAAGAGATCCTGTCGATCAAGCTGCTGGGCGTGATTCCCGAATCGCAGGCCGTTCTCAAGGCCTCGAACTCCGGTGTGCCCGTGATCCTCGACAATGAATCGGATGCCGGCCAGGCCTATGCCGACGCCGTCGAGCGCCTGCTGGGTGAGGAAGTGCCGCACCGCTTCCTCGAAGTGCAGAAGAAAGGCCTCTTCAACCGCCTGTTCGGAGGTTGAGATGAACCTGTTCGACTTCTTCAAACACCGCAAGCCGCAGAACTCTGCCTCGACGGCCAAGGAGCGCCTGCAGATCATCGTCGCCCACGAGCGCCAGCAGCGCGGCCAGCCCGACTACCTGCCGCAGTTGCAGAAGGAGCTCGTGGAAGTGATTCGCAAGTACGTGCCCATCCACGACGACCAGGTGCAGGTGGCGCTGGAGAACCAGGGCACCTGCTCCATTCTCGAGCTCAACATCACCCTGCCGGACCGCTGAGTTTTCGTCAGATACACGTGGTTCTGCGAGTCGTGTCGAAACGCCCCGTTTACCGGGGCGTTTTTTTGCGTGAGAGGCGGATCGACGTCATCTATGATGCGCGCCGACCCTTTCCTGGAGCCGCCCCATGAGCGACGAACTGAAAATCGAGGACATTGTTGTCGGCACCGGCAAGGAGTGCGTGAAAGGCGCCCTCATCATCACCCACTACACCGGATGGCTGGACGACGGAACCAGGTTCGACTCGTCGCATGACCGCGGCCAGCCGTTCCAGTGCGTGATCGGAACGCGGCGGGTCATCCAGGGCTGGGACCGGGGTCTCATGGGCATGAAGGTGGGCGGCAAGCGCCGACTTTACGTGCCGGCGCACCTCGCCTATGGCTACCGTCAGGTGGGGCCGTTCATCACGCCGAACTCGAACCTGAATTTCGAGATCGAACTGCTGGAAGTACGCACCCGCGACGAATGAGTCGCCGGCCGGATTCGCGGGAAGCCCCCCGCCGGCAGCATCTCAGTCGGGAGGGCGATTGACGCCCAGAAGGGAGACGGCAAACCGCCCTCCCGGATGGCCGGCCCGCCTGCGGTCGCAAGGAGCGCCCCCGCCTTGGCCGAACTGACCCGGTGACTTGTCCCGACCGGCCATGGCATTGGCGGCGCCGGCTGGCATGCTTTAGCCCTTTCGTGCCCGTGTCGACTGACCACGGATGGATCCTTAACCCGAGACCGACGGCCCCATGCAATTCCTTACCGCCTTCTGGCACGAACTGACCGCCCGCCCCGACTTCTGGGGCTTCATCAGCATTCCGGTCGTCGCCGCCGTCGTGACCTGGGTCCACGTGTGGTGGGCCATGCGCATGGTGTTCTATCCACTCGACTTCATCGGCATCAAGACGCCGCAACTGGAGCGGGCGATCGGCCTTCACCCCTTCGGCTGGCAGGGCATCATTCCGCGCAAGGCGCGCAAGATGTCGGACATCGTGGTGGACCGGGTCATCCACAAGATGGGATCGGTCAGCGACTTCCTGCGCCAGATGGAGCCGGAAAAGGTGGCCGCCTACGTCTCCGCCTCGGTCTCGGGGAATATCGAGGCCTACACCGACGACGTGATGCGCGAACGCAACAGCCTGTTCTGGGACAACCTGCCCGTCACCATCAAGCAGCGCATCTACTCGCACGTGCGCAGTCACCTGCCCCGCATCATGGACGGCGTGGTTCGCGCCATGATCGAGCACATCGACGACCTGGTCGACGTGAAGGAAATGTGCGGACGCCAGATGGAAAACGACAAGGCACTGGTGGTCCGCATGTTCCTCGAAGTCGGCGACCGGGAAGTGAAATTCATCATCAATGCCAGCTTCTGGATCGGCCTTGCCTTTGGTCTCGTGCAGATGGTCCTGTTCTGGTTCATTCCCTGGCACGGCCTGCTGCCGCTTTATGCGGCGGTACTGGGCTGCCTGACCAACTGGCTGGCACTGGCCATGGTGTTCCGCCCGGTGGATCCCGTAAATGTCGGTCCATTCACCATCCAGGGCCTGTTCCTGCGACGCCAGGCTGCCGTGGCGGACAAGTTCGCGGAACTGAGCTCGCGCGAGATCCTTACGGTCGAGCAGTTCATGCGGGAGGTGTTGACCGGCAAGCACTCGTCTCGCGCAAAGCGGCTGATCAAGCGACATGTCGACCGGCTGGTGGACGAGTCCATCCTGGCCCGCACCGGGGCACAGGTGGCCTTCGGTCCTTCGGGATTCGCCAACCTGAAATCGCTGATTACCGACAAGAGTGTCGACATGGCGCTGAAGCCGCTGGCGAACGAGCGCTTCAACCGGGAACGTGCAGCCGAACTCGCCTCACTGTTTGCCGGCAAGATGAAGGAAATGACGCCGGCCGAGTT
>DASSUO010000306.1:0-7390 GCA_035706925.1 Moraxellaceae bacterium
GCCATATACGACGATAGACGGCGTCTTTCCAATGAAGCGATTGTGCGAGTTGCCCTAAAGCTGTGTCGGCCGGTCAGAAAAAGGGGCGCTCATCTGAGCGCCCCTTTTTTATCAGCCACCGATCTTCTTGTACTTGATCCGGTGCGGCCCTGCATCGGCGCCCAGCTTCTTCTTCCGGTATTCCTCGAACTCGGTGTAGTTGCCGTCGTACCACTCCACTTCATCGCCGTCGAAGGAGAGGATGTGGGTACAGATGCGGTCCAGGAACCAGCGGTCGTGGCTCACGCACATGACAACGCCGGGGAAGGTGGTGATGGCTTCTTCCAGTGCGCGCAGCGTTTCCACGTCGAGGTCGTTGGAGGGTTCGTCGAGGAGGATAACGTTGGCGCCGGCGGAGAGGATCTTGGCCAGTTGCAGGCGGTTGCGCTCGCCACCGGACAATTCGCCCACGCGCTTCTGCTGGTCGGAGCCCTTGAAGTTGAAACGGCCGATATAGGCGCGCGAGGGCATCTCGTAGTCGCCGACCTTCATGATGTCGAGGCCGCCGGAGACCTCTTCCCACACGGTCTTCTTGTTGTCGAGGGTGTCGCGGATCTGGCCCACATAGGCCACTTTCACGCTGTCGCCCACGATCACTTCGCCGGTATCCGGTTTCTGCTCGCCGGTGATCATGCGGAACAGCGTGGTCTTACCGGCGCCGTTGGGGCCGACGATGCCGACGATGGCGCCCTTGGGCACGGTAAAGGAGACGTGCTCATAGAGCAGGCGGTCGCCGAAGGCCTTGGAGATGTCCTTCACTTCGATGATCTGATCACCCAGGCGCTCTCCGGGCGGAATGTAGATTTCCTGCGTTTCGGCGCGCTTCTGGAATTCCTTGGAGGCGAGTTCGTCGTAGGCGGCCAGACGTGCCTTGCTCTTGGCGTGACGGCCCTTTGCATTCTGGCGCACCCATTCCAGTTCGCGCTTGAGCGCCTTGGCGTGGGCTTCTTCCTGCTTCTGCTCGGTCTCGAGGCGGGCTGTCTTCTGTTCCAGCCAGCTGGTGTAGTTGCCCTGCCAGGGAATGCCGTGGCCGCGGTCGAGTTCGAGAATCCACTCGGCGACATTGTCGAGGAAGTAGCGGTCGTGGGTGATGGCCACGATGGTGCCGGGGAAGTCTTTCAGGAAGCGTTCCAGCCAGGCAACCGATTCGGCGTCGAGATGGTTGGTGGGTTCGTCCAGCAGCAGCATGTCGGGCTTGCTGAGCAGCAGGCGGCACAGGGCGACGCGGCGGCGCTCGCCCCCGGAGAGCTTGCTGACGTCGGCATCCCAGGGCGGCAGGCGCAGGGCATCGGCGGCCTGTTCGAGCTGGTTGTCGAGGTTGTGGCCGTCCCAGGCCTGGATGATGGCCTCGAGCTTTTCCTGTTCGGCGGCGAGCTTGTCGAAGTCGGCGCCTTCTTCGGCGTATTCGGCAAAGACTTCATCGAGGCGCTTCATGGCGTCGAGGCATTCGCGCACGCCGTCTTCGACGTTGCCGCGCACCGTCTTGGTCTCGTCCAGCGGCGGTTCCTGTTGCAGGTAGCCGATCTTGATGCCGGGTTGCGCGCGGGCTTCGCCCTGAATGTCGGTGTCGACGCCGGCCATGATGCGCAGCAGTGTGGATTTACCTGCGCCGTTGAGGCCCAGCACGCCGATCTTGGCGCCGGGGAAGAAAGACAGCGAGATGTCCTTCAGGATTTCGCGTTTCGGAGGAACGATCTTCGAAACGCGGTTCATCGTATAGATGTATTGCGCCATTTACTGCACCTGCTGGTGAAAAACAAAAAAGGGCCGTCCGCCTGGGTCCGGATAGCTGAAGGCAAACGGGAATGCGCGGCCCTGCGCCGGGTGGAAACGTCGCGGGACGTCCGGTTCCGGGCTGGGAACGGTGGGGGCCGGCAGGCCGGCCGGAGCGGGCGCAAGTATAACCGCACCGCCGGGGCTGGCGAGGGCGGCCGCTGCACCAGGGCGGGCAGTTCATCCGTGTGTAGTAATTCTGTTAACGCCGGGCGTCCGTTTTCCGCATAATCAACGGCTTTACCTTGCACTTCCCCAACAAGAAACAGACGGACCTCCTTCCCATGCGCCGCCGCCCATGCCTTTCGTTCTGCCTTGCCCCTTTCTCGATCAGGCCGTTGGCGCTGGCTTGCCTGCTCGGGCTGTCTGCCTCTGCGTTGGCCGATACCTATACGGTCACGACCGAGGCGGAATTGCGGCAGGCCATCCTGGGCGTCAATGCGAGTGCGACGGCCAGTTTCATTGACGTGCGCGCGAACATCACCCTGACGCAATCGCTGCCTCCCATCACCAATACCGTAAGCATTCGCGGCAACGGCTATCTGTTGAACGGCCAGGGGCAGTACCAGCTATTTACCCTCGGGGATCCGGCCGGCCTCGGGCCGCGCATCCTGGTGCAGGTCTCCGACCTGACGCTGAGCCAGGGGCTGGCGCAAGGCGCGTCGGGCACCAGCGGCGGGGGCGGCGGCCTTGGTGCCGGCGGCGCCGTTCAGGTCAACAGCCGTGCCGATGTTCTGCTATCCAACGTGTCGGTACTCAGCAGCACCGCAATTGGCGGGCAAAGTGCATCGGGTCTCGGGGGCAATGGCGGTGGCTATGACGGCGGAGTTGGCGGCCTGGGAGCAACCGGAGCGGCAGGCACCGGGGGATTCGGTGCTGGCGGCGGGAGCAGCCAGACGGCAACAGGCGGTGCTGGCGGATTCGGCGGAGGCGGTGGCGCGGGGGCCACGGGGGGCGGCGCCGGCGGCCTCGGTGGGGGCGCGGGCGGCACCACTGGCGGTGGCGGCGGAAGCGCTCTGGGTGGCGGTATTTTCGTTGCAGACGGGGGCACCGTGTCACTTGCGGGGGGCGGCACCCTGCAGGGCAACAGCGTGGTTGCGGGCGTCGGTGCGGGCGATGGTGGTAACGGCCAGGCTGCGGGCAGCGGCATGTTCCTTGCCGGGTCCGGCAACCTGCAGTTGCGGGTGTCGGGCACCCAGACCATGACGGTCGCCGACAGTATCAGCGACAGTGTCGGTGCCGGCCTCCTGCCGGCCAGCAGCTATGCGAAATGGAACGTGCTGGGGTCGGGGAGCGGCGGGCAGCCGATCGATCCCGCGAATCCGCTCCTGGGCGCCACGTACGCCAAAGTGGTGCTGGCGGGCGATAACCACTTTGCCGGCAATCTCTATGTGCAAGGCGCCGATGTGGCCGTATCGGGCACCAGTGCGCTGGGTACGGGTGGAGGTGTGGTTGCCCTGGATGATGGCGGGCTTTATCTGGCCAGCGGGCTGACCCTGACCCAGGGTCTGGTGATCGGCAATGATGGTGGTCGGGTGGGGGTGGCGTCCGGAACGGCGACGCTCGCGGACAACATTTCCGGCAGCGGCTCCATGGCCAAGGTGGGCGCGGGCGACCTGGTGCTGGCCGGCACGTCCAGTCACAGCGGCAATTGGCTGGTCCAGGGCGGCAATCTGGTCCTGGACAGTGACGCGCGGCTTGGTAATGCCGCGCTCGAACTGGCAGGCGGGGGCATCAAGTATGCGGCCGCCTTCAATGACCTTCGCAACGTCGACATCGTCAGCGCCGGCTCCATCGACAACGGCGGTTACAACGTCACGCTGTCGAGCATAACCGGCTGGACGGCCGACATTACCGGGCAGCGCACGCTGACCTTCACCGGCAATGGCACGACCACGTTGACGGGTGCGCAGACGGGAATGGGTGCCACGTCAATCGCAGGCGGTACCGTGGTGGGCGCCATTGCGGGTGGATCCCTGTTCATCGCCTCGGGTGCGACCTATGACCTGGGCGGCGCAGACCGCACCGTGGAGGCGCTGACGGGCTCCGGCAACCTGATGTTGGGCAGTAACCGCTTTACGGTGTCCATCGGCGGGGAACTCCCGCCGCTGCCCAACGCGTTCAGCGGCCTGATCAGCGGCACGGGAAGTCTCGACATCACTCGTTCCTGGTTGCCCCCGGGCTTTGATCCGACCACCGGATTCAATTCCTTTCAGTCGTTTTTCCTCGGAGCCGGCAACACCTATGGCGGTGGCACACAGGTCGAAACCGGGGCCACGCTCAGGGTCGCCGACGACAGCAGTGTGGGCAGCGGCCCCGTGGTCCTGTCCGGCGGGGCATTCACCAGCCAGGCGGGCAGCACCAACCTGAATCTCCAGCTCGCGGGCAGCGGCGGGCTGTTCGGCAACCTGGTCATGAACGGCGTGATCAGCGGCAGCGGAACCTTGTTCAAGTTCGGTCCCGGCACGTTGACCCTCACCAACGCCAACACCTATGTCGGCGACACGATCGTGGCCGGCCTGGGAAGTTACCTCGTCCTGGCCAATCCCGATGCGCTGGGCAGTGGCGACTTGCGGCTCACCCAGGGCGGTGGTCTGCGCGTGCTCACCAATACCACCAGTCTTCGCCCGGTCCAGATCATGGACGGCATGGGCGTTGTCGATGTCGGAACCTATGATGTGCAGTCCGTGGGCGGCATCACCGGCATGGCTGCCGACAGCGCACTTCGCAAGGAAGGGACAGGCCGTCTGTTGTTGACCGGCGATCTGGTGCTGCCAGGTGGCGTCGATATCGCCGCGGGTGTCTTGCAGGTGGGCAATGGCGGCAGCAACGGGTCGATGTCGGGCGACATTACCGTTGAAAACGGTGCGCAGCTCGTTATCGATCGTGCCGGGACCCTGAACATGGCGGGCAATATCACCGGCGCGGGAAGTGTGCTGGTCAATGGTGCGGGCACAGTGACGTTCGCACCGACACAGGCCAACACCTTCCTGGGCGGATTGACGGTGCGCAACGGATTGGTGGCCGCCTCCAGTGAACAAGGCCTTGGCTTTGGCACCGTCACGCTGGACGACAATGGCGGTCTCCTGTTGCTCGGCAATATCGGACGCGATGTGACCATTGGTGCCAATGGCGGGCGTCTCGAAGTGGATGGCACGAACTCCTTTTCGTTCGATGGCGACATCACCCAGAACGGGGGCCTGTTCACCAAGACGGGTACGGGCACGCTCATCTACACCGGTACCGCGGGGAATGGCGGGGATGTCCATGTGGCGGAAGGGACGTTGCAGGTGGGCAGCGGTCTCAAGGGCAATCTCGCGAGCGATGTGGCAGTCGATGCGGGCGCCACGCTGATCTTCGGCCGCGATGACCTCACGCAATATCACAACGTGATCAGCGGCGCCGGAACCGTCATCAAGGCGGGCACCGGTGAGCTCGTTCTGACGACCGACCAGATCTTTACGGGGACCATCCAGGTCCAGGGGGGCAGCCTCCGCGTCGGTCTGGGTGGAACTAGCGGCAGTCTGGCCGGCGATGTTGCGCTGGCCTCGGGCACGGCCTTGCGCTTCGATCGCAGCGACACATCGGTATTCACCGGAGGCACGTCGGGTGCAGGGTTGTTGCAGAAGGTCGGCCCCGGCCTGCTCATCGTGACCGGCAACCTGGGCCATACCGGCGGCACACAGGTCACGAGTGGCGATCTGCAGATTGGCGACGGGGGAACGACGGGCAACATCGGGGGGGCGGTAGGACTGTCCTCCGGCACCAATCTGGCCATCAACCGCAGCGATACGCTCACGCTTAATGCCAGTGTGAGTGGTGCCGGTACGCTGGTGCAGCAGGGAAGCGGCACTACCGTGCTGACGGGATCGAACTCCCAAACGGGCGGCGTGCGGATTGAAGCGGGTCGTCTCGGTGTCGACAGCGATGCGCGACTGGGAGGCGGCGAGCTGACCATGGACGGCGGCATGCTGCAGTACGAGGCCGCCTTCAATGATCTGCGCGCACTGCGTTTGCTGGCGGGTGGCGGCGGACTTGATACCAACGGCTTCGACGTGACCTACGCGCAACAAATCAACGGCAGCAGCCTGTTTACCAAAGCGGGTGCCGGACAATTGACCGTCACCAACCTGGTAACGACGAGCGTGGACGTCGCCGCGGGCGAATTGCGTGTTGGCGATGGCACCCAGGTGGGTCAGCTACTCGGCAACGCACGCGTGGACAGCGGCGCCACACTGTCGTTCGATCACGGCGACTTCACCAGTTTCAATGGCTCCCTGACGGGAAGCGGCGATGTGCGCCAGGTCGGCGCTGGCGAGCTGTTGCTGACCGGCGACAGCTCGGCGTTCACCGGGCATACCTATGTCGACAGTGGCACCCTGCGTCTGGCCAGTACACTCGGCGGTGACCTCACGCTCGCGGCCGGCACCGTGTTGCAGGGGCTGGGAAAAGTGACGGGAAATGTCGATGCAAGTGCGGGTCGCGTGGCACCGGGATATGGCATCGGGACACTCGCGGTTGGCGGCAATCTGCTACTGGGCGCCAACAGCGAGATCGACATCAAGGTGGATGCCGATGGCAACACGGATCGCATCACCACGGGCGGAACGGCCACGCTTGGCGGGCTGCTCAAAGTAGTGCCACAGCCGGGCGACTACACGCGGCCGGGCTGTTGCACCTACACGGTACTGACCGCGGGCGTGGTGAACGGCACATTTGCGTCGGTCGGCAATGATCTCGTGTTTCTGGATACGGCCGTCACGTATCTGCCCACGTCAGTGCAGGTGTCGTTCACACGCAACAATGTCGGCTTCAATACAGTCAGCCTGACCTTCAACCAGCAGGCGGTGGCGACTGCCATCGACGCGCGGCAAGCCGTGAATTCCGCTGATCCGCTGGCACTTGCCATTGCGCCTCTGACTGCTGCACAGGCGCGTACTGCGTTTGACGGACTGGCCGGCGACAGTGTGTTGGTGGCGACCGATGCCAGCACCCGCGCCGCGGCGCGCTTCGCACAGCTCCTCAGCGTTCGTGGCAACCGTCTCGGTCTTGCCTCGCGCGGTGGCGAACCCGGAGCGACACTGGCCGACCTCGATACCCTGCGTCGCGGCGGAATGCCGGTGGCGCCGGTGCCTGATAACGGCATGACCGATGCCCTGCACTACAGCGGCCCCACCTCCCGCATCGAAGGTGTATGGGCTGAAGCGACGACAATGGACATGAGTGAGCGTAGCGACAGCACGGTAGGAAGTGCGGGCGGCCACATGAATGGCAACATGCTGGCGCTGGGCGCCGACGGCTACTGGCGCGAAGAGCTGCTGCTCGGTGCGGCGGCCGGTACCCTTGATGGCACGATGTCCTTCGACAATCGCACGGCAAGTGGTACAGCAAGCGGTACCTTCGCCGGTGTTTACGGGCGATGGGACAGTGGCGCCGGCCTGCAATACAAGGGAGCGCTCACCGGGGCGGTCCAGCAGGACGTGGTAAAGCGCACGGTTGTCATTGGAACGTCGTCGCAGCAGTCACAGGGATCACTCAATACGTTCTCCATCGATCTGACGCTGGAGGCCGGCTTGCC
>DASSUO010000307.1:0-2322 GCA_035706925.1 Moraxellaceae bacterium
TGAGGACGATCAACACGATGGCAAAAACAACGAAGAAAAATGCAGCAGATCCCATTACCTGACTCCCTGACACTCTGTGTAAATTCCCGCCCATTCTGATGGTGGGCGGTGAATCCTGTGTGACGGCCCGATGCCTGGCCGCCGCTCCTTAACCACGCACTCTCCTGCACCCGGCCGGACTCAGTCCAGCGGGGCGACGCGCATGACCTCTTCGATGGTGGTGAAACCGGCCGCCACCTTCTGCGCCCCGGACAGACGCAGCGGCAGCAGGCCTTCCTTGTAGGCCTGCTTGCGGATGTCGCCCAAGGGCGCTCCAGCGCTGATGATGCGGCGCAGCTCATGCGACATGAGCATGATCTCGTACACACCCATGCGGCCGAGATAGCCGGTATCACGGCACTCCAGGCAACCCTTGGGCGCAAAAATCTTTTTGGGCACCGGCGCCTTCCAGGGACGGGTGAGCTCGACCCAGGCCTGTTCGTCGCACTCGGCCTCGACCTTGCAGTGCGGGCACAGCGTGCGCACCAGGCGCTGGGCCATGATGCCGAGGATGGTCGCGGCAATGAGGAAAGGCTGCACGCCGAGATCTTCCAGTCGCGTCACCGAGGACGGCGCGTCATTGGTGTGCAGCGTGGACAGCACGAGGTGACCGGTCAGGGCCGCCTGGATGGCCATGTCCGCGGTTTCATAGTCGCGGATTTCGCCAACCATGATGATGTCCGGGTCCTGACGCATCAGCGCGCGCACCCCTTCGGCGAAGTCGAGCTCGATGTTGTGCTGCACCTGCATCTGGTTGAAGGAGCCCTCGATCATTTCGATGGGGTCTTCAATGGTGCAGACGTTGACTTCGTCGGTGGCCAGCTGCTTGAGCGTGGAATAGAGCGTGGTGGTTTTGCCCGAACCGGTCGGACCCGTTACCAGAATGATGCCGTTGGGTTGCGCCACCATCGAATTCCACTTGGCAAGATCCTCACCCGCCAGGCCCAGCTCCTTGAAGCCGCGCACCAGCACGTCCGGGTCGAAGATACGCATCACCATCTTCTCGCCGAAGGCGGTGGGCAAAGTGGAGAGACGCAACTCGGTTTCCTGCCCCTTGGGGCTGCGCGTCTTGAGGCGGCCGTCCTGCGGCTTGCGCTTCTCGGCCACGTTCATGCGGCCCAGAATCTTGATGCGGGCCACTACCGCATTCATGATCAGGTGCGGAAATTCATAGATATTGTGCAACACGCCGTCGATGCGGAAACGCACGCGACCGACATCGCGACGCGGCTCCAGGTGGATGTCGGAGGCACGCTGGTCGAAGGCGTACTGCAGCAGCCAGTCCACGATGTTGATGATGTGCTGGTCGTTGGCATCGGGCGAGGCCGACATGTTGCCGAGTTCAAGCAGCTGCTCGAAGTTGCCCACCATCTGCTTGGAGCCGAGGTCGGCGGAATTGGCGCCCTCGATGGCGCGCGACAGCCGGTAGAACTCGATGGCATAGCGGTGGATGTCCGCCGGATTGGCGACCACGCGGACAATCTCGCGCCCGCGCAAGGTCTGCTGCAGGTCTGCCACCCAGTCGCTGTGGAAAGGCTGGGCCGAGGCGATGGTCACCGTGTCCTTGTCCGTGGCCACGGCCAGGATGCCGTGGCGCTCGGCGAACTTGTAACCCATGACCTGGGTGACCTCGCCGGCGCGAATCTTGATCGGGTCGATATGAAAGACCGGCTGCCCGGCCTTCTCGCCCAGCCAGTCGGTCAGGACATCGAGATTGAGCAGGCCGGTCTTGTCGGCCTTGGTCTTGTCCGTGTCCTCGAAGTTGAACCTGGCGATTACCTGCAGCGGATGCCAGTGCAGCTGCTCGCGGTCGCGCGGCGTGGTGGCGACGAGATTGGCGTCGCGCTGGCTGATGCGGCCATCTTTGAGCAGTTCATCGAGGCACCAGCGAACGTCGATGCGGATGGACACAGGAGCCTTGGCGATGGGCTTGTTCATATGGTGGTGGGCCCCGGGGGAATCCGGTGACTATACCGCGTGGCGCCGGCCGCGCCAGCCCTGCCGGCGACCGGAACGCGCGGGCCATCACACCGCCGGTTGGCTGATTGACTGCGCCATCGAATTTCCCGCCAGCCTTCGCAACCGTGGGCAGGCCCCGCGACCTCTGACCTCTGACCTCTGACCTCTGACCTCTGACCTCTGACCTCTGACCTCTGACCTCTGACCTTTGACCTGCGACCTGCGACCTGCGACCTGCGACCTGCGACCTGCGACCTGCGACCTGCGACCTGCGACGACGGTAGCGTGCCGCTTGTAATTCCCGCTGGCACCCCTATCTTGTGG